>JAYPXF010000190.1:0-13496 GCA_038154405.1 Verrucomicrobiales bacterium | reverse complement strand
GTGCCGATCTTCCTACTGTTCTTCTTTGCCCTGTTCGTTCCCTTTGCCAACACTATTGGAGTTTGGATTGGCACTCTTGCCGCCGTGGTGGTTGCGGTGTTGATTGCCTTTGGTGGCGTGTTTTTCGGCAAGGATCCCGAAACCGGATTGGATCCGGTCAGCTTTCAGTGGATCTCGCCCGCGGCATTGGTGGTCGGTGTGACGGTCGGACTGATAGCTTGCAAGATCCTTGCCCCAAGAAAGGAACATACATGAAAAAAATCTCGATTGCCGTGCTCTCGCTGTTGGTTGTCGGTCTCGGGCAGTCGGCGGCAGCGTCGAAGATCCAACTCGACTCTGAAACCAAGCGGCGCTGCGTCAAGGTCTTGACCGAAGGATTGAACTCGGACGAATTCTGGCCGGCGATGCATGCGGCGGAAGGGCTGACCTTGGCAGGGAAAGGGGCGCAGGTGCGGATAGCATTGGCGAAGAAGCTGCCGTCGGAAAAGGACGACCAAAAGCGTTGTGGGCTGGCGCGCGAGTTGTCGCGTGCCGGTGATGCCGGCAAGAGCTTGGTGATGATGGAGATTCTGGAGAAGGAAGATGATCACGGTCATGTGCATGCGGCGGAGAGTCTTTACAAGGTCGGTTGGAAGGGGAGCGATGCGCCCTTGCGCAAGTCGTTCAAACAGAAGAAGAACATTCGCTTGCGTCTGATGGCGGCGGCGGCATTGGGCAAGAACGGCCATGCCGGGGCGCTGAAGTTTTTGCGGAGTCACGTGGCGAAGGAGAAAGATCCCAAACTCTTCTTCCTCAGCGCTTGGGTGTTGGGGCGGATTGGTGAAGAGTCCGACAGTGAGTTGATTCGCAGGCGATTGCCGGATGCGCCGGATGCCTGGACGCAGGCCTTTTTGGAACACGCACTGGCGTCGCTTGGGGATGAAGCTGGCAAGAAGGCCTTGATGAGGAATCTGAAGTCCGATGATGGTCGCATCCGCACATATGCCGCTGTGTTCGCTGGAGAAATCGGGTTGTTGGAGTCCAAGGCGCTGTTGGTGAAGCAACTGGATGACGAGAACCTCGACGCTCGAATCCGCGCCGCGCAATCGCTGCTGGTGTTGAGCCGCTGAGGCTGACTAACTTTTCCGCAGATGAGAAAGAGCAAGACCTTGGCCCGCCTTCGCGCGGGCGAGACGATCCGCACCTGTGTGTTGGGGCACTATATCCCCGGGTATGTGAGTCACGCGCAACGCGCCGGCTACGACTGCATCTGGTTGGACATGGAACACCGGGCCTTCTCGATCCACCAGGTGCAGGCGTTGATGGCCTACAGCCACCTGTTCGACATCGACATCATGTTGCGCCCGCCGACTTTGGAGAAGACGGGCTTGTATCGTTACCTGGAAGAAGGTGCGGCGGGTTTGTTGATTCCGCATGTATCGACGCCGGAGATGGCTGAGATGCTGGTGCAGGCGACGAAGTTTCCCCCGTTGGGCAATCGCGGAATTGACAATGCGGGACTCGACTCGGACTTCCACATTCACGACGCCGATGAATACGTAGCGTGGGCGAATCGCGAAACCTTTCTTACGTTGCAGATCGAAACGCCGGAAGCTGTTCACAATGTGGATGCGATTGCGGCGGTGGACGGTGTGGACATGCTGTTCGTTGGTCCCGGTGACTTGGGATTGCGATTGCGGCAGACGAAGGAAATGACGCTCGATGAAGCTTGGGAACGGGTTGCTGAGGCGTGCAAGAAGCACGGCAAGGCATTTGGCGGGCCCACGCTCAGTCCGGGTGAGATGCAGCAGCGGCGGGAACAGGGCGCGCAGTTGCTGGTGGGCAATGGGGAGTTCGAAAACTGGATGGGCGCTCTCTACAAGAGTGCCGAGAAATACGAAGCTTTGACGTGAGATGATCGATCTCAGCGGCAAGGTTGCGTTGGTGACCGGCAGTGCATTGGGTATCGGAAACGGTTGTGCCATGGAACTGGCCCGGTGCGGTGCGGATCTGATTTTGAACGACCGGCCCGGGAGTAAGGATCTTGAACCGGCGGCGGCGGAAGTGCGTGAGCTTGGACGGGAATGCACTGCGATCGAGGCGGATGTCTTTTCCCGGCCAGGTTGCGAGCAGTTGGTCGGTGGCGCGCTCAAGTCCTGTGGCCGGATTGACGTGCTGATCAGCAATCCGGCGTTTGGCAAGCGGATGTCATTTCTAGATTTTGACACGGGGGATTTTGATCGCGTGACAGATGCGACGTTCAAGGCCGGGTTTCACATGAGCCAGTTGGTGGCGCGGCACATGGTGGAGCGGGGTGGCGGCGGCAAGATCATCTTCATCAGCAGCGTGCAGGCAGAGATGCAGTTCGCCCGCAATCTGCCCTATGGTGCAGCCAAGGCTGCTGTCAATCACATGGCCCAGACGATTTCCGTGGAGTTGGCAGCCCATCGCATCAATGTGAACGTGATCGAACCCGGTTGGATCGATACGCCCAATGAGCGGAAGACTTTTGCCGGTGATGTGATCGAGGAAGAGGGGAGCAAGCTCCCTTGGGGACGGATGGGAACGCCGGCCGACATTGGCAAGGCGGCCGCCTTCTTGGCGTCTGATGCGGCGGAATATGTAACCGGAGCGGTGTTGCCGGTGGATGGGGCGTTTCGCTTCAAGGATCTGCGCGCCGAGGAGTTGCCGGACGAAATCGATCCCGCGTAGTCATGGAACTGCGATCGAGAACGTTCAGAGGGAAAGGCGAGGGGCCGTCTCTGCTGATCACCTCCGGTGTTCACGGAGATGAATACGTTCCGGTGATGGCTGTTCGAGAGCTGATCGCGATTCTCGAACGACAGGGAATTGGTTGTGGTTCGGTGAGCCTGATTCCCGTGGTGAACGAATCTGCCTTCGGGCTTGGTCGTCGCTGTGGAGAAGATGGATTGGATCTTGCCCGAACCTGCCCCGGGAACGTCGACGGCTTGATCACCGAAAGAACGGCTCGAGCGCTGAGTGATTTGATCGAACAGGTCGATGCCTACGTGGATCTGCATTCGGGTGGCACGGAATTGATCGTGGACCCGCTTGCCGGCTACATGTTGCATGCGGATGCTGATGTGCTTTCCCGTCAACGCGAGATGGCCAGAGCATTCAATCTGCCACTTGTATGGGGAACTTCTGGTGAATTTGATGGACGCTCACTTTCCGTGGCTCGGGACGCGAACGTGCCCGCCATTTATGTGGAGTATCTCGGTGGGGTTGAGGTATGTCCGACTGGAGTGGAGGCCTGCGTGAAAGGCTGCCTGAACGTGATGGGACTGATGGGATTCATCGAGCGCCCGCATAGTGGCCCCAATGTCGTCGAGGTCATTGAAGATGCCCGTCCCGGTGCCGGTCACATGCAGGTGTGCAATCCATCGCCATTGACCGGCTTGTTTGAGCCGCTGGTTCGTATTGGGCAGGACGTGAAGGTGGGCGAAGTGTTGGGACGGGTGATGGATCCGGTGGATGGCAAGACGGAGGAAGTCGCGACCGAACAGACGGGGCCTGTCGGTGTCGTTGCTGAACGGAGGCACAGGCCATGAGCATCTGGCGCTGGTCCGAGTATTGGAATTCTCCTCCGGAATCGAATCAGATTTCTTTGGGGGAAGGAAACACGCCGCTGCTGCGATCGCGCCGAATCGGACCGGCTGTGGGAATCAACAATCTCTGGTTCAAGCTGGAGACGGGAAATCCAAGTGGCTCTTACAAGGATCGGTTCGCTGCTGCGGCGATTTCGCACATGATCGCGGAGGGACAGAAAACTTGCATTGCGACTTCAAGTGGCAATAACGGCGCGGCGTTGGCGGCGTATTGTGCGGCCGCCAAGATTCGGTGCCACATCTCCGTGGTGGAGGCAGCGCCCGATGCCAAACTGCTTCAGATGCGGGCCTATGGTGCGGAGGTGATTCGTGTGCCGGGTTTTGGGCTGAATCCGGAAATCACGTCTCAGACCTTTGATGGGTTGCTGGAACAGGGGGGCTTGCCGGGGCATGCGTTGCAGATCAGCGCGTATCGCTACAGCCCGAAGGGCATGGCGGGAGTCGAGAGCATCGCATTCGAATTGGCGGAACAGATGGTACAGGGCATCAATCATGTCTTCAGTCCCGCAGGGGGAGGAGGATTGACCTTGGCAACTGCGCGCGGATTTTCGAAGCGCGGAATGTCGACCTCAGTTCATTGTGTACAACCGGAAGGCAACGACACCATTGCAGGCCCATTGCGGAGCGGCAGAGATCAGGCGCGGGCGGTGGATTGTGATTCGCAGATCAGTGGATTGCAGGTGGCCAGCGTCATCGACGGAGATCAGGTGATTCGCGAATGTCGGTCATCCGGCGGAGCGGGCTACCTGGTATCCGACGAGTTTGTCTGGGAGTGCCAACGTCGTCTGGCGCAGGAAGAGGGAATCTTTTGTGAACCGGCCGGTGCCGTGGCGCTGGCCGGTGCCTTGAATGCAGTCGAAGCGAACGAGGTTTCGGCAGACTCTCAGATCGTTTGCCTGGTGACAGGAAGCGGATTCAAAGACGCCGATTCGATCGGGCGAATGATCGATCAGGATCGCGATATTACCTTGGTATAGATCCAAGGATGCTTGTCTTGCCTTGTTGGACACCTACACTCGTGCTCACAGATGAGCAAACGTCAGGCTTCCATCAAGCGCAACACGGCGGAGACGAAGATTTCCCTGCGCCTTAACATCGACGGCAAAGGCAAGTCGAAGATCGATACGGGTATCGCGTTTTTCGATCACATGCTCACCTTGTTCGCCAAGCACGCGGTCTTGGATCTCACCGTGAAGTGCAAGGGGGATCTGGATGTGGACGCTCATCACACAGTGGAGGATTGCGGTATTGCGCTGGGCGATGCCTTCGTTGAGGCGCTGGGCGACAAGAAAGGGATTCGCCGTTACGGCAATGGTTTTCATCCGAAGAACCCGTTCACCGGGGAAGCTTATTTGCCGATGGACGAAACGCTGGCGCGTTGCGCCCTACCTCGTCTGGCGAAAGCTGGACAAACTTGCGCACAAGAAGATTTCAGATGAAGAAAAGCGGCAGGACATGTCGTCTTCTTTCCGGTTCGGTTTGGCGCGGGAGTTCTTTCAGGGCTTCACCAACGCGGCCCGCTGCAACCTGCATTTGGAACTGCTCTATGGGGAGGAACCCCACCACGTGGTGGAAGCCCTCTTCAAGGCATGGGCCAAGGCGACAGATTTTGCCTGCCAAGCGGATCCGCGGATTGCGGGTCAGATTCCGAGCACAAAGGGCAAACTCTGAGTAAATTGCAGCAAATTGGCTGGAAACCTGAATTTGATTCAATTATCGTGAATTCTGAGGGATAAAGGGCGTCGGACCGCATGCCGAGCGAAACGGATTATAAAGAGGCCGACGACAAGAAGTTGGTCGCGCTTTCGAAGGAGCAGGACACTGCTGCCTTTGAGGAGCTGATTTTCCGGCATCGGGACAAAATTTACGCCCGGGCGTTCAGCATGATGCGGAATGAGGACGAGGCTCTAGACCTGTCCCAGGAAGCATGGATCAAGGCGTGGCAGCGGCTGAAACAGTTTCAGGGCGACTCCAGTTTTGCCACCTGGATGACTAGAATCGTCATCAATCTGTGCCTTGACCAGATTCGGCGTCAAAAGCGGAAAAGAGCCGAATCAATTGAAAAACTGGATGAAGAGTTGGGCGGCGTTGAACGTCAAATGCCTGTTGTTACAGTGAGTCCGACCGCTGGAATGGAACGGACCGAGCTTCGGAAGCGCATCGATGAAGCGATGCAGAAGCTGTCGGATGCGCACCGGACGGTGTTGATATTGCATGAATTTGAAGAGCTGGAATACAAGGCCATAGCGGAAGTGATGGGCTGCTCGATCGGGACGGTGATGTCGCGATTGTTTTACGCCCGCCGGAGACTGGCCTCCCTGCTCGCTGGATTGAAACGAGAGAAAGAAGAATGATGAACGAAGGAACCCAACTGAAGTTGCTGTCCTACGTCGACGGTGAACTGCCCGCCAACGAGATCGCTGGAATTGAGTCTCTCATTGCGAAAGACGCCGAAGCCGCTGACTTGGTAGCGGAGCTGCGTTGGAGCCGCGAGGCTTTGGCTGGTGGTGAATCCGAGCTGAAAGTTCCTGAGAGCCGCGAGTTCTATTGGAGCAAGATTTCCCGCCAGATTGAGTTTGCAGAGAAGCAGACTGAGCGCGCCAGCTCCCTGAGCGACAAGTGGTGGTACAAGATGCTTTTGCCGACTGCAGGTCTGGCCGCTGTTGCGCTGGTTTTCACGTTCACTGCCCAGCCGCCTGTTACTCAGGACGGAACTGGAACTGGCACTGGCGCTCCGGCGATGGTCGAGCCGGTCTATGAAGACGCGAATGTTTACGAATACTACGACGAGCAGGAAAAGATGTCCGTGATCTGGGTGACAACCGACAACACCTCGGAGTTGGACTCGCCCAAGCGTGATCCGCTGGAAGATGACGACAAGCTGCAATAATCGTTTTCTGGCTTTTTTTCTGGCCTTTTTTGCGATGGCGGGGCTTTGCAGTCCCGCCATTGCCAGTTCTGCGCCAGCCGCCGCGATCAAAGTTCATGCTACGTTGGTTTGGGGTTCAAAGAACGAACCCAAGGACGCTTCCAAGCTGACTCCGGCTGACAAGGTTTTGCAGTCCAAGCTGCGCAAGACCCTCAAGTGGGAGCACTACTATCGCATCAACAATCGCAGTTTACAGCTTGCCAACTTCAAGCCGCAGCGCGCTCGGATGAGTAAAAAATGCGTGTTGGAAGTGCGGCGCTTGTCCGAAACCGAAGTCAATGTGAGGTTGATCGGTGAAGGCAAGGTCGTGGTGGTCCGTAAGCATTCCTTGGACAAGGAAGATTCGATGGTCTTGGGTGGGCCAGGCAAGAACAAGGACGCTTGGTTCGTTGTGCTTCAGTTCAATTAGAGCTTCCCGAAAGGGCTCGATTGGAAGGCTTCTTCGTTTTTTTCGCGGTGGTTGATTATTACTCCCTTGGATCGATTGCGCGTGGAACTTATTAACATTCATTCACAACACAATATATTGTGGGTGAGGACGTTAAGATCCACGATGAATTGTGGATTTTGACTGCAAATCGAGCATTAAAAGTTTGTTACCATTCGGGGCATTCGATAGGATTTTGGGGTCTTGGACAAAGACCATTTTCCGCTCGTGATTAAGCTGGATGCAAAGGTCGGATTTCAGGGCGATTTGCAACCCATCAAAACGCAAAAACAGGGCGCAGCTTGGCGCTTGTATTGGACATAATTGTCATGGCTGAAGCGGACTCAAATTCCGATTACGATGCATCAAAACTTGGTACGCTCGAAGGGCTGGAAGCCGTTCGCAAGAAACCAGGTATGTACATCGGCGGAACGGATGAAAGGGCGCTACATCACTGCGTGTCTGAGGTATTGGACAACTCGGTTGACGAGCATCTGGCTGGTTATTGCACGAAGATCGAGGTGACCATTCATTCGGATGGATCGATTTCGATTCAGGACAACGGTCGCGGCATTCCCGTGGACATTCATCCGGAGCACGGCGTTCCCGGCGTTGAGCTTGTTCTGACAACCCTGCACTCCGGTGGTAAGTACGGTCAGGGCAACTATAAGTTTTCCGGTGGTACACATGGCGTCGGAGCCAAATGCGTCAATGCGGTCAGTGAGTGGTTTGAGGTCGAAATCACCCGCGGAGGCAATGTGCATCGGATGGAGTTTGAGCGGGGTGAGACATGCAAGAAATTGGAAGTGATCGGTACAGCGAAGGGGACAGGCACTCTGATCACCTTCATGCCCGACCCGACGATTTTTCGTGAAACGACCATCTTCAAACCCGAGATCATCTCGCAACGACTACGGGAGCTTGCGTTCCTGAACAGTGGCTTGGAAATCACCTTTCTCGACGAACGAATCGAAGATGGTAAACGCGAATCTTATCTCTACAAGGACGGTATCTCGGAGTTCGTAAAGCAGCTCAATCAGAACAAGACCGTGTTGTTTGCTAAGACGGTCAACATTCAGACCCAGACAACCGCGGATACGGATGAGAAATCCGTCGAGATCCACATCGACGTCGTTTTGCAATACAACGACAGCTACAACGATCATGTTCTCTGCTACACGAACACGATTCATAATCCGGACGGAGGCACGCACCTTTCTGGTTTCCGTAGTGCTCTCACCCGCGCGATCAATCAATACGCGAAGTCAAACAGCCTGTTGAAGGACAAGGATCCGCAGTTGACCGGTGACGATGTGCGCGAAGGCCTGACTGCAGTGATCTCGGTGAAGCACAGCGATCCGAAGTTTGAATCTCAGACCAAGGTGAAACTGATTTCGCCGGAAGTGGAAAAGATGGTTGGGCAGAGCGCTTACGAAGGGTTGATGACCTACTTCGATGCAAACCCACCAATCGCCAAGAAGATCGTCGACAAGGCGGTGAATGCTGCACGTGCTCGGGAAGCGGCCCGCAAGGCGCGCGAAACGGTTCGCAAGACAGCGATGGTGGGAGGCGGGCTTCCCGGCAAGCTGGCAGATTGTTCCGACCGTGATCCGCGGAACACCGAGCTCTATATAGTTGAGGGTGATTCTGCAGGTGGTTCTGCGAAACAGGGCCGCGATCGAAAATTTCAGGCAATCCTCCCCATTCGCGGCAAGCTGATCAACGTGGAGAAAGCGCGCCTCGACAAGGTGCTACAGAACAACGAAATCCGTACCATGATCACTGCTGTCGGGACCGGCATCGGTACGGGGGAAGGTGATGGCGCCTTCAATATCGAGAAGCTGCGCTACCACAAGGTCATCATCATGACGGATGCGGACGTGGACGGATCGCACATCCGGACCTTGCTGCTTACTTTCTTTTATCGGCAGATGCCGGATCTCATCAAGGGCGGCTATGTCTACATCGCTTGTCCGCCGCTGTATGAAGTGATGCGCCGCAAGCGGGTGGAATACGTCGATGACGACGCGCAGTTGAATCGGATTCTGATCCAGCTGGGGACAGAAGATATTCGTCTGCACGACCTTACGACCGATGCGGAGATTCCTTCGCAGAAGCTGGCGGAGATACTCGAGCTTTTGGAATCGCTCGACAAGTACGCCGGTGCGATTCGCCGTCACGGCGGTGAGTTCGAGGATTTCCTGAATCATCGCAATCAGAGTTCCGGGGAGCTGCCGCGGCACTTGGTTGTGGTGAGGGAAGGCAATGAGGAAACGGTTCATTTTTTCCGTTCGGATTCCGAGTTCAGCAAGTTTGGTGAGGACAATCCGGATCTCAGTCTCTTCGCCACGGAGGAAGAGGATGAAACGGAAAGCGAGGAAACGAAAGTGACCACCAAGAAGGAAGGTCCCTCGCGTCGAGCCCGTCACGTGGAACTCCACGAAGCCAAGGCGATTCAGACGCTCCTCGGGCAGCTGTCTCGTAAAGGGTTGGGTGTTGAGCATTATGCCGCCCAAGACAAACCGCTTTACGAATTGTTGGAGGGCACCGGTGAGAAGGAGAAACGCACTCCCATCTTCTCCATTCCGGAAATCCTTCAAGGCGTGTTGGAGGCCGGCAAGAACGGCCTTTCGATCAAGCGCTTCAAAGGGTTGGGCGAAATGAATCCCAAGCAGCTCTACGGAACGACAATGGATCCGAACACCCGCAAGTTGTTGCGGGTGGATTTGAGTGACGCGGTCGAGGCGGAGGAGATGTTCACGCGGTTGATGGGCAGCGAAGTGGAGCCACGGCGGCGGTTTATCGAGGACAACGCGCTGAATGTTCGCAATCTCGATGTTTGATTTTTGACGGAAGAATTACTGGCACATGGCAGACGACGAAGAGGAAGAGACGACCGGCGAAGAGACCTCTACCGGCAAGGAGCACGGCGAGCAGCTCCCCGTGGCGAACACGCCGTTGTTTGCCGCCAATGAAAACATCCAGAAGATCAACGTCGCTGATGAGATCAAGAACTCTTTTCTCGACTATTCCATGTCCGTCATCGTTTCGCGTGCGCTGCCAGATGCGCGGGACGGACTGAAACCCTCTCAACGTCGCCTGCTCTACGCGATGAACCAGTTGGGCGTGCAGCCCAACAAGAAACATCTCAAGTGCGCCAAGATTGTCGGTGAAACGATGGGCAATTATCACCCACACGGTGACCAGGCGATTTACCCGACGCTCGTTCACATGGCGCAACCGTGGGCGATGCGTGAGACGCTCGTCGATGGACAGGGCAACTTTGGTTCAGTCGAAGCGGATCCTCCCGCCGCCATGCGTTACACCGAGGCGCGCCTGACGCATCTCGGCGCGGCGATGATGGACGACATGGACAAGGACACTGTCGACTTTGTCCCGACCTACGATGAAGCCAGCACGGAACCGACCGTCCTGCCGGCCGCCATTCCTCAACTTCTGGTCAATGGTGGCACCGGCATCGCTGTCGGTATGGCCACCAACATGGCTCCGCACAATCTCGGCGAGGTCATTGATGGTATTTGCGCCCAGATCGACAACCCGGAAATCACGATTGATGAACTTCAGGAGTTCATCAAGGGACCTGATTTTCCGACCGGGTGTGTGATTTGTGGCACCGCGGGAATCCGCAGCTACTTTCGCACTGGACGAGGCAGCGTGAAGGTGCGCGGTCGTCTCGGTGTGGAGACGCTCAAGGGTGGCAAAGAGCAGATCGTCGTCACCGAGATTCCGTTCAACGTGAATCGCGCGGCATTGGTCTCAAGGATTGCCGAGTTGGTGAATGAAAAGACGCCGGGTTTCACCGACATCTCCGCCGTGCGCGATGAGTCGGATGAAAAAACGCGGGTGGTCATTGAGCTCAAGCGTGATGGCATCCCGAAAGTCATCATCAACAACCTTTACAAGAGCACGGCGCTGGCAACGAGTTTCTCGGTGAACGCGTTGGCGATCGATCATGGTCGCCCGAAGACGTTGAACCTGAAGGAGCTGATCAACTGCTACGTTGAGCACCGCCGCGAGGTGATTCTTCGCCGGACGCGTTATCTGCTGAAGAAAGCCGAAGATCGGGCCGAGGTGCTCGAGGGCTATCTGATTGCGCTAGCCAATCTGGACGATTTCATCGCGATCATTCGTGGGTCCAGCAATCGGGAAGAGGCAAAGGTCAAGCTGCTCGCGTTCGAGTGGAGCAAGGAGCAGGTTCAGACTTGGGGAATCTTCCTGCGCGGCGAGGCCAACATCGATGAAATCGGCCAATACGCGCTTTCCGAACGTCAGGTGAACGCAATTCTTGAATTGCGTCTCTACCAGCTCACCGGTCTGGAAATCGACAAGGTTCAGGCCGAATACAAAGAACTGCTGGAAACGATCAAGGACCTGATGGACATCCTTGCCCGTGAGGAGCGCGTTCTGCAGATCATCAAGGACGAGTTGACCTCCATCCGTGAGAAATATGCCAATGACCGCCGTACGGACATCGTTCCGGATGAAGGTGAGATGGCAATCGAGGATCTTATCGCCAACGAACCAGTCATTATCACGCTGACCCACAACGGGCTGATCAAGCGGACCAACATCAGCTCCTATCGCGCCCAACGTCGCGGAGGCAAGGGCGTGATCGGCATGGAGACTCGTGGCAAGACTGCGGTCGAGGGCAGGGATACCGATTTCATCGAACATTTGTTCACTGCCAGTACGCATGATTACCTGATGTTTTTTACGAACACGGGACGCGTGTATGTCGAACGCGTGCACGAGATTCCGGATATGGGGCGTGCGGCAAAGGGACGCAGCATCGCCAACGTGCTGGAACTTCAACCAGGCGAGAAGATTGCCGCAATGAAGCGGGTCGAAGGCAAGTACGGCGAAAACAAAGAAGACATCACTTTCCGGCAGGAAGATGCGTTTGTCTTTTTCGCCACCGCCAATGGCACGGTCAAGAAGACTGCGCTGAGTGATTTCGCCAATGTCCGCAAGGGCGGCATCATCGCGATCAAGATTGCCGAAGGGGACGACCTGATTGAGGTGAAGCTGACCGATGGTCACGACGAGGTCGTGCTCATCACCAACAAGGGACTCAGTATTCGCTTCAATGAAGAGAACGTCCGCTGCATGGGCCGCAATTCTACCGGTGTTCGTGGCATCAACCTCACCAAGGGTGACCGGCTCATCGGTCTCGCTATTGTGGAGTCCGATCACACCTTGCTCGTTGCCGGCGAAAACGGCATCGGCAAACGGACGGCCTTCGACGAATACCGTGTTCAAAGCCGCGGCGGGAAGGGGATCATCACGATGAAGACCACCGAAAAGACCGGGGGCGTGGTGGGTGCCTTGAGTGTTCGCGAGAACGACGAGATGATGATGATCACCACCAAGGGCCAGATGGTCCGCACCCGGGTCCGCGATGTCCGCGAAGCCGGGCGCAACACCCAGGGTGTGAAACTTATCGATGTTTCCGGTGCCGACAAACTGCAGGCCATTGCTCCGGTCATCAGCGAAGAGGGCGAGGACGAATCCGAGGAAGACCAGACCGCCGAGTTGCCCGGCGCCTCCGAATAGCAGGGATTGCCAAATTCATGTCCGCGACCTGAATCGCGTTGATCCACGGCGGGTAGGTGGCTTTAGTAGGCGGATGCGTTTAGTTCAACTGTTCGTCGCTTCGTTCGTCGTTGCTCATGGATTTGATCTGGCGGCCACCAATCGCCCGAACGTTCTTCTGATCATGGCGGATGACCTTGGCTTCGAAGGGCTGAGTTGTTATGGCAGCGCTTCATACCAGACGCCGCACCTTGACGGATTGGCCAAGAACGGTGCGCGATTCGACTATTGCTATTCACAACCGCTCTGCACGCCGACTCGCGTGCAGATCATGACAGGGCGTTATTACTTCCGGAACTACACGGAGTTTGGTGAACTCAAAAAGGGCGAACGCACTTTCGGTCACATGATGCAGGCGGGTGGTTATCGTACGGCCGTCGTTGGCAAGTGGCAGCTTGATGGTGGGGGCAGCGGCCAGACTCCGGCTGAAGCGGGCTTCGACGAGTATTGCCTGTGGAACGTGAAGATCGGCAAGGAGAAGACTACCCGGATCCGGTTTGCCGATCCCAGTCTGCTGTATTTCGAGCGGCGCTCGAAGAAGCCGAAACTTCAGGTCTTCGATGGCGCCTATGGACCGGACGTGTGCGCGCAGTATCTCATGGACTTCATGGAAAACTGTGTGGGAGAGAACAAACCGTTCTTTGCCTACTATCCGATGATTCTCACGCATGCCCCTTTCAAACCGACGCCGCTTAGCGAGGAGTGGAAGAACGGTAATCGGCATCAGCAGAATCCGAGATTCTTCAAGGACATGGTGGAATATACGGACACCATTGTAGGTCGTTTGGTGGCGCACTTGGAAAGACTGGGCATAGGCAACAACACGTTGATCATTTTCACCGGAGACAACGGAACACCCGGCGGAATCGTGACGAGAATGAAGGACCAACGGACAATTGTTGCCGGCAAAGGGTTGCAC
>JAYPXF010000189.1:11788-13817 GCA_038154405.1 Verrucomicrobiales bacterium | reverse complement strand
ACGCGGTCTTAACACCGAAACTCAGGATCTGAATCAATCCCGTCGTAAGATCCTGAGCGCGAACATCGTATCCGGGAATGGGCAACATCCAACCGCCGCAGAAAAGCACTACAATCATCGCACATCCCGCGATCATGGCGATGTATTCACCCATGAAAAAGATCGCGAAGCGCATGGAGCTGTATTCCGTATTGAAGCCGGCGACCAGTTCCGTTTCCGCTTCCGGCAGATCGAACGGCAAGCGGTTGGTTTCCGCGAACGCGGCAACCGTGAAGATGATGAATGAAACCAGCATACAGGCCCAAATACCAAAATCGGCAGGATGTTGCCCCGCGCCGGGCAGGAAAAGCATCCAACTGTTGTCGGACTGATACTTTATAATTTCACCCAGGTTCAGATCCCCCACCATCATGAACACGGGAATCACCGACATGCCCATGGCAATCTCATAGGAGATCATCTGCGCACTGCTGCGAATACCTCCGAGGAACGGATACTTCGAGTTGGCCGCATAACCCGCCAACACAATGCCGTAAACCGAAAGTGAGACGATGCCGAAAGTGTAGAGGATACCGACATTCAGATCGGCGATGACCATCTTTTGTACGCCGATTTCATAGCCCGCAACGGAACCAAAGTTCAGCGTCGAGCCGAATGGGATTACCGCCAAGACCAGGATCGCCGGCAACATCGCGATCATCGGGGCAAGCCAGTAGTAGACTTTGCGGACATGATCCGGCGTGTAGTCTTCTTTGACCAACGTCTTCAGTCCGTCCACCAACGGCTGCCAGATACCGAGTTTGGTCAGGAACGGACCGATGACAGGGATGCTCCCGATGAGCGGGAAGGCCACCCGGTTCGGCCCCACGCGATCCTGGATCAATGCGGACACCTTGCGCTCGGCCAGCACCGCGTAGGCGCAACCGGTCAGGGCCACGCCGAACACGACGAGCACCTTCACGCAATTGAATACTATGAGTTCCCAGTCCATGCGTCAGATTTCCACATCCACACCCTGATCGCCGATCTTCGCCCATTCCAAGCCGTCAAAGGCGGGCACTTCTTTGGCCATCTGATTGAAGAGTCCTTCAATCGAATTAAAACCGTCCTTACCGGTGACGTTGTGCACCAAATCATGGAGAAACTCCCATTCCGGTCGAGCTTCTCCGGGACCCTCGACCGCCTTGAAGAACTTCTGCAGGCGGCCCTTGGTGTTGATCATCGTGCCGCGCTTCTCAGCCACCGCGCAACCCGGCAACAGGTAGTGCGCATGACGCGTCGTTTCGCTCGGCAGCACATCGCTCACAATCAGGTTTTCCAGCTTGCCCAGCTGATGGATCGAAATACCGGCCTTGGTCACATCTTCCCCAAACACAATGAGCGTCTTGATTCTGCCGCTCTTGATGCCTTCGGCGATGTCGGTCAGGTGAATGCCCAGCTCGGTGTTGCAGAAGCGCGTGAGGCGGCAGCCATTGCTGTTCGGGTTCTTGTCCTCGGCCACCAGCAGGTCATCCCCTTCCCCTTCGCGCTCGATGGAATCGGTGATCGCACCGGTCTGGTCGGCCAGTTTCTTGAGGAGATAAAGCTCTTCGGTGGTCTGCCGGGCGGAACCGACAATGGCAACCGAACCCTTCTCGGCACTAGAAAGAATCTCGGAAATCTCTTTCAGCGCGATGGTCCAACTGCCAAGTTGCTTGCGTTCCGTGAACCGCTTGCCGGTCACGTGCCCCAAACGATCGGCGCGACCGATCCACTTGTAATTCAAACGCCCGGAATCGCACATCCAGCAGGAATTGACCGCATCGTTGTCACGCGGTTCGAAACGCTGGATCTTTTCTTCGCGCGAACCCACCACAATGTTGCAGCCCGTGCCGCAACTGGTGCAGATGCTCTTGGTTTCCTTGAGGAACCAGACACGCATCTGGAAGCGGAAATCCTTGGAGGTCAACGCGCCCACCGGACAGAGATCCGCGGTGTTCAGCGTGTAATTATTGTCAAACTGCGAACCGGGATACGCGGAGATCCGGTT
>JAYPXF010000189.1:9300-11778 GCA_038154405.1 Verrucomicrobiales bacterium | reverse complement strand
TCCACGGTGTTGAGCGTGTAGTTGTTGTCGAAAACATGGCCCGGCGCGGTGTCGATGGAGTTAAAGCTGCCCCGATTGACAATCCCCAGCGCATCGTCCCCGGCGACATCACGGCTGAAGCGGATGCAACGCGTGCAGAGAACACAACGTTCCGCGTCCAGCATGATGCGCGGTCCCAAATCCTGCGCCTTCGGTTTGTGGACCTTCGGTTCGACAAAGCGACTTTCGGCCTGCCCGTGTTCAATCGAGTATTCCTGCAGTTTGCACTCACCGGCCTGGTCGCAGATCGGACAATCAAGCGGGTGATTGATCAGCAACGATTCCAACACGCCTTCGCGCATCTTCTTCGTCCAGTCGGAACTCGGATAAATCTCCATGCCCGGCGCAATCGGGGTGGCACAGGCGATCGCACCGCGCGGCAACGACGGATCATACGGCAGTCGCATCTTGTTGACCTTGAATGATCCGTCGTCATTCACGATCGGCTTGCGGTCCGGTCCCATGGCGGGCATGCCGAATTCCACCAGACACATGCGGCAGTTGCCGGCGACCTCGAGCTTGGGATGGTAGCAGTAATGGGGAACTTCCTTGCCTGCGATCTTGCAGGCTTCAAGCATCGTGGTCGGACGCGGCTTCCCGTTGTGATCCTTCGACATCCGCGGGACTTCAACCTCTTCGCCGTCGATCTTGATCTTCACCATCTCCGGCGGCGGAGGAGGAGCGGCCGCGACAGCCGCCTCAACCTTGGCTGGAGCCGCCTTCCTGGCGGCGGCCTTCTTCGGGGCGGCTTTCTTTTTCGCTGCTTTCTTGGCTGCCATCGTGTGCCTAAATCAACTGTTCGGACTCGCCGCGATCTTCATGTCGGAGGTCCTGGCCGCGCCTTCCGCGCGCTTGGCTTCGTCCTCCGCTCCGCGGGCTTCAAATTCGTCTCTAAACTTGTCCACGAAACTCAACACCGGCCAGGAACAGGCCTCACCGAATGCACAGACCGTGCGGCCTTGGATGTTCGTGGCGATGTCGGTCAGGTATTGAGCATCTTCCTTGCGACCTTCGCCGTGGGTCAACCGGTGGAGGGCCTTGGACATCCACAAGGAACCTTCGCGGCAAGGCGTGCACTGACCGCAACTCTCGTGGGCATAAAAATCGGAAACGTTCGACAACGCATCGACGATGTCCGTCGAGTCATCCATCACGATGATCGCGCTGGAACCGGACATGGATCCGGCGGCCATCAAGGAGTCAAAGTCATACGGCAGATCGAGCAACTCGACCTCGTTCTCCTCGGTCGATCCGTCCGGCTGACGTTTCTTGAGTTTGAACTTTTCTCCCGCCTTGAAGACCTTGGCTGACGAGCCACCCGGAATGATCGCCTTCAACTCGCGGCCTTCGCGGAGCCCTTGTCCGAAATTCTCACCAAAGATCAGGTCGCCCAACGTTGCCTTGCCGACCTCGATCTCGTAGTAACCCGGACGATTCACGTGGCCGCTCAGGCTGACGATCCGGGTGCCGGTGTTGTTGGGCGTGCCGAGTTCGGCATATTTCTTGGAGCCCATCTTGGCGATGTGCTTGACCGCACACAGCGTCTCGACGTTGTTGACGATCGTCGGGCACATGTAGAGACCGAGCACGGCCGGAAAGTAAGGAGGCTTGATGCGCGGATACGGACGCTTGCCTTCCAGCGACTCAATGAGGCCGGTTTCTTCTCCGCAAATGTAGGCACCGGCTCCGCGGTGGACATGCATTTCGAGGTTGTAACCGCTCTTGCAGATGTTCTTTCCGAGAAACTTCCTCTTCTTCGCCTCTTCGATGGCGTTTTCCAGAATGCGTGCGCCTTCGGGAAACTCACCGCGAATGTAGATGTAGGCCAGATTCACATCGTTGGCCCAACAGGAGATGATCATCCCTTCAATGAGCTGATGCGGATCCTTGTGGATGATCTGGCGGTCCTTGAACGTGCCGGGTTCCGACTCGTCCGCGTTGCAGATCAGGTAGATCGGCTTGCCGCTGCGACGATCGACAAACGACCATTTCAGACCGGCGCTGAAGCCCGCTCCACCGCGTCCGCGGAGACCGGATGCTTTCACTTCCTCCCGCAGCCATTCCTGCGGAGAGAAGGCCTTGTCGCCCTGTTTCTTGCCCCGCGATTTGAGGACTTTTTCGAGCGTCTTGTAGCCGCCGTGCTTCATATAGCACTTGATGTCCGGGGTGTAACCCTCGGCATCGGCATGCTTCAATATGAGGCGATATTCTTTGGCCATTGTCTTGACTCTTGCTAAAAAGTTCTTACTTTGTCCGCCCCATCACAGCCCGATGGTGTAACGGTAGCACAGCAGATTCTGGTTCTGTTTGTCAGGGTTCAAATCCTTGTCGGGCTGCCATTCCTTCCGTTTCCCTATTTGCATTTCGCCAGAATCTGTTCGGCGTTCTCATCCGTCACGCCCTCGTGGAAATCCTCGTTGACCATCATCACCGGGGCGG
>JAYPXF010000189.1:0-9290 GCA_038154405.1 Verrucomicrobiales bacterium | reverse complement strand
GCACAGCAGATTCTGGTTCTGTTTGTCAGGGTTCAAATCCTTGTCGGGCTGCCACTTCTTCATTTGCACTTCGCCAGAATCTTTTCGGCATTCTCTTTCGAAACGCCTTCGTGGAAATCCTCGTTAACCATCATCACCGGGGCAGTCCCGCAACTGGCGAGACACTCCACAAACTCAATTGAAAACTTGCCGTCCTTCGAGGTCTGCATCCCGTGGTGCTTCGAAGGGTCCACTTTGATCTTCTTGCACAGGTTCTTGTACAGATCACCGGAACCACCGAGCGCACAGCTCAACGTGCGACAGACCTTGATGACATACTTACCCGGCTCCTCCTGCCGGAACATGGGGTAAAAGGTCAACAGTTCGTGGATGTTGATCGGCTGCAGATCGAGCTTCTTGGCGACCCACTCCACGGCTTCTTCGGAAATGTAGCCATCCTTCTCCTGCACGGCATGCAGGATCATCAGGGAAGCACTCCGCTTCTCCGGATAATGCGAAATCCGCTTCTCAACCTCTTCGAGGAGTTTCTTTCCGGGGCGATAGCTCATCGGTCACATTCCCCCATCACAAAATCGATCGATCCCAGGATCGTCACCACATCGCTGATCAGACAGCCGGGCAAAAGCTTGGACAGGATGCTCAGGTTCACAAATGAAGGACCACGAATCTTCAGCCGGTTCGGCGAACCGCCTCCGAGGCTGTGAATGTAGAATCCAAGTTCACCCTTGGGATTCTCGGCACCGAAATAGACCTCGCCCTTCGGCGCGTTCATGCCCTGCGTCACCAACATGAACTGATGGATCAATTCCTCCATGCTGGTCAGCACCTTGTCCTTCTTGGGCAAAACGATTTTCCCGTCATTCAGGTTGATCGGTTCGTTCGAATCATTGTCACGACCACCGGGCAACGCCTTGATGCACTGACGGATGAGGCGGACGCTCTGCCGCATCTCTTCTACACGAACGAGGTAACGGTCATACGAATCACCAACCGAACCAACCGGAACATCGAAATCAAGCTGGTCGTAGACGAGATAAGGCGTTGCCTTGCGCACGTCGTATGCCACCCCGCTCCCACGCAGATTCGGACCGGTCAGACCGAAGTCGATCGCCTCTTCGCCGGTAATGATCCCGACGTTTTTCGTGCGATCCACCCAGATACGGTTGCGAGTCAGCAGCGTTTCCGTTTCATCAAAATTGACCTCCACCTCGTCACAAAACTTCTCCACGGCATCGATCCAGCCTTTCGGTGTGTCCCGGGACATGCCCCCGACACGGGTGTAACTCGTGGTGAATCGCGAGCCGGTCAACGCTTCGCAAAGCGTATAGATCTTCTCACGCTCGGTGAACGTGTGCAGGAACACCGTCAACGCACCGACGTCCATGGCGAACGCGCCCAAGCCCAGCAGGTGCGCCGAGATCCGGGCCATCTCACAACAGATGACTCGCAGGTACTGGCAACGGGGCGGGAGTTTGTCGTGAACGTCCAGCAGCTTTTCCACCGCCAGGGAATAGGCAACGTTGTTGGCGAGCGGGGCCAGGTAATCCAGTCGATCCGTATACGGGATGAACTGGTTGTAAGTCATGTTCTCGGCGATCTTCTCGTCACCTCGATGGAGGTAACCGATGTCCGGCACCGCCTTCGTCACCACTTCGCCATCGAGCTCCAGCACGATGCGGAGCACGCCGTGCGTCGAGGGATGCGACGGGCCCATGTTGAGCACCAGTTTCTCGCCATCGAGTTCGCGCAGCCCGTGGCCCTCCGCCAACGAAGCAGCAGTCGCCGCCGCCATGGCTGCGGGATCGTGAATCTCGATGTCCTCGGTGTTCGTCGCCATCACTCTTCCGGGTTACGCGAACGGGGTTCGCGGGCAATGCTGTCCTCACCGCTGGCTTGGGTGACAAACGGTCCGCCTTCCAACGGTGCAATCTCGGTGAACGCTACCTCGGCAACGTCCGTCGACTTGCCCGCGAGCGGAAAATCCTTGCGCAGCGGATGATGTGGATAGCCTTCCCACATCAGAATACGTCGCAGATCCGGGTGATCCTTGAAGCGAATCCCCATCAAATCGTAAACCTCTCGCTCGTGCCAATCGGCCGTCGCCCAAACCCCGCTGACCGTCGGCAATTCCGACTTTTCCTCGCTCACGTCGGTCTTGATGCGCAGATGAACATTCCGATCAATGCTGTAGAGCTCGTAAACGACCGTCCAACGCGGATCAGTGCCATAATTGTCCAGGCTCGACAGATCGAGCAGCATGTTGAACTTCAGCTTCTCTTTCGCGAACTTGCAGACCGTCGCGATCTTGGTGGCATCGGCCAGCTCAATCGTCACCTCGCCGCGAAACTCCGCCGGCTCGGAGATGTTGTCCCCAAACTTGGCTTTGATCTTGTTAGCGGCTTCCAGTGCGGTCACAAGCGAGAAGTATCCGGCTCAGGCGGCAGCCCCTTGGGACAGGGCCGGCTCGTTTTGAACCTTGTTTTGAAGCTTGATCAGCGCATCCAACAGCGCTTCCGGCCGCGGCGGGCAGCCGGCGACATAAACATCTACGGGAAGAATGTTGTCGACTCCCTGCAGCACGGCGTAACTGCGATACATGCCACCGGTGGACGCACAAGCCCCCATCGAAATCACCCACTTGGGCGCCGGCATCTGGTCGTAAATGCGGCGAACCGCCAAAGCCATCTTGTAGGTGACCGTGCCAGCGACAATCATCACATCCGCCTGCCGGGGAGAAAACCGCATCACCTCCGCGCCAAAACGCGAAATATCGAACTTGGAAGCCCCTGCCGCCATCAACTCAATCGCGCAACAGGCCAGCCCCATCGGCATCGGCCAAAGCGACTGTTTCCGGCACCAATCGATCGCCGCATCAACGCGTGTCACGACGACATTTCCCTCGATTTTCGAGTTGTAGCCGATCTCTTTGGTTTCCATAGGACAGGTCCCGATTTCGGGGTCCAGCGAAGCTAATTTCGCCCCTTTCAAATCACAAGATTGAATTTGTGATTTTTTTCACAAAGTCCGATTTTCCGAATTCCGGCCGTCCTGTTGAGTCACGAGAAACCCATATATGGCTCGAGAGATTTAATGAAGCTGAACCGGTTAACTACGAAGCCGGACCGAAAACGTCGGACGACGCATGCGGATTCCTGCGCCACGACCTCAAGACCAGTTCGGGACCAATCCTGCTCGGCCTTGGGCATTGGAACAGGCCGAGAAACAATTGCAGGCAAGCCACCGGTGGTTCGAGGCTTATCATCAGAAAGACATTCCAGTTCAGGCTCCCCCTATTTGCATCCGATTCTGCCGGGAGCAGATCGTCGAGCTCTGCACCATCCAAGAAAACGCGGTGACGGTGATGGAGTCGCAGGCGACGTAGGAACCGCGCACAAATAAGACAGAGCCCGCCAACTAGAATCAAGGTTCCACAAGGCGGACGCGGAAGAAGCGGGGCGTGCCGCCCGTTCCGGCGGCGGCAGTATAATCGAGGTGGGCACCCGTGCCGGTGACGTTGGCGCTGAGGGTGGTCCAGACGCCGGAGGAGGGATTGTCGGAATACTCCACGACGTAGGTCTTGCCCCCCACGGTCGGGAACCGGAGGCGGACGGCTTCGGTGGTGCCGCTCAGATTCAGAATCTTCTCGCTGAGCATCTGCAGGGCGGACTTCGCTTCGGCGGGGTTCGTACCGGCGCGAAATTCCTGCCAGTTGAGGAAGCCGTCACCATCGGCGTCCGCGGTGTCGGCGATGAGCAGATTCTCGGCGAGCTTGGCGGTCTTGAAGAAACGCAGACGCCACTCATCGGGAATGCCGTCGTCCAGGCTGGAGTGGAAGACGTTGCCCAGGCTGACGAGTCCATCGACGATCTGGGAAGCAATGGAATCAACCCCGGTCGCCGAGGCGGAGACGCTTTGGAATTCGATCGCGTAGGCGGCGTTCGGTCCGGCCGCAGCAGGAATCTTGATCTGCAGATGCCCGACCAGCGCGTTTCCAGACAGACCCGCAATGCTCGGATCCAGCCAGGCAGCTGAAACATTGTCCAGACTGGTTGCGAGGGAGAACTGGGGCAGTCCCAGCGCGGCGGCGGGAGTAAAGGCAACCTGCGCATCCAACGGCGGCACGCTGGGATCAGAGCTGGCAATCGGCCGCACATTCAGGTTCAGAGCCAACACCCGCATGGGATCGGATCCGATCACCTCGGCCCGAACGGGAACGGAGACGGTTTGACCGGCCGTGGCGTTGACCGCGTCCGCGGAGAAGACGATCCGGCGTTCGGAGGTGGTGGAACCAGTGGTCGAAATCTGTCGCGGAATTCCGGCAATGGGCCCGGTCGCCGTCCCCGGTTTGAGCGACGTGGCCTGCCCGCGGAACAGGTTGGAAGTGGCGATGGCGTAATGCACGCCATTCGAGCGGAAGCGCACGTAATTGGTCAGCGTCGGGTCGAGCGAACGCCGGAAGTGAACGAAGATGTCGGCCACGTCCAGGGTCCCATCACCGAACACCGAGGAATTGATCGCAGTGTCATTCCCGCTGTGAATCGCCGCGGTGGAAATCGTGCCGCCGTTGGAGATCAGATGCCCGGTACCAGCATCCAACACGGCCGTCCCGCAGCAGGCATCCATGGCATCCGCAAAATCGCTGCCCGCGAGCGGCAGGTTGATGTCGTACACCGCCGCGCGGAAGACGGACAGGATGTCATTGTTCAAGATGTTCGTGTCCCCAAAGTCTCCGGCATTCCACCAGCGGAACGGCGCCACGTCCCCCACGAGGTAATGTGGGGAAGCCACCACCACGGTCTTCACCGCGTTGATCGGACTGGCGGTGGTGAGTGAGCCGTTGGTCGGGGCGTCAATGAACACGTCCCTGGAAATCCCGTCCGCCGTGGCCGACGGGCGGATGAGGTGGATGCGATATTCCTGCCCGTTGGTCGCTCCGCCTGGCACGGTGAAGGAGAAACCACCGATGACCACCTTCTGGTTGGCAGCCTGAAACAACACGTCATGCGCCTGCGAGAACTGGATCAGCGTCTGTTCCGCCGAGTTGAACAGGTTGGTGCCCAAGCGCCGCTCCAGATATCCGACCGACAAGAGGTTGATAGCGGTGTTGGTCGTCATGAGGTTGGTCATGACCGAGGAAATGTTCGTGATGGTGGCCGTGCCGATGGTCACGGTCTGCGTCTGCAGTCCCACAAACATCTGCGGCGGAATCTGTTCGAATTCACCCGTGCCAAGCAGTCGGCGCAATGCCGAATCGTAACCCACCGCGCCCGCAGTCACCGCGGGACCGGTATCGTTGGTAACCATCAGTCCGAACTGCAGGGACATCATCAACTGGGCATCATCCAGCAGGGTCATGGTGACCGGCGCGTAAAAGGTCGAGCCCGAAGCCGCGCGAAAAGAACTCGATGCCACGCCGCTTTCGAAACCGAAGCTCATGCGATTGGCGGTGAAGTCGGTGGCGGAGAACACGTTGGAGATCGTGGCACTCGGCTCGAAGCCGGTCTTGAAGGCCTTGGCCTTGAACACCAGGTTGCTGCTGGTGAGATTGAAGGAGAGCGAACTCCCGGGCGTGACCGGTCCGAGACTCGGCGAGGCGTTCGTCGGTTCGCTGCCGTCCACGGTGTAATACATCTGTGAATTGGTGGTCAGGTTGTTGAGCACAAATGCCGCGGCGTTGTCCCCGGCCACTTCAGGATTGGAGACCTTGAACTGAAAACGCGCACTGACAATGGCGCTGGACACCCGACCGTCCTGCGAGCTCTGCGCCTTCATGGTCATATCCGGCACGATGTTCTGGATGATCGAGGCGGGCAACGTGGTCCCGCCCTCGACAAACGATGTCGCCTGCGGGCTGGCATCCGTCGGGTCGGGCACCGTGTCGATGAACACGTTGGTGGGGGTATCGGCGAACGTGTAAAAGGTATTGACCCCGCTTTCCGCGACGATCTGGATTGGCACCTCGTTGTTGAAGGTGGAATGCGTCACGGACACCAGGCGGGTCGCGACGTTGCCGAGTGAATCCTCCTCCAACACGACGTATCCCACGCGCGGATCGGAGATCGGTGGCAGGGCCGCCGTCTGCTGAATGCGACGAATGCCACGATTCGCCGAATCCACCACCAGGAATGCCCCCGCCAACACGTCTCCGCTGAGCCCCAAGGGAGAACTCAGGCGGGCGGCGGCCGTGTCGCCGTCCGTGAATCCGGCTTCCCCGGCACCACCCACGGATGTCTCAATCGTGTAGGTCGATGTCGTGGTGTTGGTGAAAAGACGCCGCACGACATGATTGCCCGTATCGGAGATCAACAGACCGGCTCCGACCCCCATCCAAAGCACCGATCGCGGACCGCTCAACAGGGCCTGCGACGCGTCGGGAAACGAGTCGGCGAACCCCGCGGTCCCCTGCCCCGCCCGCACCACCACCGACTGGTCTGCAAGGATGGCCTTGATCTGATTGTTCAACGTGTCGGCGACCCAGATCTCGCCATTTTCCCCGGCGGCCAGTCCGTTGGGTTGACTGAATCCCGTGGCGTAGGTGGTCACGACATCCGAGCTGTCGATCTTGCGGACCACGTTGTTGATCGAGTCAGCCACGTAGATGTTTCCGGAAGCATCAACCGCCAGACCGATCGGCGTGTTGAAGCGCGCGGCCGAACCCGTGCCGTTCACAAAGCCGGGTTGTCCCGGTGAACCGGCGATGTTCGTCACCACTCCGTCAAAGCCCACGTAGCGGATCGCATGATTGCCCGAATCGGCCACCAACAGACCGCCGCGGGCAATCACCAGGCCGGCGGGATTGAAGAAGCGGGCGGTGATTCCCGTTCCCGAATTCGTTCCCGAGCGTCCGTTGAAGTCCCCGGCCAGAATCGTCAGGATCGCGGTGGTCGGATTGTAGGAAAGGACGCGATGGGCGGATTCGCCAATGCCGAAGATCCCGCCTTGGTCCGTGAAGAAGATCGTGCCGTTGGAATCGGTGACCAACGAGTGTGGCTCGACGATTCCCGGAGGTGTGGCGGCATTGTTCGTCACCACCGTACTCAACGACTGGCCGAGCGTCGGCGTGAGGGCCGCCATGAGTATAGCCGCCACGGCAACCGCAAACTTCACAAGTCGCGTGGAACGATCATTCAATTGTCTGCCTTCAACACTCATTCAGTCTCTCAAGGGCTGACCCGCAGCCGATAGAAGCGTGTGCCGTTGTTGCCGTTCGCCAAGGGAAGCTGGATCACCCGGCCGTCGCCCAGATTGGTCAACGCGGGGATCCACTGTCCGGCTCCCGCGGCATTCCGATACTCCAGCACGTAGCGTTTGCCAGGTGCGCTCAGGAGTTCAAACACCGGTGCCCCGCCACCGGCCTGCACGGCGCGATCGAGCCGCAACACCGAATTGGCGTTCGTCGGATTCGTACCGGCGATGTATTCCAAGATATTCGCAAAACCGTCACCATCCGCGTCGTCGTTGTCTCCCGACGCCGGGGACCCGTTGGCAAAGAATCTGCCGTGCCATTCGGATGACACCAGGCGGGTCGGAGCAGCCGCGGCCGTGGCGACCCACACACATCCTTCGCGGGTTTCAAACTGGTATTGCGTGGGCGGCATGGGGGAACCATCCGTGGCTTCAAGAGCCACGGAGTAACAGCTTCCCGCCGGAGTTGTCAGCGGAATCGTGAAGAGGATGTGCCCCAGACGATTGCTGCTGCCGGCGGCGAAATTCAGCTGCCCAAGATCCCAGGCTACGGCGACGTCCGAAAGGGAACCCCGACTTTGGCGTTCGCCGGGATGCTCCGAGTTGAATGTAACCGGCGCCGCCAGCGGCAACGCGCCCGCGGAGGGTCTGACAACCGCCCGGAACTGAAGACCTGACAGACTGGCCGCCGCACCGACGCGGGCGTGGACAGGAACGCTGATCAAACCTCCCGGTTGGACGAATTCCGCACCGCCCACCGTCATCAGCACCTGCCGTTCCCAAACCAGGCCCGGCTGCGACGCGGCCAGCGAGGTGGCGACGCGCGTGCTGTTCAGATTCGTGACGGTGGTGGTCAACGAACCGCCGGCACTCCACTTGCGCGACCAGTTCGTTTGGCTGATGCCAAAAATCGGATTGGTGTTGAGGTGTTGCTGCCGCAGGAGAATGATCTGCCAGTCGAGGAAGCGAATCTGGCCGTCACCGCCGACCGTGCCCGCGGTGTCCTCAGGGAACACATCCATCGCGTTGAAAACGTCACTGAACGGATAAGGCGGTCGAATTCCCACCGAGGCATTGAACGCGTTGTTCACGTCACTCAGAAGCAACTGTCCGCCGCCGGTGCCGTCCGGGACGTTGCCGAAGTCACCGGCATTGTACCAGCCGGCCGGAGAACTGTCCCCCACCAGGTAACTGATGTTGGTGACCGTGAGCGTCCGCGACGGCCCGGCATTCAGGATCAGGTCCGTACCGGCCGTGTCCGAGGTGGCCGTGGGCAGCAGGACGTCAATCTGATAGCTGTCGCCTTCACCGGCCGTGCTGGGGATGGGAACCGCCAACATCGCCACCACCGCGAAGCCGCTCACGGACATGTTGGCGTTGGTGCCGACGAAGTTGATGCTCAGGCCGCGCGTGGTCGCAAACGAGTACGGCGTGACGCTGAATCTCGCCGCCCCCTCAACATCGCCATCCCCGGTCACCAACGGAATGAAATCGTTCGTGGTGATCGAAACCGCATCAAAGGTGTCCGGAATGATCGGCGCGGCGCCGTTGGCACTGACCTCAAGCCGGAAACTCAAGGTCCGCAGTTTCTCGCCCGCCGGCAGATTCACCACCACCGGGACCATGACCGTCGCGCCGATGCCCCCCACCAGGTTGGTGTTCAATCCGGGCGGGATCCCGATGCTATTGGTGGTCACCGCCACGCCGCTCACATTGGTGCCGGCGATGTTGGTGCCGCTCACCACGAATGACGCCACCCGCAGCGCGCTCAGATCGTTGGTGGAATTCTTCCACTTGATAGTCCCGACCCCGTTGGTCATCAACACCGGCGTGGCATTGGTCGTGGGATCCGTGCCATCGGTCGTATAGAAGACCAACGCACTGGGAGAGCTCACGGTGATGCTTTGTCCGAGCGGATAGTATCCCGAGTTGGGCGTGAAGCTGAGATCGGGCGGATTGATCGTGGTGGTGGATCCCGTGTCACCGCCGCCCACACCCGTCGGGCCGCTGAAATCCGTTCCGACCGCCTTGCGGACCAGATGATAGAACTGTTCCGTCACGTAGACATCCCCATCCCCATCGACCACCACCCCGGACGGTTCTCG
>JAYPXF010000188.1:0-13888 GCA_038154405.1 Verrucomicrobiales bacterium | reverse complement strand
ATCCGAACCAGCCGCCGTTCACGTGGATGGTCTGGCCCGTGATGTAGTCGGCCAGTGGACTGCAAAGAAAGAGAATCGCATTGGCAATTTCGTCAGGTTCTCCAAAGCGGCCAAGCGGAACGGTCTTCAACATCTCCGCGCGGGCTTCTTCGGGAATGGACTTGCCCATCTCGGTCAATACCACGCCGGGCGCGACCGCGTTCACGGTGATCCGCCGGCGAGCCAGTTCCTTGCTCAACACCTTGGTTAAACCTACGACTCCGGCTTTGGCTGCCGAGTAGTTGGCCTGACCGAAGAAGCCGATGGAACCGGATATGGATGCCATGCTGACGATGCGACCGCCATCGGCCAATCGTCCGGCAGATTCCTTACAGACATTGTAAACGCCAGTGAGATTGGTCTGGATGACCGCGTCCCAATCCGCGTCCTCCATCTTTTTCAACGAACGGTCCCGAAGCACGGCGGCGTTGTTGATCACCATGTCCAGCGAACCGAATCGCTCGATCGCTGCATCCAACATCCGGGCCACAGATTGCCGATCGCGAACATCGGCTTCCACGGCAAACGCGCGTTTGCCGAGTTCTGCAACTGCTTCCTCGGCCCGCGAACGATTCAATCCGTCCGGATCGGCAAAGTAGTTGATCGCGACATTGGCGCCCGCGGCATGGAGGCGACCGGCCGTGGCACGACCCAGTCCCTGACCGCCGCCGGTGACGACAGCAGTACGACCGGAGAGATCAATCGTGACCCCTAGTTCTTTGCCGGTGGTTGCCATGGCACTCGGCCGCCGTTCTGAATATGGACCCGCAGACGGGTCGTCATGTCGTTGAAAACCTTGCGGTGGGAGTTGGCGAGGTTCTTGGTTTCGTAGGGATCGTTCTTCAGATTGTACAACTCGATCGGGGCGAACGGGCTGTTCTGAAGCACCTTCCAATCTCCCCGGCGCAGCGCCTGGGTGGTGAGTCCCTGGTAGCGGTTGTTGCCCTCGCGGCGGCAGAAGTAGAGTTCGTCGTGTTGCTTCTGTCCCTTCTTGCCAAGCAAGGTCGGCAGGTAAGAGATACCATCGATCTCGTGTTTGATCGGCGCCCCGGTCAGTTCCGCCAGCGTCGGCATGATGTCCATCGTGGCGGCAATGTGCTTCGTGCTGCTGCCGGCCTTGATCCGATCGGGCCACTTGGCGATGCCCGCCACGCGCAGTCCACCTTCATACATCGCCTGCTTGCCGTCGCGCCACGGGAGACAATTCGCGCCGACGTTCAGCTGTCCGCCATTGTCTGAAGAGAAGATGACCAGGGTGTCCTTCTCCTGACCTGAATCCTTGATGGTTTTCAGCACCTTGCCAATGCCGTCGTCCATGTGTTCTATCAGCGCAACCAGTTTGGCTCGTTTGTCAGCAATGCCCTTTTCGCGAGCCTTTACCTTCTTCACCCAATCTTCCGGCGGGTGAATGGGCGTGTGAGGCGCGTTGTAGGCCAGATACATGAACCATGGATTCTTCTGATTCTTGCGACCCTTCACGTAGTCAACGGCCCAGTCGGTGAACAGATCCGTGGCGTGACCTTTCGGATCAATCTCCTTCTCGTTGAAGTACATGTAGTTCGTTCCATGCCGGCGGTGATGCCAGTAATCGTCCATCATGTCGCCAAGGAAGCCTTTGAACCAATCGAAGCCCTTTTCGTTCGGTCGATTGGGTGACCAGATGCCGAGGTGCCACTTGCCAACCATGGCAGTGTCGTAACCGACCTTCTTCATGATCTGAGGCAGCGTGACGGCCGTGGGATCGAGGAATCCCCAGGAGTTGGCCGGATGACTGCGGATGACGCCGGGTACACCCACCACGTCCGGATAGCGACCGGTGATCAACGAGGCGCGGGTTGGCGAACATACCGGGCAGTTCGCGTAGTAGTTGTCGAACTTCATGCCCTCGCTCGCCAATTGGTCGAGCTGAGGGGATTTCAGGTCCTTGGCCCCGTAACAGGACAGGTCGGAGATGCCGAGATCGTCGACCAGGATTACGAGGACGTTGGGTTTTGCGGCCGTCATCTCAGGCGCCTGAAGGAATGCGAACGCGGTGACAAGTGAGAGTAGAGTGCGAATCATCTTTTGTTCGGTTTCAAATTGAGTTTCAGGCAAGTGCTTTGTCCCAAGGCGAGCGGTCCCGATGATAAATGAGTTCGTTTGCACCCTTGTCGCCCTTGAAGCGTTCCTTCTGCGGATCCCACTTGAGATCGCGATGCAGCCAGTAACCGATGTTGGCCAGCATACACACCGTGTTGGTGCGATGACCAATCTCGACATCGGCCACGGGAAGTTCGCCACTCTTGATGCAGTCGATCCAGTTGAACTGGTGACGTGGTGCGATCTTCGGCAGATGGAAATCGTTCTCGTCCAAGGGCTTCTTGAGGATGCCATCCGGCGTTGATTCGATGGTGCCGCGATCGACATAGATCTCACCCCTGGTTCCCACAAACAGACATCCGCGTCGGCCTTTCTGCCGCCCGTGGGTCATCTTGATGCCGGACTTGTATTTGAAGACCAAGCCATCCGTGGCGTTCTTGTCATCGGGAGGGGAAACCGAGATCGGTCCGCTGCCGTCCTCATCCATCGCCCATTGCGCGATGTCGAAATGGTGGGCGCCAATATCGGACAGACCGCCACCGGCGTATTCCTTGTAGCGACGCCACTGTGGGAAATGTTTGTGCACGCCGATCGGGCAGAGCACTTCGTTGAAGCCGCGTTGCGGCGCCGGGCCGAGCCACATCTCCCAGTCAATGCCGGGCGGCAGTTTCTGATCCGGCAGATCATCGGCAACGGCCGGTCCGCCCACACCGATGTAGACCTCTTTGAGATCACCGATGCGACCGCTGCGCACGTATTCCACGGCCTGACGGAAACGACCGCCATACTCGGTGCGCTGCTGGCTGCCGGTCTGGAACACGATGTTGTTGTTTCGCGCCGCATTCACGACCGCCCGACCTTCGTCGACGGTACGGGTCAGCGGTTTCTCGCAGTAGACATGTTTCTTGGCGTTCGCAGCCATCACGGACATGATCGCGTGCCAATGATCGGGCGTTCCGATGGCGACGGCATCGATCGACTTGTCCTCGATAATCGCCCGGAAGTCCGCGTGTTGCTCGAGTCCCTTCGAACTGCGCTTGCGTTGCTTGTAAAGATCCTCCACCCGCTTGGCGCCGAACTTCAGGCGGTCATCCACGCAATCACTCACCGCCACCATCTGCACGTCCTGCGAGTCGGAGAACGCACCGGCAATGCCGGTCAGCCTGCGTCCCATACCGATGAGACCGAGGGTGATGCGGCTGTTGGGTCCCTTGCCGCTCTTGGATGCACCCCACATCCCGGAAGGAAGGATGAACGGCGCGGAAACGGCGGCTGAGGTCTGCAGAAAACGGCGACGCGAAAAGTTGCTGATCTTCTTCATGGTGAATCGGACGCCGATCATTTCCGCACCGTTCAGTTTGTCCAGTCCATTGTCGTGGGGCACATGAACGAGCGCGAGCATGTTTCTGCCCGTAGTGTAAGTGATCGACAGCGTCGGTGGGGGAGAGTCCTCGCGAACCCACTTCAATGCCCTGAACGGGCAAGAGCGGACGAAAGCTGTGGTCCCTTCGGGACTCTGATCGGGGCTCGCGGAGACTCTCGGCCCGCGGGAGTTGATGATCGCCTGCGGACGGTGGAAATTACTCGGAAAACTCTTCCATTCCTGCGCAGGTGCAGATGGGATTGCGATCGCCGTGGACGTTGTCGATGCGGCCCACCGGTGGCCAGTATTTGAAGTCGTACAGTCCTTCGACCGGATAAGCGGCCTGTTCTTTGGGATAGGGATGTTCCCATCCGGAATCGGCGATCATGTCGCCGGTGTGCGGCGCGTTCTTGAGGGGATTGTCCTGCGCATCGATCTCGCCGTTTTCCACCTTGGTCATTTCGGCGTGGATGGTGATCATGGCTTCGCAGAAGCGATCGAGTTCGAACTTCGATTCGCTTTCGGTCGGTTCAACCATGAGAGTGCCCGCGACCGGCCAGGAAAGCGTCGGTGCGTGGAAACAGAAATCGATGAGCCGCTTGGCCACGTCCTCGGCCGTCGTCTTCTTGAATGCTCGCAGATCCAGAATGCACTCGTGGGCGACCAAACCGGAACGTCCTTTGTAGAGCGTTGGAAAATGGTTTTCGAGTTTCTTGGAAATGTAGTTGGCATTCAGGATGGCGGCCTTGGTGGCTTCGGTCAGCCCTGCCGCGCCCATGGTCGCGATATACATCCATGAGATGGGCAGGATGTTCGGACTGCCCCACGGGGCCGCAGAAACGAGACCGATGGGGTCTTCGCCGCCGAGGTTCACCACCGGATGATCAGGCAGGAAATCGATGAGGTGTTCAGCCACGCCGATCGGTCCCATTCCCGGACCACCGCCGCCGTGCGGAATGCAGAAAGTCTTGTGCAGGTTGATGTGGCAGACATCGGCGCCCATGTCACCGGGACGACAAAGTCCGACCTGGGCGTTCAGGTTGGCGCCGTCCATGTAGACCTGTCCGCCATTGCTGTGAACGATTTCACAGATCTCCTTGATGGTTTCCTCAAACACACCGTGTGTGGACGGGTAGGTAACCATCAAGGCGGACAGATCGTTCGCGTGCGTGGCGGCCTTGGCCTTCAGATCTTCCACATCGATGTTGCCGGCCTCGTCACACTTGACCGGCACGACCTTCATGCCGGTCATCACTGCGCTGGCGGGATTGGTGCCGTGGGCCGAGGTCGGGATCAGGCATACGTTCCGGTTTTCCTGGCCCTTGCTCTTCTGGAAAGCGCGAATGATCATCAACCCGGCATACTCACCCTGCGCCCCGGAGTTGGGCTGTAAAGATACCTCTTCAAACCCGGTGATCGTCGCCAGCCAATATTCGAGGTCGGCGAAGAGGTCGAGATAGCCGCGGGTCTGCTTGATGGGGGCGAAGGGATGCAGATTCGACAGGCCGGGCAGGGTGATCGGAATCATCTGGCTGGCCGCGTTCAGCTTCATGGTGCATGAACCCAGCGGGATCATTGAAGCCGTGAGCGAAAGGTCGCGTGATTCGAGACGCTTTAGATAACGCAGCATCTCGGTCTCCGAGCGGTAATTCTGGAAAACCGGATGGGTCAGGAATTCACTGTTCCGCCGGTGTGGTTCAGGAATCTCCGCATCGACCGACTTGGCCAGTTCCTCCACGGTGAAGTCCGGATCGTTGCCTTCGTTGAAAACGCGGAACAACGTGGCGATATCCTCCACCGAAGTCGTTTCATCCAACGAAATGCCGACTGCGTTCACATTGAAGTTGCGCAGATTGACGCCGGCCGATTCACCCAGGTCCTGCACTTCCTTGGCGGACGATTCCTGCTTGATGCCGACGCGGATGGTGTCGAAGTGCACACCCATGGAAATCCAATGGCCGAGGCGTTCCAGCCCCTTGGCGAGAATCTGCGTCAGCTTGTGCACCCGTCCGGCAATGGCACGCAGACCATCCGGTCCGTGGTAGACGGCATACATGGCGGACATGTTGGCGAGCAAGGCCTGGGCCGTGCAGATGTTGCTGGTGGCCTTGTCGCGACGAATGTGTTGCTCGCGGGTGGAAAGCGTCAGGCGGTATCCCGGTCGTCCCCTTGAGTCCTTGCTCACGCCAACCAGTCGCCCGGGGATGCTGCGTTTGAATTCATCCTTGGTGGCGAAGAACGCCGCGTGCGGTCCGCCGTATCCCATGGGAACACCGAATCGTTGTGCGTTGCCCACCGCGACGTCGGCGCCGAATTCGCCGGGCGCGCGCAACATTGTCAAAGCCAGTAGATCGGTCGCCACGACTGCCATGGCGCCGGCGTCATGCGCCTGTTGCACCAGATCGGCATGGTCATGGACGGTGCCGTTGGTGTCCGGATATTGCAGCAGAATGCCGAAGACGTTTTCGTCGATCGCAAAACTGTCCACCGCCCCCACGACCACTTCGAGTCCCAACGGTTCGGCCCGGGTCTGGACGAGCGCGATGTTCTGCGGATGACAGGTCTCCGCGACGAGAAAGCGGTTGCGGCCGCCCTTGCCCTTGATGCGGTGGCAAAGGGTCATGGCTTCCGCGCACGCGGTGGCTTCGTCAAGCAACGACGCATTGGCGATCTGCAGACCGGTCAGGTCACAAACCATCGTCTGAAAGTTCAGCATCGATTCCAACCGGCCCTGCGAGATCTCGGATTGGTAGGGTGTGTATTGAGTGTACCAGCCGGGATTCTCCAGCAGGTTGCGCTGAATGACCGGCGGAACGAAACAATCGTGATAACCCATCCCGATGTAGGATTTGAAGGTCTGGTTCTTGTCCGCCAAGGTACGCAATTGACGCATGGCGTCGTGCTCAGACAAGGCTTCCGGCAGATCCAGATCCTCGCTCAGGCGGATGGATTCCGGCACCAGCGAATCGATGAGGGCATCGGTGGAATCGAAGCCGATGGCCTGCAACATTGCGGCACCTTCAGCGGGGCTGGGGCCGATGTGGCGATGGACGAATTGGTCGGGATGGTCGAGGTCGGAAATTCCAGCTGTGGTCATCGTTGCGGTCGCAAACTATGCGGAACCGCGCAAGCGGCAAGCGAGGAATAAATCCCGATTGTGAATAGGTAGATTTCCAGTTGGAACCACTGGCGTGTTTTGAAGGTCAGACTGCACTCGAATATGAGGGCTGTTTTGAAGCTCGAGCCGACTTATCCAGCCAAGCTGACCTCGCGGCGGTCTTTCGCAGCCACGCGGCCGACTTCGAGGATTTCCTGCGCTTCGCGGCAGTTTACCGGATCACACAGCGGGTGAATGTCGCCGCCGGATTCGATCGCCCACAGGAAATGTGCGCTGGCGGATTTCAGTTCGGGTGCAGCTTCGGGAACATCCACCTCCACGCCGGCTTCCTGTTCGTTGGTGGCCTTGAAGAGCTTGGCACCGTCGCGCGGTTCCACGAGGAGCGTTCCTGCTTCCCCGTAGATAGTGGTCATGTAGGAACTGAGTTTGCCGATCTGGGTCCAGGACGCTTCGGAGGTCGCCATGGCTTCCGGATAACGAAGCACGAGCATGGCATTATCTTCGACGGGGAGGACCTTTTTGCAGAGGTTTGCTTCCATGCCGATGACACTGGTCGGTCGACCCAGCAACACTTGGGAAAGGACGGAGCCGTAACAACAATAGTCCATGAGCGCGCCACCGCCGTTCAGGTGATCGTCGAACAACCAGTTGGAGAAGTATTCGGTGCAACCCATCTCCACCGGCCCTTGATGGGCGGCGCGATACTTGACCTGCCACAGGCGGCCGATCTCCCCAGCCTGCGCCAGGCGAATGGCGTGTTGCATCTGTGACCACCAGGCGAACGGCCAGTTGATCATCAACCGGACGTTGTTGGTCTCGGCCGCATCCAGCATGACCTGCGCGCCGGCAAGGTCGGCGGCCATGGGTTTTTCGACCATCACGTGCTTGCCGCAATTGGCGGCCTCCACGGCAAGGTCGGCTCCTTCGCGGTTGCTGGCGTAGACGTAGACCGCGTCGATCTCGTCATACTCCAGCATCTGCTTGTAGTCGTCATAGACATTGCAGCCGTATTCCCTTTTCACCTGCTCACGGAGCGGTTCATTCGGATCGGCGGCGGCGACCAGTTTGCCGTTCTCCAACGCCGCCAGTTCCTTCAGATTGTCCCAGATGTGGTCGTGGTGCAGTCCCAGCACCCCGATGCGGATAGGTTCACTCATCGTTTTTCGGTTCGATCTTCTCAGGTGATTGTTGCTCCGTTTCGTCACGGAAGAAAATTGCGTGCAATATCGTCGCGACCAGCGCGATGACCGCCGTCCATTTCCAGAAGAAGCTGTAGGCGGCCATGTCGAGTTGACCGCCACCCTTTGTTGCGGCATCGGCCAACATCTTGTTCACCTGCCCGGCGATCAACGGGCCGACACCATACATCACAAATCCGAACATCGCCTGGGCCGTATGCCGCACGGTCGCCGGGGCCAACCGGTCCACGTAAATGAATGCCGAGGCGTAAAAGCAGCCGAAACAGATTCCGTGCAGCAGCTGCGCAGTCACGTAAGCCGACACGGGCAGTTCGAGCGAAAAGAGGAAGTATCGAAACGCGAACGACCCGGCTCCCAGGACCATGATCCACCGAAAACCCAGCTTGATCAGCATCGGTCCCAACAGGGCGAGCATGGCGATTTCCGAAAACTGTCCGAGGCTCATGGCTGGCATCACATCCTGCGGTGCCAGTCCGGCTGTCTTCAGGAATGATCCCATCTGAATGAAGTAGATCATGTGCACCACGCTCAGCAGGAGGGCGACGACCATCATGACGCCGAAAGAACGGTGCCGGAACAGGCCGAAGGCTTCCCCGAGATTGAAACTTTTGTCGCTGGCCTTGGGCGGTGTCTTCGGCAGCGCCAACCAGCAATAGATTCCGTAGGCGATGCAGACGATTCCGGCGATGGTGACGGAATCGACCGTGCGCGCAATGGAGTCCGGATGCGGATCGCCCTTGAGGAAGGGTGGCAGCCACTGGAACTTCAGCCCGTTCTGCAACCAGATCATGGAGAAGCCCCAACCGGCCGCGATCCAACCGATGGTTCCCCATACCCGGACGCGCGAAAACTCATTCTTCGGATCGCTCAGATGAGACATCGACAGCGAGTTTGTCAGCGCAATGGTGGGCACATAGAGAATTGAAAAGGCGATCGCGAGATAGAGCCACGCCTCGTAGGAAGTCTGGCGGGCAGTGACCATCTTCAAGACACCGACACAGATCAGCAGCAGGGCGAGAAACTTCGCCGTGTCGAACCGTTTGTCGCACAGGCGGCAGACAAACGGCGCGCACGTGGCACCCACCGCGGATGAGATGGCGATGATCCAGCCCTTCTGCGCCGGGGTGAAACCGAGTCCGCCGTCCGCGACGGATTCGACCATGAAGACGGATGCCAACGGGAACCACAGCCCTTTGGCTGCGTATTCCAGGAACATCATCAGATTGAGTTTGCCTTTGAGGCCCATAATGCTGGAGCGATGAATTGTCAGGGAACCTCGGCAGAGTTGCCGCGAGGTTCGGATCAGTCGATGCCAAAGTGCGCGTTGATCGGGGCCTGATATTCCTCAATCCGGCCTTCGAGCACGTCCTTCACCGATACCTCGCGTCCGGCTTGGGCGGATTCCACAATCGCATAGGCACAAGCAAGGTCGATCAGGCCTTCCAGCCCGCTGGTTTCCGGTTGGCCGTCGGACTTGATCGCGTTGAGCCAGTCCAATTGGGCGATGGCGAATTCGTTTTCCAAGCCGAGCGGTTGATCCGCCTGCTTCTGCCCTTCGCTCGCATCGGCGTGGTAAGCATCACTGACCGAACGCGATTCCGCTTCACCCGCCACGTGCATTTCGGCTCCGGACACTCTCCCGTTCAAACCGTAGAAAGTCGGACCATTGCCCAGCACGGTGTTTGTCGCCGCACCGGCCCAGCTGCCGAACAAGGTTCCGGACACGCCGGTCTCGGTATCGAAGCTGGCGTAAAAGGTATCGTCCGCATCGCAGTCCATGCCATCGACCAGGCTGCCGTCGTCGGCGCGGATGAATCGTTTGGGCTCCACGACCGAGGTTCGGGCCGTGACAAATCTGATCTCGCCACACACCTGTCGGATCATGTCGAACTGATGCACGCCGAGATCGAGACTGATGCCGCCGCCTTCCACGATCTTGTGGCGCCACGGTGTCTCGGCGACGATCAGGTTGGGTGCCCACCAGGTGCCGACGTTCCCAAGCAGCGCCATCTGCGGTTTGCCCAATGGTCCGTCATTGAACGCCCACCGCCAATGCCGCGCGAGCAGCCGTTGCCGGGCATTCTCAAACACACCAAAAGAAATGCCCGCCTTGTCCGCCGCCTCCACCATTCGCCGCGCCGCGCGCATCGTGACCGCCAAGGGTTTTTGACTCAGCAGATGCTTCCCGGCATTGATCGCCTCCATGCCGACCACGTGATGAAGTCCATGCGTGGTGAAATCATTGACCGCGTCGATCGCTCCTTTCGCGATCATCTCCCGAAAGTCGGTATAGACCTGCACGTCCTCAACGTCCTGAAAATCGGAAAGATACTCCTCCCCGATTCCCAGCGGATCACCGGGAATGTCACTCACCGCCTTCCGTTGCGGATGTTCCCCGTTCCGCTTCACATATCCCCACGCATCCTCCGCCTTGCGGGAACACATGGCCGTGATGCGAAAGTCCTCCACCCCTGCCTCCCGCAACAACCGATAACCCCGCAGATGCGCCGCCAGAATCCGCCCACATCCGACAATACCAATCCGAATCATGCCCGCAGCTTGGCCGTAGCCACGAGCGTGGGCGAGTAGAAAGCAGAATCCCAAGGCCCTCGGCCGGAGACGCCATTGGGATTGATCGCGCAATAATCGGATATACGATCAGCACAACCTCCCATTCCCGCCATGCAGTATACCATCGAGACCGAAATCAACCGGCCGCGAGAGAAAGTCATTGAGCTGTTCGACAACCCGGACAACCTCGCCTATTGGCAGCCGGGCTTCATCAGCTTCACTCACGAGAGCGGCGAGGCCGGTCAGCCCGGAGCCGTTTCGCGAATCCGCTACGATCACGGCAACGGCAAGGAGTTCGACATGATCGAGACCGTGGGGGTGCGTAATCTGCCGAAGGAGTTTTCCGGCACTTTCGAAGTCCCGGGTATGATGACTGTGCAGATTCAAAACTACTTCCACGAACGCGGCCCGGATCGAACCATTTTGGTGGCCAAGAACGAGGTGACGTTCCACGGCTTCTGGAAGCTGATGGGATTCTTCATCGGCGGCTGTTCCCGCAACGAGTCACGCGAGTTCATGAACAACTTCAAGGCCTTCTGCGAGACCGGCGCCGACGTGCGGGAACAAGGGAAGTAGACACTGGACACGATTCCGCGGATTGCTGTCCTCTGGATGGCCGGAATGCCCGCGTCGGGTTCGACGGCGGACCGGCTTCGCGCGGTCATCGATTCGGCGATCGCGAACCACGAGGCGGTGGCCGTTCAGGTGTTGTTCGGCCGTGAGGGAAACACGGCGTTTTTTGAAACTCGCGGCACACGTGTTCCCAACGGTTTGCCGGTCGATCGCGAGACGATGTTCTGCATCGGGTCCTGCTCCAAACCCATTGCCGCCACCGCGTTGTTGCGCCTGGTTTACCAAGGAGTTCTTCAACTGCACCGACCCGTAGACAAGTGACTGCCAACCTTGGGTAAACCAAGACTGCCCGGCGGACAGATCGTGAGTCGTGCCCCAAATCTTGCCGAGCTGCTTTGCCATCGCGGCGGAATCTACAGCCAGAAGGAACGACTCACCCGGGGATAGGTGCGTTTGATCCGGCAATTCGATCTGTCGCTCAAAGATTCCGTTGATCGCCGAACCTGGAAGGCGCTACGCCTACAGTGGAGCGGGGTATTGCGTGGCCGGACGCGAGGGCGAATTGGCGAAAGGAAAATCCATTGAACGGATTCTGCAGGAACAGATCTGCCGGCCGCCGGGAATGCGTCGCACGGCTTTCTTTCCCGGAAGAATCGACGGCAATATTGCCGCCGGCGCAGTGAGGCCGGGCAAGCGTTTAATACGCAACTCAAACGCGCCTCGCCTCTCCGATCCGCATCGGTTCGCGTTGGTGGGTGGCAGCATCTATTCGACCTCGGAAGACCTGGCAAAGTTCGCACAGGCAATCGCGAACCAGACGGGGAACAAGCGCAGATTGCTGTCTGCCAAGTCCTGGAACGAAACGCTCGAGTCCCGCAGAAAGGACTCCAGCTACGGCTTGGGATGGACAGTGAAGTGTCAAAACGGTCGCATCGCGGCGATCTCTCACTACCGCTCCCTGTCATCCAGTCTCGCGACCATTCGCGTGAACCTTCCGACCCGCTGCTATCTGGTCATGTTGTTCAGCGCCGTCACCGGGCCGGACGGGTCAAAACCTCCGGCTTGGAAAGAGCTCGACTCCGCTTCCATGAAGTAATTCACCGAGTTCGTCCGTTCGCGTTGACAGAACGGCCCTTGGTGAGTTCGTTTCACTGCGAGGTAGGCGAAGATTCCCACCGCCAAGCCAACCCAATGCGCTTCAGGTATGTTCACGACGGTGACGGAGTTGAATGAGGTGAAGAGCGATGATGTGGTCATTGATTCCCACCCGAGCTTGGCCGTCAGCAGAACCAGACCGGATGTTCCGATCCATCGATGTGCCCCGGGGAAGCGCAGGCATCCGGTCAAGTGACATGCGACCAATGCCGTGGCGATGCCGGACATGCCGGCATATGCAATCATCGCCGGACACATGAAGTGCAGGACCGGTCCGATGAGGCATGCGGCGGCAGCAGTGCAGGCCAACCAACCGCGTCGTGAAGTCCGTTCAATGACGGTACCGGCGAAGGCTACGACGAGGCAGTTCCAAAAGAGATGACTTGCCGAGTGGTGGACCAGGTTGCCGGTGAAGAGTCGCCACCATTCTCCGCTGTGAACGGAGTCCCGGTTCTGAATCAGGAACTCGCGCGCGGCTGGCCACTGGTGGACGCCGCAGCATTCAATCACCAGCAAGAGTGTCAGGATGGGCAGTCGTTCTTTCATTGATCGCGTCGGCGGCGCACGATTTGTCCCAATCCGATCAGCAGTGTCATCGAGACGGGAAGAAGCACGCCGAGATCGCCCCCGCCTCGATAACCGGGTGCGCGGGTGATCTTGATTTCTTCAGGGCGTTCCTTGATGCGTTTCTGAAACCGTTCGAGTTCCTTCGACAGATTCTCGATCATCTTCTTGTTCGCGGACTTCATGCCCTGTGCCGCGTGTTCCCGTCGATTGGCAGCGGCCTCGATGCGGGTTGTTCCCGCCTTGATGCGACTGGTTCCCGGTGCGCGGAAAAGCAGACTGCGGCTCGGCACGTGGAACACGGAGGTTTCCAACATCGTGCTGGTGTCATTTTCCTCGCCGTTCACCAGATACATGCCGACCACCGTGAGATACGCGAAGGAATAGGCGCGAACATCCGTGTGTTGGACCTGGTCGTAGGATACCAGCGCAATCACATCGACCCCGTACATCGCCCGCACCTGGTCGAGATTCTCGAAGCCGCCGCCCGGTTTGAGATAGGCTTCCGGGATGGTTTCGATTTTCCGAATGAACGGCAGCTTCCGGAACCGGTCAGCCACCGCTTCCAACAGGTGAAGTTGCTCCTCCTCGGAGAAGGCGACCGACCGGTAGGATTTCTTCTGTCGCGGCACGAAGGCGATGCCCACATCCACCGGAATGGTCAATGCCGGAACGCCGGGCTTCTTGGTCACGGCCTTCCGGTCGGGATACAGGAAATCGACCATGGTGCTGCGACGTTCGGATTTTCTTCCTGACAGGCCGCTGACGCAGCCAGTCATAAGCAGCGGGGCGGCCAGTAGAATCAACACAGCGACTGATCGGAGACGAATGGCGAGACGACGTTGTTTCATGAGACAACGCATAACCGAAGGCCGTGAACAGGGGTGAATCGATACTGCCGATGGATACATCGACTTGAGCGATGTCTATCCCGGTGAGTTCCGATTTAACGGATGAAAGAACTGTTGAAAGCTACGCATTAAGGCAGCTCAGGAAGCGTAACCGTTCGGATGTTCCCTGTGCCACTGCCACGCGCTGGAAACGATGTCTTCCAGCTTGTCGTGCGCGGGCTTCCAACCAAGTTCTTCAATGGCCCTCTTCGAGGACGCGATCAGGCGTGGAGGATCACCTGGACGGCGCGGTTCTTCGATCACCTTGATCTTTTCACCCGTCACGCGTTCGCAGGTGTCGATGACTTCGCGCACGGAATAGCCTTCGCCGTTGCCG
>JAYPXF010000187.1:5662-13937 GCA_038154405.1 Verrucomicrobiales bacterium | reverse complement strand
GGGTGAGGGGGAACAGCCCGTTCGATCGCAAGCGGTGGCACATCCGCCGATCCACCGGAGACGTTGAAATGCCATATCTAGATTACTTGTAGGTTGTCGGGGAGTCCGGGCTACCAACTCGTTCGCAAGTACGTTCATTTGGACATCTCTCCTTTGAAACTCAGCGATCCACACTTCAGCCCCTGCAAGCGCACATCTGGCGCAATGGAAAGCTTCCCATACTTTTTGGCAAACTGCTCCGCCTCGGCCATGGTTTTCACCACCGGCAGGCCATCGGGCATCCACTCGCTGCCCGGTGCCCAGGTGTCGCCGTTCACATCGTACGCGCCGCGAAAGCTGTCGAGCTGAATCACACCCTGACCGGCCAACTCGTCGGTTTGCTCAGCGCCGCCTTTCACGAGCGGATCGACCGGGATCAGGTTCAGTTGATCCAACTCCCCATGAACAAAAATGGACCGATCAAATCTCTGAATGTTCCCCTGAACGCTGCCCCGATCGGATACCGACATCAGACTCTTGGCATTTCGTTTCGCAAATGCCGTCCCCGCTTTATGCGCTTTTTTGTACAGAGCCATCTCCCGGGACGCTGCCTTGTCAAAGAAACGCTCGACCAAGTTGTTCAGCACATTCCAGTCATCAATGGGTGGAAACGTCAGGTCTCGACTGCCTTCGCCCCTGAGCCCCGCATGGTCCATCACATTTCTGATGATTACACTATAGCTGCGATTGTGAACGCCCGTGTTGTTGTAGATATTGAAATCGCGATATCCCTCAATGCTCAGGGCCTTTTGTGATTTCCAGAATACATTGTGATGAATGCTTGCCTCCGAACCGCCAAGGTCGACACGCATGGCCACACCATTGATGTTGTGCATCCAGTTGTGATGGATATTCGCATGCCGTTGAGACCGGGTCGGCATGTAGACGCCGGAGCAATCGGTGTTGTAGAGCCCTCCGTTGAAGATGTGATTACGGGATATTTCAGGCCGCACGGATTCATCCATCTTGTCCAGATCAGGCACGATGAAAATTGAGTCCGATCCATTGTTGAAGAAACTGTTGCGCGTGAGCTGGTAGTCCCCTTCGGGCTCCAGATACAGCGCTCGGGTCTCGAAGTTGGCGTGGCGGTTGTTTTCCATGAAAACGCAGTTGTCCACCGTCACATCCGCCCCGGTCACTCTCAGCGCTGAATTCTGCGCTCCCGCAAACAGGCATTTCACAAAGGAAATCCCGCGTCCGTTTACCCGAATCGGTTTGTCGATTTCACGCCCCAGCTTCCGGTCGACAAAGAGGAGTTCCGCGCCAATGTAAGCGAACTGAACATTCTTGAAAGCGATGTCCCGATTTGAAGCGCTGGGCAAATTGACCGATGTCGCAAAGAAATCAATCCCCTCGATGCTGACACCCGACACCGCCTTCTCTCCAGTGATACTGAAGTCATTGTTTTTCACCATGACCACAGCCTCATTGGGATCGGCGCCGTGGGGAGGAATCACGTAAAGCCAGCCCTGGTCGGCAAACCACTCACCGGGCGCATCCAACAAGTCGATATCCCCCGCCAGGAAGAACAACGAGTTGGAAGGAGAGTATTTCGCCCTGCTCACCGAAGCCGCCACTTCAGGGGACGCATTGATTCCGTCCCCGCCGGAACGCGCCTTTCGATAAAAATCTTCATCGTTCCAGTGAAGGGTTTCTCCATCAAACGACTCGATACGCCGGCTGTAGCAGCTGTTGCCGAGACTGTATCGGATAAAGCAGTAGCCTCCCCTGAGATCGAGTTTCGCAATTTCCGGGAACCGATCCGAAACGATCACCCCGGGTCCGGTTCCCTTGGAACAGGTCGCCCACTTCTTGTTCGCCTCCCGATTCTCCGACCATCGGTTATTGGGCCACTGCGCCCAAGTCATGGGCTTCCCGTCAAAGAAGACCTGTTTGATGTTTCCCCCCAGCTTCGCCCGATAGACGTTTCCAGAAACGCGTTCAAAATCAGACTGCACCCGTTCAACGCCGCTGAAGATGACTTTCCGCGGATTTCTCGCCCGCAGCGTGATTCCCGACTTCAGCTCAATCGTTCCGGCATAGACCCCGTCCATCACTACCAGCGTGTCGCCGGCCTTCATCCGATCGATCGCATGCTGCACCACACGAAACGGCTGCTCCACCGAAGTTCCCGGGTGAGCATCATCGCCCTCGGGGGAGACATAGTAACTGGCCGCGTGCGCTGTAGAGCCGATCAGCGCCAAACAGAGAGCAGCAATGATGGTGAGGATTTTCTTCATCACTTCCGGGTTGGGGAAAGTTTGCTTAAAAGTTTGGTGAGATTTGGAGGCGGAAGAATCGTTTGTCAAAGGCGGTGGAGGCGGTGATGGAGTGGAGGTTGTTGTTTCCTTCAATAGGAGCGGTGGGATCTTGGGCGGTCCAAGTGCTCAGGTCGTCGCTCGCATGGATGACGTATTGGAAACCGTTGTAGGTGGGAAAGCTGAAGGTGAGTTCATTGGTCGCCGGGTTGCGGGTGAGGGTGGGCGTGTTTGTCTCCGGGTTTCCGGCGGGGTGGAGTTCTATGAGCTTGAAGTGCTCGAAGGCGAATTCGACGCTGTGTTGGAAGACGGTTTTGCCATCTACGGTGTCAGAGTAAAAGCGGTTCCATCCTGAGTCGTCACCACCGGTGGAGCCGTGGAAAGCTCCAGCAAGGGGGTAGTAGGCGTGGGGGTGGTTGATGCTGTTCAGGTGAGCCGCGAGGTTTTCGGATTCGCTGTCGGCAACGGCCTGATCGGAGGTGCCGTGGGTCAAAAAGACCGCACCGTCTCCATTATCAAAGAGGGCTTCGGCTCCGTACATGGCACCCCAAAGCGAAATGACCACTCCCACATCTGCATCAGGGCCGAGGATGTCAGCCTCCAGGGCGGCGGCGAAGAGAATGGTAACGGCACCGGCAGAGCTCCCCGCAATTCCGATGCGGGTAGGGTCGATGTGATAGGTGGCGGCATTTTGGCGAAGCCAGCGGATCGCTTTGGCGGAATCTTGGCAGGCGGCATTCTGGGTGCGGTTCAGGAGCGTATCGCCGGTCGTGGGACCGGGTTCGAGGGTGGGGTCATCACCTGTAAGCCGGTAATTGATGGAGACGACGACGTAGCCGCGCTTTGTAAAGTTCTCGGCCAAAGAAGTCAGATACCCGTGGTCTTTCGTTCCGCCAGTGAGTCCGCCGCCGTGAACCATGACGAGAGCGGGGCGCTTTTCTGGGAGGTTATCCCCCGTTGGCTCAAAGATATCCAGAAGGAGATCGATTGAGCCACTGGCAGGATTACCGATGGAGCCAGTTCCATAGACGATGTTTTCGGTTTCCCTGATACCATAAATCTCATGAATGAACATGATGTTGGTGGTGGCGGAAAGGGGGGCGAGCGATGAAAGAAAGATCGTCGTTGTGACAAAGAAAAGGATTCGGGTCATTTGGTGAGAACGTCAGCGCGATGTCACTGCCAGCGGACAGCACGCTTCGACTTCGGGGTTGGGTTTTGGTTGTTGATTCAGCTTTCGGCGCTGCGCGGGCAGACAGTTGGTCATCCGCGATTTGTTAGGTGACGTTCCACTCCCTTTCAGGTTACCGGCTTTCTTCGGTATTGAAGAGGTGGTTCTCGGCGGCATGGAGCGTGGTGGCGAAGGCAAGCGTCAGAGCTGCCAGCAGGGAGCGGGGCGAATGGTCTTCATGAGGATTACGATTAAGATGAAGAGTAAGATTCCCTAAGCGACAAACCGATCGAAGACATTTGATTCAATCCAGATCCAGATCGCCGGGGAGGCCCTTTGCGTAGAGGCGGACTTTGCGGATCTTGGCGGGAGTGTAGCAGTAGAAGCCGATGTGGTTCCGGGTCTTGCCGACGAGGGAGATTTGTTCGCGTTCGGTGAAGACGGGTTGGCCGTCGATGAAGCAGCGGATTTTGCCGCGGTCGTTTTCGAGGACAATGCGGTGGATACGCCGGGGGGTGATCTTCCGGTCGGGAGCGATGCGGAGGGATTGGCCGCGTTTGGAGAGTTGGGTGACGGTGTTGTAGTGGCCACCAAATTGCAGGAAGTAGCCGGTCTTCCAGGGTTCGCGATCGTCGGGTTGTCGCTCGCATTGGATGAAAGAACTCAGATCGCTGATCTTGGCGTCGCCCGGTGAAGTGGTGAGGGCTTCGAATTCCAGGCGATGGAAGCCGGCGTGGTTGTCGCCGGGGAAACCGCGGGTGGTGATCAAAGCGCCGCTGCCGACAAGGCCACCGTTGGAGATCTCCCATTTCCCGTCGAGGACCCGCCAGTCGTCGCCGAGTTCTTCACGCTTGAACTCGTCCTGAAAGACGAGGTGCCAGCCGGCGGATCGGGCGTCTTGCAATTGGGATGTGGCGGTAGTGGTCGGAGCATCGCCGAACAGCAGGGCGGCTTTGCGTTTCCAGGCGGCGAGGTGGCGGGACTTGCCCTTGGCCATGAAGTCGGGATGCATCAGGCCGCCGCGAACCATTCGTTCGCCGGGACGCAGGGGTGGCCAGTAGATGGCCAGCAGGTTTTTGTTCGCGTTGGCTTCCATCTCCTTCCACTTGGCCCGCACCTGCTGGTTGAGCTGTTCGTCATTGTTGTTGGCGAGGAGCATGCGAAGGCTGAGTTCGCGCAGGTCGCTGGCGAACTTGGTGTGATCGAGGCCGATGCGCAGGAAGTCGATTCGTTGACGATACTTCGGGGCGCTGGCAGTTACCTTTGCGGCAGCATGATCGAGGAGGCCGTAGGCGCGTTTGAAGAAGGCTTCATCGTAGACCTCGCACCAGCCGTCGGTCTCGGCCGGGAATTCATCGGCCTTGCGATTGCGCGAGTGTTCCAGCAATTGCCAGTAGGCCTTGACGTCGGCCGAGGCCGGTCCGAAGCCGCGTTCGTAGTATTCATCAAGCAGCTGGCGCCAATCCTGCGACGGATTCCAGGTCATGCGCGCCAGCACGTAATACATCGGACCCTGCGTCGCCCAGCTCTCCAGCACGGAGTCGATGAGGACTCCGACGCAGCCGTGTTTCACGGCGAACTGAAAGCTCTCCATCATGCGTTCAATGGCAACGTCCGGCAGGCCATTTTGCCAGCCGACCGGGTTGCCGGTGTTGGGACGCCAGACCTGGTTCGGGGTGAGCTTGCTCCAGTTGAGGTAGTGGCGGGCGTAGGGTTTGCCGGCGAGATCATCTTTGTCCGGGGTGTCGAGTTTCCAGAAGTTGTTGGCGACGGCCGCGACCACGACGTTGTCATCTGGCTTCGTTTTCAGCGGCGCGGGGCGGGAGTTTCCGTAGGCATTGACGGAAACGTAGTAGTCCTCATCGGAGAACGTTGTTTGAGCAGGCGCGCGCATTCGTTGCCAAAGCGGAGATCGCGATCGCTGAGCGCGGGAGCGCGCATCCTTTCACCGGCCCAGTTGAAGGGGCGCAGATCGGCGTCGGGATGATCCCACGCCTTGCAATTCTCGCAGACGCAATGACCGGTCGCATAGGAGTCGTTTGGCGAGGTGTTGAAGATGCTCAGGTTGGGATTGTGTTTCAGCTGCGCCTCCACGTCCGCCAACCATTGCCGCCAGACGTCCGGGTTGGAGACGCAGAGTTTCACATAACGTGCATTCGGATAACCGCTGCGAGTTCCGTCGGGCTGCAGGGCGAAGAACTCCGGGTGTGTCTGGTGGAAACGATCCCACCAGGTCTTGAAAGCGTGCCCGCCATCGACATCCAGGGAGTCCAGTTGAATCCGCTGTCGTCGCGCCCAATCGCCAGACTGTCCATAGGCGCTGTGCTTGAGCACCACCGAGAAACTCAACACCTTTGAACGCGCCCTCAGCGGCGGATGATAACGAAACTCGAACGGGGCGAAACGAATCGTTTGGCGTCGCTTGAAGTCCTCGCCCAATTCCCCCGGCCAAAGCCAACGCACACCGAGGTGATCGTGAATGAAGGTATAAACCGCGTTCGCGGTTCCGTATTCACGCTGCACACCGTTCACTGTCTCGCGCTTGCCTTTGACGACCAGATGATCCGGATGCCACCTGTCGCGGCCGGCAATGACGAGATGGTTGGCATTCGCCGCAATCAGAATTTCCTCGTGATGTTGGAAGTGGAAATCAGTCTTCGGGAACAACTTGCTCACCGCTGGCTGGACGCCGATCCAAATCGCCCGTTTGGGTGTCGATTCCGGCGTGGATTCGATCAACTCCGGGCGCAAGCCACTGATCTTCTCGACATAATCTGCCAACACCCCCGCCGCCTCGCGCGTGAACGGCGGGGCGTTCTCATGAACGACAATAGGCGCAGGTTTGGCCGTCGGATCGACCAGCACAAATTCGGCGGCGCTCAACTCGGTCGACAGGAGTGCGCTGAAGGACAGAGCGACAAAGGCAAGGATGGCGATGCGCGCTGGTGTTTTCTTCTCAATCTTATTCATGGTCTTAATCAGTTCGAAGAATCCCAAAGAGATTCCACCCCAAAGCCCAGGGTTGACGCAACTGCGCCTACCCTGGGAACAGGTCCCAATAAACACACAACCCTGAAGGGGTCGGACCCGATCTGTGTATTCTGGTGCAACCCTTTCAGGGTTGTTTGATTTGCTTGATCCAAACCCAGGGTAGGTCATTCCTCCCGGCTTCGCTTTGCTACGCCGCGGCACGCCCAACCCTGGGCTTTGGGGTTAAACGCCGTTGGCGTTCTGAAATTGTCGCGAGTAGAATCCATCGAGATTGGGAATCATCGCGCGCTCTTCAACGACGGGTCATAGGTGATGTTGCATTTCACGAGCCGCCGATTGAGGACGTCCATGACGAACAGCTTGTCCTTCCATACCGCCAAGCCGGAGATGCTTCCGAAGGGCAGTTCGGGATGCGGATAGGCGCTGCCTTTTCCTTTGCAGTCCCAGTTGCCGTAGCTGCCGAAGTCGCCCACGAGCTTGCCCGTCTTCGTATCAACCACCTGGACGCTGTGTTTGGTCGCGATGTAGATGTAGCCCTTGTCGTCCAGCGCCTGGTTGACGCGGTGAGTGCTGCAGATGCAGTGGGGGTTCGGCGGGATGAAACCCATGCCATGATCGCCGTCCCAAGGCTGCGACCAAAGCGGTTCGCCGCCCGTGGGTGCAAACTTCGACAGGGCAAACGATCGCATCGGGAATCGCTTGGGCGCTCTGGCCTTGGCGCGGTCGACGCGTTCCTCGAAGGGTCTGCCGTTGGCGGGAATGTGGACGATGTAAAGGTTGCCCTCCTTGTCCACCTGAATGCCTTTCACGCTGGTAAGCTCCAGCAGCGCCTTCTGCTTCAGTTTGCCGGTGGAGTCATAGACGTCGAGCTGCCGGTGCAAGGCGTAGTTCGGCAGCATCATCCCCGACTCCTTGTAACGATCCAGCTTGTTCAGGTAGTAGATGTTGCCCTCACGATCCACGTCCATCCCGGAGTAGACATCCCACCAGCAGGTCAATTGCTTCCGGAGATGCGCTTTCTGGTAGAAGCGGCCTTTGACGGGAACTGCATCCACCAACAGTTCATGTTTGCCCGTGGACGCGAAGGGAATCGGTTTGCCGGCGCGGTCAAAGCGCAGAATGCTGATGCCTTTCTCGCCGAGTCGCCACCGATAAACCCGGCCATCTTTTCCAAACACGGAATCCAGGAACAGGGGTTCTTCCGGATGCGGGAAACCGCGCTCGAGATTGACGGCGCCCCACGGCGAGATGAGTCCGCTCTCCTCGATGTCGATGAAGTAGGGATCCCATGTCTTCAGGATTTTGCCCTGTTGATCCAGCCGATACACCATGCCGAACTTCTTGTGGCGGTAGCGGGCGTCGTCTTCCACATACACGTGTCCCGTTTCCGGGTCGATGTTCAGGATGGGCATGCCGCTGTCCTGTCGCGGATTGGACAATGTGCTGCCGTCATCCTGCCATTGCGCCTGTAATGAAAGGTCTTTACCTGACAGTCGCTGCAGACTTCCCGGACCGCCACCGTTGGCCACCCAGACGAGCGGCGGCGTTACCCCGGCGTCGACCGCAATCTGCATCACGTAGGTGTGAACCGGGGCTGACTTGGCCAGCAACTCGGGTTTCTTCCAGTTTCTCAACTTGATCACCTTTCGCGGAGGCGGAAGTTCTTCGAAAGCCGACTTGTGCAGGGCGTTCTGAACGAAGCGGATGCTGCCTTCCGTTTTCAGATCCTTGGGCCGTGGTTCGGAACCGATGAGCACATAGAGGCACTTGTCGCGATCCATGGCCAGGGCGGTCGGATCCAGGATCCGTCGCTTCT
>JAYPXF010000187.1:0-5562 GCA_038154405.1 Verrucomicrobiales bacterium | reverse complement strand
GAACTTTGCCCTCCCGACACATACATCGAACCGTCCGGGCCAAAATGAAAGTAGGGGTAACGCAGGGACCCGAAGGGCAGGTGATTCTCGATGGCGCTGCCCCGATTTCCCTGCACATGAACCGCAAAACCTGAGTTCCAGCCGTCCTCGGGCAGGCTGCCGTCGGTTCCCATTCGCATGAGTTTGCCGCGGTAGAGATCCGAAATAACCAGGTCGCCATCGGGCGCCAGCGCAATCTTCTTGTGAGAATCCCAGAACGTGCCATAGAACGAGGGTTCGCCCCAGCTCAGGTCAAACTTGGGAACGATCAATTCCGTTCCGCCCTCTTTGACGATCTCTCGAGTGATGTCCCGCACTTTGGCGTAAGGCAGGGTGGGATTGAGCGGCATGATGGTTCTCAAATACGCGCCGCTCCGGTCAAAGACGCGCACTTCCCCCACGCCTCCGACCCGCTTGGGTTCGCAGAGCACAAAGAGTTCGCCTTTCTTCTCGTCGACCGTGACGTCCCAGATGATCCCACACGCATGGGGATCGCCTTCGAGAAAGAACTTCTCGAGTTCCACGCGGACCTCGCCGGTCGTGACGGGATGCGCGGAACCGGGCCCCAGTTTGGTGGCCTGCTTTCGTTTGTCTTTCCCGCCTTGCGCTGCCGGTAACGGGCCGGTCACACACAACAGACCAACCGCCAGAAACAGTATCGTCGTTCTCATAATCGGTTTCATTTCAGTTTCTCTTCTGGTGAACGGTTATCTTCTTCCCCTGGACTCAAAATAGGCTTCGATAGCCCCCATAGGTTGATGGTGGGTAGGGATCTCTTTACGTAGTTTCTCCTTCACTTCCGAGTAATCCGAATTGCCCGCGAGGTTCTCCCATTCCCACTTGTCCTTCGCGTGATCGTAGAGTTCCTCCGTTCCGTCTGCGTAGGTGATGTAGCGGTACCGTTTGGAACAAACACCGAAGTTCTTGTATCCGAAAGTGGTTACGGTGGTGTCATCCCAGGCGGCGTTCGGATTCTTCATCAAGACGGAAAGATCGTTGCCTTCCAACTGTCCTTTCGGGGGCTTGAGTCCGGTCAATGAGGCCAGGGTCGGATAGATGTCCAGCAGGTTCGCCGGCTTGTCGGTAACGGTTCCCGGCTGGGTCACGCCGGGTGCCACCCAGATCAGGTTGACCCGGGTGGCCCTTTCCCAGAGGGAGTACTTTCCCCAACGCCCTTTTTCGCCCAAATGAAAGCCATGATCGCTCCACAGCACGATGATGGTGTTGTCGGCGTATTTGGAATTCTCAAGCGCCCCGACGATCCGGCCAATGAGGTCATCCACCATGGAAGTGCAGGCAAGATAGGCTCGGATCGCCGGCTTCCATTGATTCATCTCTCTGATTCTCTTCAACCAAGGATTGTGGGCCATCTTGGCATGAGCGGCAGGCACATCATCCAGGTCATTTTCCCGGAAACCTTCCGGAATTCTGATGTCCGAAAGAGGGAATTGATCGAAATACTTCTGAGGCGCGTAGTTGGGCAGGTGAGGCATGAAGATGCCAGCTCCCAGAAAGAAGGGCTCCTGCAGTTCTTCATCGCGCAGTTTCTTCGCCGCCCAATTCGCGGTGATGCCATCGGGGTGGTCGTCCACCGTCACGTCCGGGTGCAAGGGTCCCCAATCAGCCTTCCTCGACCATCCACCCAGGGGCGGCTTGGAGTTGAACTTGAGTCCCGCGAAAGAGGGAAGGTCCTGTGTCTTGCTCGGGTAATACTCATCGAAGCCCCGTCCTTTGACTTCTCTCTGGAAATGACCGCCGTGAAACAGTTTGCCAACGCCGGCAACGTAGTAGCCATTCTGTTGGAAGAACTCGGGCAGCAAAACCGAGTTGTTGAGAATGGGATTCCTCGTAAACGAATTCTTGTTGATGTAATTCCCGGACGTCGACGGCCTGATCCCGCTCATGATGGCAGACCGCGAAGGACCGCAGGCGGGCGCCGCGCAATGGGCATTCGCAAACAACATGCCCTTGGCCGCCAGCTTCTCCATGTGTGGCGTCTTGGCCTGGGGGTTGCCCTTGAGGGTGTCCGTCCAGTCGTTCAGATCATCGATGGCGATGAACAATACGTTCGGTCGCTTCGCGACCGTTCTTCGTTCTTTGTTCTTCGTTCCTTGTTGTGGCTTCGCCGCGGGGGTTTGCAATGCAGTCGTATAGAACAACAGAACAGACAGAGTGAGGATCGTGAATCGTTTCATGGTCTTGCGGAAATGTTGCGCTGAGTGATTGCGAACTGGTCGACGAGGATGCCGGTGTCGGTGGTTGTAAATTCCAGGTTGATTCTGCCTCGCTGAAGGCGGATCGATTCGGCCCTGGAGCGAATCCATTTCCAATCGGTGGAATTCACCTTGATCTGGCCAGCGTCGGTTTCATTCAGGGAGAGCCGGAACTTTCCGGTTTCGGCGGGGCGACGGCTCTTGACTCGCGCCCAAACGATGTAGTTCCCGCTCGTCGGCACGTCAAATCGCTGAGTGGCTTTGGCGACGAGGCCGGAATTCAGTTTGTCGCGGAAGAGGAGGTCGCGGTCGCAAATGCCGACGGCGTAGGCATTATGGGCGGTGGGTTGGTCGAACCAGGGTTCGAAGGGTTTTACAAACTCGCTGAACTCGGCTTCGAGGATGATCTGGGTGGGGCCGGTTCCGTTCAACGAGGCTTCGTTGGACCAGGCGCGGCTTTCCAATCCGGAATGTTCGACGGAGGTGACGGCGTAGTAGCCGGGCTTGGTTACCCGGAAGGGTTGATGGATCGGAGAGTCGGTCAGACGATGATAGTTGGTCCCGCTCTGGGTGGAGTGATAGACGTGATAGCCACCGATCTCGGCTGCGTAGCGCGGTGCGTTCCAATTCAGTCTTCCATCTTCAATGCGCGCATCGACCGGCGGCAGCGGATACCGCGCGATGACGAAGTAAATATCGCCTTTGGACATGCGGTCGTCCGAAAGCATGGGTGAGGCGTAGGCGACCTTGGTTCCGTCGGGGCTGGTGGCCTGACCCGAGAAGAAAACTCGGGCGTCGCCACGCTTCTTGCGGAGCGATTGCAGGCGTTCGCCGTAGTCGTGGTAATTCATGGAGGCGATCGGCCACATTGACTGGTGTCGCAGGTCGAAGAAGAACAAGGGCAAGGGGCGCAGGTCGCCGCGCATGGTGCCGAAGTCGCGATGCCAGACCCATTCGGGATGATCCAGATAGGGGAAGTTGCCGAGATGCCAGACTTCGCCGGTCTTGCGGGAGCGGACGGACATGGCGCTGGTCTTTTGAAAGGCTTCGAGCAGGAGTTCGCGATCGGGTGACAGGGCCTGGTGTCCGCCGCCCATGTTCTCCGCGCGACGGACGGTGATGCCGTTGGAAAGGAGGCGTCGTTTGATGCCAGGGCGCAGTCCTTCGATCACGCGGAGCGGTTTACGGATCTCGGGAGTAATCGGGATCATCCAGATCTGGCCGGGGTTGATGCTGTTCTCGGGCGTCTTGGGAAAGGAGTTGTGCAGCTTGAGCCAGTTCATGATGTAGCTGACATACCAACGGCCCCGATCATCGATGGACCAGAAAGGGTCGTTCAGAAAATCCTTGGTGGGATCATCGGATTCGGTGGCCGGTTTCAGTTCACGGAACCGCCCACCACGCGAATCGGAAACGGCGAGCAGACTTCGGTCGTTGGAGATCCACAGGGATCGCAGGTTTTCGTCTGCGTTGACGTAGGTGCCGGGTTCGTCGGGAGCCATCTTGACCAATCGCCAACCCTCGCGTTGAGGGAGTTCGATATCCGCGTTCGCGCCGGTGACGACGTTGGTCAAACAGTAGCCGTGCTCGCGGTATCGTTGGATCATCCAGTCGGACGATTCCCGATCACTCGGGAGATGGTCGCGCATCCACTTCGCGGGCCAGGCAAGATAACGCGAGTCGACGCGCTCGGCCTTGAACGGGCCGTGTCGCGCCGAGCCATCCGTGCGCCAGGCATGACCCGGTGTCGGAACGAAAAAATATTTGCCGTCGTGGGTGAAGTTCGGTGTGCCCGGATATTGCAGAGTCGACTGCAACCCCTGGGTGATCAGCCAGATCTCCGCGCCGGTCCAAGTGTCCTCAAATTTCTCGAATCCGATTTGGTCGGGCTCGGGGGATGCCTTTAGTTCGCGCAGGCCATGAATCGGATCGACCGGGAGGTTCTGGCCCCAGCGATGATTCAACCGGGTATCGCCCAAGCGAACCAGTTCGACGGTGTCCAGTTCGATGGAGCCGTTGCCGCGTTTGTTTTCGATCGACGCGATGATCGTGCCCGGTTCGCTGCCGTTCTCGATGACGAAGGGAAGTTCACGCACGGTGAAGTCAGCGGATTGCGCAAAGGCCATCGTGTAACCACCGTAATAAGGCGCGGTGAATGGCGTGCCTTCGATGTCGTAATCCAACGCGCCCGTTACGGACATCTGCGCGACCAAAGCATCGCTCTTGGCGCGGACACGGAAGACGTAGTGGCCGGGTTCGGTCAGTTGTATTTCGTGCGCAAGCCGCCGCTGATTTTCGTTCAGGATCTTTTCGGGAATACCGGGAAAGAAATTGGCGGTCTTTTCCTTCAACGGCCAAACCTTCACGTGCCCATACCGGCAACTCAGCGTGTGCCCCATCTGCCGCAGACCGATCCATCCGGATTGATCCAGTTGTTTGTCGTCATCGAACGCAACCGACACCACATCGTCGACCGTCACGCGGATCATCCCGCCTCGTTTGTAGATCCGCACCGTCTGATACGATCCGGTTTTTCCACCGGTGATCAAATCGTTCCCGCTTGCCAGCAGTGTCTTACCCGGATTTCGACGCAGATTTGCCAGCCCTCCACGCGTCCCCGCATTCGACCCGGCTCCGTCCCAATAGGAAACATGGTAGCTCTGCGTGTCGCCCTGCCAATACTGCTTGAACGAACCATTCCGGGGCTTGATCGGCGGCGCGAAAATGTTTTCGCCGTGCAAACCGCTCGTGCTGAAGAAGACAATGTTCAGCCCCTGCTTCCGGTCATGCGGGCGCACGGTGAACTCAAGCAGGAAGTCTGCGGGAACCCTTTTCGTCAGCCAATAGACCTGATGCTGACTGCTCTTCAGCAGCAAGTCACCATTCGCCACGCGGGCCACGCTCCCGCCCTCCAGTTTCCAGTCCTTCAGTTCCTCGGGGTCGTCAAAAGAAGCCTCGTAAACCGCGTTCCCAAAATCGACATCGGTCGGAACAAAACGTCTACCGACGGATTCATGAATCGTTGGCTCCGCCCCAATCGCAGTATTCACTGCAACGAGGAGAATTAGGAGAATCGTTCTCGATATCATCGATTGTTGAAAACTTTAGGGATCGACCGGCGGATGATGAACCCGTTGGGCTCCGTGGTTCATTGGTGCGATACCTATTTTAGCAGCTTGTCCACGAAGAATTCGACCTGGGATTGGTATTTGGTTTTCGCGCCGGGATACTTGAGATGGGCTTCGAGTTTGAGGGCGTCGGTCTTTTCCTTGAGGGCGAGGCCGAGGTTGACGTGGTGGATGAGCCAGCC
>JAYPXF010000186.1:7447-13987 GCA_038154405.1 Verrucomicrobiales bacterium | reverse complement strand
GCTACCACCTGACCGACACCACCGGCACCTATGATCAATACCCTGCTCATTGGCAAAATTCGGTCGGGATTTAGCCGGTCACGCGGCGTCGCTGGCAAGCAATTTCCGGTGATGTTAAGGCGTTGCGGCGGGGGCGGAAGTGACATTTACTCCCCGCATGCCAGAGCAGTGGTTCCAAGTGGTTGAAGAGGACAAGATCGCGTCGCCGTCTTTGCTGGTCTATCCGGCGCGGGTGGAGGAGAACATCAAGCGGCTGATCAAGATGGTGGGCAGCACGGATCGGCTGCGTCCGCATGTAAAGACCCACAAGATGCCCGAGATCATCAAGCTCCAACTGCAGCATGGGATTTCGAAATTCAAGTGCTCCACGATCGCGGAGATGGAAATGGTCGCCGAGACAGGCGGCAAGGACGTCCTGCTCGCCTACCAGCCGGTGGGGCCGAACATCGCCCGTGTGCGCGAATTGTCTGACAAGTTTCCGGAGGTGAAGTTTTCCGTCTGCGTGGATGATACTTCGGTGGTTCGAGGCTTGGAGTCGGCATTCCAAGATAAGACGGATGCGCTGGGGGTGTATTTGGATATCGATTGTGGCATGCATCGTACTGGCATTGACCCCGGTGCGAAGGCGATGGATCTGTACCGCACCATTCACGAGTCAAGAGTACTTCGCCTTGGTGGATTGCATGCCTACGACGGTCACAATCACGAGGAAGATCTTTTCCGCCGGACGGAGCGTTGTGCCTTCGACTTCCAGATCGTTCGCACGATGGCGGAAGAACTGCAGGAGGAGGGGATTCCTGTTCCTGAGATTGTCGCTGGCGGTTCGCCGACGCTCCCGATTCACGCCAAGAACAAGGAGTTCACCTGCAGTCCTGGGACGGTGTTTCTGTGGGATTACGGCTACGGGACGGGTTTGCCGGACGTGGACTTTCTGGTCGCGGCAGTGTTGTTGGTGCGGGTGATCAGCAAACCGGGCGGCAATCGAATTTGTGTCGATCTGGGTCATAAGGCAGTTGCGGCCGAAAACCCTCATCCCCGTGTGCGCTTCCTGAACCTGATGGATGGCGAGGCCGTGATGCAGAGCGAGGAGCATCTGGTTCTGCAGACGCTCAACTCGAACGAGTTTGAGGTTGGCGACGTGCTGTATGGTGTTCCGCGCCATATCTGCCCGACCGTCGCCTTGTATTCCAGTGCGACAACGATCAAGGAAGGTCAGGTCACCGGTGAATGGCAGATCACCGCTCGCGAACGTCGATTGACCGTGTAGCGGCCGGCTTGGAGGGCATCGCTCCGGCGATGCCGCTTCGGAAAGCGGGTGCGATTAGCGGAACCTTCAGATCGGTTCCCCCCCATGATCCGCTATTGCCTCGCGGAGAGACAGTCGCTTCAATCGCCGGATGAAACGCGTAGTTGTTGCTCTCCTGTTGGGGCTCATCCCTTCGCTCGTTTGTCTGAAGGCTGACGAGCGACCTAATATCGTTTTGATCATGGCCGACGATCTGGGTTTCTCCGATCTCGGTTGTTATGGATCTGAGATTGATACCCCAAATCTCGATCGGATTGCGTCTGATGGTCTTCGTTTTCGCAGCTTTTACAATACGGCCAAGTGCCATAGTTCCCGCGTGTCCCTCTTGACCGGCCTGTACTGCGATCAGGCGGGGAGCGCGAAGCTGGATCGCGGCGCCACGATCGCGGAGGTTCTCGGCAAGGCCGGCTACTTCACAGCGATGTCCGGGAAGTGGCATCTGAGCAAGGAACCGACAGATTTTGGATTTCAACGCTACTGGGGCCATTTGTCCGGTGCGTGCAACTTCTTCACGGGCGACAACACGTTTCGGCTCAATGGTGAGAAATATGACATTCCCAAGACGCTCAATGGACGTCGCTTCTACACGACCCACGCGATTACGGACTATGCCTTGGACTTCCTGGATGAAGCGGTCGACAGCGAGAAGCCGTTTCTGCTGTATCTGGCCTACAACGCGCCGCATTACCCTCTGCATGCACCTGAAAAGGACGTGAAGAAATACGACGGTCGGTATGACGCGGGCTGGGACAAGATTCGCGCCTCCCGCTACCAGAAGCAGTTGCAGACCGGCGTGATCCCGAAGAAATGGAAGAACGCCCCTCGTCCGGATCACGTGCCGACTTTTGAGAGTATCTCGGCGAAAGAGAAGCAGTGGGAAGCTGACCGCATGGAGGTGTTTGCAGCCATGGTGGATGTGTTGGATCAAAACATTGGACGACTGGTTGGCGAGTTGAAGAAGAAGGGTGTTTGGGAGAATACGATCTTTCTGTTCTGTTCGGACAATGGCGCGTGTCCGTTTGAACGCACTCGTGGGCGTTACCTGAAGCCGTGGGATGAAAAATCGTATTGGACCTATGACGCCAGCTGGGCCTATGCCGGAAACACACCATTCCGTCTCTACAAACAGAACCAGCACGAAGGAGGCATTTCGTCGCCCATGATCGCGCACTGGCCCAAGGGAATGAAGACGAAACCGGGATTGTTCACCGACCAACCGGGGCATCTGATCGATTTCATGGCCACGTTCATTGATGCCGCGAAGGCCGATTATCCTAAGCAGATCGGCGAGCGGAAGATCGATCCGCTACGGGGCAAGTCGCTGCTGCCAATCTTTCAAGGCAAGCAGCGGGAAGGGCACGATTCGCTCTATTTCCACTTCGGTACGGACCGCGCCTTGCGGCAGGGGGATTGGAAACTCGTTTCCGCCAAGCTGGGCAAATGGGAGCTCTACAATCTCAAGAAGGACCGCACAGAGATGAACGATCTTTCGAACAAGCACCCGGAGAAGGTTGCCGCCATGTCGATGGAGTGGTTTCGCCTTGCCAAGGATGTGGATCGTTTGAAGGGCAAGCAGTTGAATCCGGTGAAGAACACACGGGCGAAACTGAACTTTCGCAAGGACACCTCTTCCGGCAGCGCTTCATCCGGAAACAAGAAGAAGCAGAGGTAGATGTTGGTTGAACGGTTTCGTATGAACCCTAGACTCCGAGCGTTTTGCATATGAGAAACATCACCAATGTCCTGTGCCTGACGGGTTTGATGGTCGGTTTGGTCGCGATCGCTGATGCCGCCGGCAAGCGGAAACCGAATATCATCTACATCATGCTGGATGACGCCGGTTACGGTGACCTGAGTTGCTACGGACAAGAGAAATTCACGACGCCCAATATCGATCGCCTTGCCAAAGAAGGGATGCGTTTCACGGATCACTACTCAGGGTCGACCGTTTGCGCGCCGACCCGGTGCGCTTTGATGACCGGTTTGCATACCGGGCATTGCTTCGTGCGTGGGAACAAGGAAGTGCAACCGGAAGGGCAGTGGCCGATGCCGGCAGATATCGTCACCATTCCGCGGTTGCTGAAAAAGGCGGGTTACACGACTGGCATGTTTGGCAAATGGGGCCTGGGATCACCGGGCTCCGCAAGTGACCCGGTCGAACACTTCGACACTTTCCTCGGCTACAATTGTCAGCGTCAGGCTCACACCTACTATCCCGGTCACCTATGGAGCAACGACCGCAAAGTGCCGCTCGATGGAGAGACGTATTCCGAGCATCTGATCCACGAGGCGACGCTGAAGTTCATCAAGGATAACGCGAAGAAGCCCTTCTTTGCCTATGTGCCGATCACGATTCCCCACGCGGCGATGCATGCGCCGGAAGAAGATACGAAGCCTTGGCGCAAGAAGTTTCCCGAGTTTGAGGAGAAGTTGGGCAAATACGGGAAACACAAGGTCGTGAAGAATCCGGTCGCGAAGTTTGCCGCGATGATGACGTTGATGGATCGTGGGGTGGGGGAGATGGTCGCGCTGCTACGGAAACTGAAGATCGAAAAGAACACGGTCATCATGTTCACGTCGGACAACGGGCCGCACAAGGAAGGCGGTCATCAACCGGACTTCTTTGACAGCAACGGTCCGTTGAAGGGCTACAAGCGCGATCTCTATGAAGGCGGAATTCGCGCGCCGCTGATCTGCTGGTGGCCGGGAACGATTCGTGGCGGCACCACCAGTGATCACATTTGTGCGCACTGGGATTTTCTGGCGACCGCCTGTGATATTGCGGGAATCAAACCACCCGAGAAAACGGATGGTATTTCATATCTGCCGACACTGACGGGCAAGTCCAAGGATCAAAAGAAGCATGATTACCTGTATTGGGAGTTTCATGAGCGGGGCAAGAAACAGGCGATTCGGATGGGGCCGTGGAAGGCTGTCCGTCTGAACCTTGCCAAGAATCGGAACGCTCCGATCGAGCTGTATGACCTGCGCAAGGACATCGGTGAGGCGAACAACATCGCCGCGAATTTTCCGGACGTGGTCGGACGTCTGAAACCATTGTTCAAGTCGGCCCGGATGGAATCGGAGGTGTTCACACTCTTCCCGGACAAGCCCGGATCGAAGCGGAAGAAGAAGTGAGATTTGTGATTCAAAGGCCCGCTGATGCGGACCTTTTATCTTATGAACGACCGCGACTACTGGGAACGGGTGGGAAAGACGTATGACGAACAGGTGTTCGACGTTTTTGCTGCGGACCGGGGCAGAGTGATCGCCGCACGCGTTGAGAAGATGGCGGACAAGTCGGTTGAGGCGGTGGACTTTGGGTGTGGTGTCGGCAAATTTCTTCCGCTGCTGAGTCGTTGTTTCAAACGAGTTCGAGCCCTTGATTTTTCCAGTTCCTGTCTGGTTGATGGGCGGCGACGTCATGCGTCGTTGTCCAACGTGTCCTTTCATCAGTTCGACCTGTGTTCCGACGAGCGCGGGATTCCGCCAGCAGGATTCGGGATCAGTGTGAACGCATTGCTCACGCCTGACTTCGGCGAGCAGTTGGCGATGTTCCAGTCGCTGGCCCGGCATATTCGCAGGAAGGGGACGCTGCTGCTGGTTGTTCCGTCGATTGAGTCCGCACAATTTGTGGCCGATCGCTACCTGCAATGGAACGTGCGATCGGGAATGACTCCGGCGCGCGCGATGAAGGCGGCTTGTTCATCGGTGAGGAGCCGGGAACTGAACATTGCCGCCCACGGAGTGGTGGAGATCGGCGGATCCGCGACGAAACACCATCTGCGGGAGGAATTGACGGATCGACTGTCCGGTGTCGGCTTCTCTGTCGAAGAGATCGTCAAAGTGGAATACGGATGGCAGACGGAGTTCAATGATCCGCCTCGTTGGATGAAGGCGCCTTACCCTTGGGACTGGTGTGTGGTGGCGACCCGACGCTGAACCTGGTTCATTCGTCGAATGCGGGTCGGCGTTGTCCCAAGCCGGGAGCACTGGGGGCTCCTACGCGTCCTCCGGAGCGGCGGCTCCGCAATTGGTTCACGTAGGCAGTTGCTTCGCCGCGCGTGATCACGCCGTCCTTGTCCTTGTCGGCCTGCATCAAGCCGCGCAGTCGAGTGGGTATTTCCTCCTGGGTCAGCCGCCCATCTCCATTCTTGTCGAGGGACATCATGCGATTCACTGCTTCATCGCCGGCTTGCGGCGACTGGGCATTTGGGGCACCAAATCCACGGCCACCGGTGGCACCGGCACCGAATCCGCCGGGACGTCCTCCACCAAAATTGGATTGGCTGGATTGCTGCCGTTGACCAACACCGGGTGAAGCACCTCGAGGCATGGACTGAGGCCCGCGGAAATCCTGTCCGCCGACGGGGCCACCGAACCCGTCTTGCCCGCCACGAGGTCCAGCAAAGTTTCCATCCTGACCTCCTCGTGGTCCGCCGAACCCACCCCGTTGTCCGCCGGGGCCGCCAAACCCGTGCTTGGGTCGCATTTCATGGAGGGACAGAGTGCCGTCGCCGTCTTCATCCTGCTTGAGCAGGGAGGCCGGCGCGTTGTTGAGTTCGTCTCTGTCCATCGTGCCATCGTTGTTTGTGTCGATCGCGCTCTGCAGTGGATGGGGGGGCGGACTGCCGCCGCCCGGTCCACCAAAGTTGCCGCGTCCTTGTCCGCCGCGTGGTCCACCGAAATTATCCTGACCGCCACCACGCGGTCCTCCAAAGCCTCCTTCGTTGCCGCGCGGGCCGCCGAAACCGGCTTCACCACCGCGCGGTTGATCATTGCCACCGGGGCCGCCGCCGCGAGGGCCGCCAAATCCACGTCCACCACGTTGCCCTCCGGGAGGACCGGGATCGGTTTCATCCGAGCTGAGTTGGCCGTCTTTGTTCCGGTCAAGTTTGAGAAGATTCGCCTTGGCTGCCTTGATCTCTTCGGCCTCCAGAATCTGGTTGTTGTTTACATCCAGCGCATGGGCGACCGGATGAGTCGGTCTGCGGCCACCACCGGGGCCCCGGCCGGGGCTGCCGAATTCCTGTTGCGGCCCACCAAACCCGCGGGATTGTCCGCCGCCGAAACCGGGGCCTTGTTGGGAGAACGTGTCGACGCCGGTCAGGGTGGCGAGTGCCAGTCCAATGGATGTGATGAATTTCATGCGAATGGAAGGGGGGCAAATGGCGGGTGAAGGCTCAGATCAACGTGGCACAGGAAAGTTAAGCAGACGATGGGTGAATGTAAAC
>JAYPXF010000186.1:1401-7347 GCA_038154405.1 Verrucomicrobiales bacterium | reverse complement strand
TGTAAACTGGCCGGGCTACTTGAGCACTTCCGCGATGGTGACTTCTCGTCCCAATTGCAAAGAGCGCTTCCCAGCTTCCAAGGCGGCGATCAGTTCCACCTCCTGTTCAAGTGGATATGGTTCATTGCCGGTTTTCACGTAGGAGAGGAATTCCTGAAGCAGATACCAGTAGAGATCCTGAAGGTTGGGTTTGACGGTCTGCCAGCCCTTCTTGCCAAAAACACTGATTTGGTATCCGGCTCGCATCCAGTCGCGTTCCCCGACCATCAGCACCACGTCGCGGTGATTTGTGAATCGGACCCGCACGATGTTCAGACCGGTCTGCCCGACGTTCACCGCGGAGATCGCTCCACCACCAAGAACGGCATAGGCCATCGAAAGCGCGTGTATGCCGTAGTAGACGAGTTCGTTTCCACAGGCGACCTGGGCGAGATGCACGTCACCGGCAACCTTTGGCAGATCGTTTCTCAGTTTGACAATGTCGGGAACGAATCGCAGTGAACTGGCGGACATGAATTTCGTGTCATTGCTGCGGGCGAGAGAGGCGATGCTTTGCGCATGTTTGCCGGTCATGGCGAGCGGTTTGTCGCAGAAGGTCGGAATGCCACGTTTCAAAGGCGCCTGTGCATACTTCCATTGTTCGCCGGAACCGTCGTCAATGATGATGATCGCATCCACTCCCGTAAGGCAGTCTTCCGGTCTGGCGACGACGTTGGGGATGTCGCAGGCCTCGGCCAGTCGCTGTGCCCAAGTCCGGTCCTTGTCCCAGACGTTGACAACCTTGACGTTTTTGATGCGTTTCTTGGCGCGGACAAAGGTCCATTTGTGCTTGGCGACTTCCTTTTCGTCGTAGCCATTGAAGGTGGCGGCGAATGCCGTTCCGTGATGAGACCCGTGCCGAACGGGTTGATCCATATACTTGTAGGTGGCGGCGGAAATGAGGCCGATACGGAGCATCAACGGAGTAAAGGGGCGGACCGGGCAAACGCCAAGCATCAATCCCGTGCGGGATGGGGTCAGAGATCGATCCGGAGTGCCTTCACAATGTGAAGGGCCTCTGGCGTGTCACCATGCACGCAAAGCGTTTTCGGCTTGAACCTGATTACGGCCCCCGAAATGGACTCAACTTCGCTGGTGCGCAGCAGACGGCGGACACGATCCAGGATGATTTCGATATCACCGAGCACGGCTCCTGCCACGTTCCGTGGAACCAAGGTGCCGTCGGTCATATACGCCCGGTCGGCGAACGCCTCATGCCAGATCTTCACGCCGGCGGCGGGGGCGCGGTCGGCAATGTTGCCGTGGGGGGCGGCATAAACTTTGGCCTTGGGCCAGTGTCGGGCGATGGTCTCTACAAAAGTCTGGGCCAATCCCGAATCGTCTTCCACCGCGTGGTAAAGCGCGCCGTGAAGTTTGACGTGATGGAGCTTGGTGCTGCTCGACCGGGCGATTTTCTCCAAGGCTCCGACCTGTTGCAGCAGTAACAGTTGCAGCTCGGCGGGGGTGATTTCCTGTGGACGGCGACCAAAATTCTCCGGATCGAAGAAGCCCGGATGAGCTCCGACACGCACGCCCATCTTGTGAGCCAGACGGGCGCAGTAATCCATGGATCTGGCAGTGCCGGCATGACCACCGCAGGCGATGTTCGCCGACGTGATCCATTTCATCAGTGCCCGGGTACGTGCGGGGGCTTCGCCTTCACCGAGGTCGCAATTGATATCGACTTTCATACGTCGAGTCGCACGCGCGCGGACATGATCGGAGATGGACTCCGGATCCGGACGTGCGTAATTGCCGGTTGTTGGGAACAACTGCAACACGCTATGAATATCCCCCAAGTTGTTGATATGACGCAAGATATAATCGTGCGTGGCGTTGAGTTGGAGATTTCTCCGGACGTTTTCGGAAGCTGAGGGAATCGAGTTCCCGATTTTCGCGTCTTATTGCGAATGATCGAATGGCCGAAATCGTATCGCTTGTCCCGGCCGGCACTGGGTCAGCCATGACAAATCTCTGGGATCGATCATGCCCAGTTTGGGGTATCCACCAACGGTCGGCCCGTCCCGCAAGGTGACGATGGGGTGTCCGCTTTCCGGGATCTGGATGGATCCAATTCGAACCGGTTCGCTGATCAATTGCTGATCGGGAACATTGAGTTTCGGGCCTTCAAGACGGTATCCGACACGATCGCTTTTTGACGAGATGGTCCAGCTGTCCGAAAAAAACTGGTTGCGAGTTTCGGCGGAAAACCAATCCCACTGTGGACCTTCCCAGACTCGTAGTGCCGGAGAGCGGCTGAAATCACGATGTTCGTCCGCCGGGGCGATGCGACTGGCAACGGCTTCGGGAACGTGCATGAGCGATTCACCACGCTGACGGATCACGTCCCCGGCTTGCAGCGCGGATCCGAGCCCGGCGCGCGCGCTGACACTGGAGCTGCCAAACATTCCCGGTCCGTCGGTCACACCACCAGCCACGGCCAGGTAGATCCACACGCCCGCGCGATTGCAGGGAAAAACGAGCTCGGATCCGGCCGTGATGCGGGCGGCGTGCCAGTTGGCGAGGGTGGAACTCCCATCCGCTCCCGCCAAAGCAATCCATGTCGATTGCAGAACCCGTAATCGCTGCCCCTGCAACAGCATTTCCAACAATGGAGTATCGGGAGCATTGTCGACCAGCAGGTTGGCGACCCGGGCGGAGTAATCATCCATGACACCGCCCATCGGCACACCGAATCGTCGCCAGCCGATGCGACCTCCATCCTGAATGGTCATGCCCATTCCTGGCGAGATCACTTCCAACAACGGTTGTTCCAGATTCGTCATCAGTTGCTATCCCGCGACAAACTTCACCCGGTCCCCCGGACGCAGGTAGAACTTTTCCTCGTCGACATGTTCTTCCGGATTGAACAGGGGGACGTTCGTAGTGCCAATGAGATTCCATCCGCCCGGATTGGGCACGGAGTAGATCCCGGTGTGGCGCCCCCCGATGGCCACGGAACCGGCGGGCACGACCGTCCTGGGAGTTTCCAATCTTGGTGTGTGAATGCGCTCATCCAAATCGCCTAGGTAGGGGAATCCCGGTGCGAATCCGAGGAGGCAGACCTTGTAGATGCAACTGCTGTGGATCTTCACGACCTCGTCGCAACTCAGGGAGTTGTGGCGTGCGACCCGGTCAAGATCGGGTCCGTCGTATGTCACCGGGATTTCCTTGAGAGGCGGGGCAGGCATCGTCTCGGTTGCGCATGCGTCCAGATCTGCCGCGACCTGCTCGATTGGCCAAGACTGATGTTCCACGGTGGGATCCCCGAAAATCAGCAGGACATTACGGTATCCGGTAACATATTCCCGTAGACCAACGGGGGGATCAGATTCCAGTTTCCGTGAGATCCGTCGTCCCCGCTCAAACGCTTCATCATTCGCCTCTTCGGCAAAAGTCAGAAGCCATGCGTTGGGGCCGTAAGGGACGATGGACACGGCCGGATGATGCGTAGATTTGGCGGTGCAGCTCAACTCAATTCCAGTTGCGCCGCCTTGAGGATCAGAGCTTCTCGTCCTCGATCTTCTTCTTCGCCCGCACGTATCCCTGCTTGGCAGACTCCTTGAGGAGCCGCACGCCCTCGTTTCGATCCTTCGGGACTCCGTCTCCCTCCAGGTAGCGCAAGCCGAGACTGTATTGTGCGGACGCGGATCCGGTTTCCACGCGTTTGCGCAGGAACGCGATGACCCGGGCATCCCGCTCCCGCTTCTTCTGCGCTTCCTGCTGAGATTTCTTCTCCTCCTCCTTCTTTGCCTGCTGAAGCATGGTGTGTTGAATCCGTGCTTCACGCTTCTTGGCTTCGTCCTTCACCAGATCAATCATCCGGTCGGATGGCAGATTACCGAATTCGTAATTCTCAATTCTCTCTTCCGCGCCGTTTTCCGGTTTGTAGTTGTGGATGACGGCCAGTTTGGCCAATACGCCGAGGTTGTCGCCTGCCGCGAGCCCGTTCACGCGAGGAAAGTGATTCACGAAAACGAGGCGCCGCCTGCCAAAGTATCTCTCATCCAACCGCAGATAGAGCCCTTCATCGGTCTGCCGTGCGACCGTGCCGCCCAGCAGCCGCCAGTTGTCGTAGAATTCTGTCACTCCTGCATTGATGGCTTGGGAGAGTGGGTGCAGGTCGATCACCGTGTTGTCGAAGAGGCGATAGCGAAACTCCAATGCCAAGCGGGCAAAGAAGCGGTAGGCCTCGTCCCGGGCCCGTGAAGTGTTGGGTTTGGTGGACGACGGCGGGGTCGCGAACTGGATTTCGACGACGGTGGGGGTCGCAGATTGATCACCGGCGGCACCGCCCACGGATACCATTCCCCGAGCCGTTCCCGGTGCCGGGTCTTCGCGGCCGGATCCGAAGGCAAATCCGGAACCCATCGGCTGATCGCTTTCCGGCATCTGCATCTGGATTCGTGGTGTCGGTGCTCCGATTGTCGATCCGTGCTCGATCTGCGCCACGCGACGATCCTGGTCTTCCTGTTCTGCCTTCCTCCGTTTCGCCTCCGTCGGTCGAAAACAATAGAGGAGCGCGCCCGCCGAGAACAGCAGGAGCACCAGAATGATGAAGGCCTTCTTTGGCGATGGAATCTGCAGTCGCAATCCCTCGGCGGTCAGGAGATCGGAAGCCTTTGGGTTCTCTCGATGAAGATTCAGCAGGATCTGCTCAGCATCTGTCCCGGACAGAATTCTCAGTTCGGGCTGTGGAGGCGATTCCTCACTCTGCTTCGAGGAATCCTTTTGGTCCGGTTCCTTCTTGGCCGCTGTTTCGCGGAGATCTCCCCGTTGGCTTGAATCTTCAGACGGTTTCACCGGTGCCACCGGATCGGCATCAGGCTTGGGCAGGGCGTCCGCGGATTGGATCCGCAAAGGAGCCCGTGATTTCCTGAAAGCATCCGCTCCCTCTTCCAATGGCTCGTCGCCTTGGATATCGGGAAGCTCAGCTTCCGGTATTTCCTGCAGGCGGGTGATGTTGTCGCAGGCAGGGCACAGGACTTCCTCACCCTCGTAGGGGGCGTCGTAATCGATCAATTGATCGCAACGTGTGCAGCGGGAGATCCGCATCGGTGGAGATCCGTTTTCAGAACTTAATCCGATGCCGACGGAGATGTCCATCGCCGGCTTGCTGGGGTGGATACCGTAGGCGGGTCGGCAGGTTCACGGATTTGCCATTCGCGCGTTTGATTGCCGAAAGTGTTGCCAGAAGCGACGCAGAAGGACGATTGCGCCTATCATAACGGTGCAGAGAATGCCTATTGCCACCGCTGCCGCACCCATCAGAGGCCGGTCTGAAGCCCCGTCCGTGACCGCAGTGCCCTTGACCACACCGGCAAAAATGAACTTGGGTTCGGGGTATCCACGTGACTTCAATTCCTCTTTTACGAGGTTGAAGTCAGCGGAGATTCCCTGCGACAGGAGATCCGTTTCCACGGATTCGAACTCGTCAACCCAGAGCTCGGCGGCCCGAAATTCCGATTCGAACTGGGCGTGCAATTGGTGCATCGGCAATACAATCAGTTCGTCCGAATCATCGGCGGTTTCCCGCCACTCTCGATGAATGTTCTGCAACCGGTCCTTTGCGATGCTGCGAGCGGGATGCTCAAGGTGATTTGCCTTGTAGTAGGCGCGATACGCCAGTTCCATTCTCCTCTCGTGAGCCAGAACATCGCCCAATAGCAGGTAGGTGTCCGAAAAGGAACGGTCTGCCTTGATCAGGGTCTCCAGATATTCGTGCCGAACCAACGGGTTGGTGGCGACCATGGATACGTTGGTGCCGTAAGCGATTCCCAAAAAATTCGTAGTGGGTGGGGGGATTCGCGGTCGTCTTCTCCGCCTGTCTTCCGGAAGTCTTGAATTCGCGAGTCGGGCCGCGTCCTCGACCTGCTTCCGGTCGGCCATCCAACCGATCATTCGCAG
>JAYPXF010000186.1:0-1248 GCA_038154405.1 Verrucomicrobiales bacterium | reverse complement strand
ACCTTCGGGTTGGATTTCCAACGAGCGACGGACATGCCGTGCCGCGTCCTCGTGGCGTCCCATCTTCTTGTAAAGTACACCGAGATTGGCATGCGTCCGGTAGCGACCCGGATTCGTTTCCTCAATCGCGAGCAATTCCTTTTCCGCCCGGTCGTATGCCTGAAGCTTGAGGTGGGCGACCGCATGGTCGTTGCGGGCTTCGACGTTTTCCGGATCGCGCTTGATCTCTGCAGCTGTCTTCTCCAGCTCCGCCTCGAAGAAATGATCTCCGTGATGGGCAAACTGGCCCATGATCAGCTTCGCGAGGTCGCTGGTGATCTGGCGTTCTTCCTCGCGGGAGTAGCGCGTGTTGATGCACGCCAGCAGTCCGGCAGCCTGTCCGATGACCCCCAACAGGAGAATCATGCCAATGTGGCGCCGGTTGAGAAGTTCGGACATCGCTGTGTTGACCGTTCCACTAACGGAACGGAAGCGCTGCTGATAGTGCAGTGCTACTGACGCGAACGACGCAGTTTTTCCATCGGGGACAATGTACCGACAGTTTGTCCGCTTATGTTGCGAGGCGCCGGATTGTTTGAGTTGTTGTAGACCGGCTCGACTCGTGAGGGGCTGCTGTCGGATGAACTGCCAATGGTCCGGACCGAAACGATCGCACTGTTGGATTCCATTTCTGCAGTCTTTTCACTTTTGGTGGAGGCGCATCCCGCCGCCAGCAAGGCGGACAGGCCGGCTACGGAAAGCATGGCTTTGCGAACGATCATAATACTGGACTTCTCGCACGCGATGGAAGCCGGGTCAATGCGAAACAGATTCTGACCGGGAAGGAGAAAGTGGAGCCAGCGACCAGACTCGAACTGGTGACCCGTTCATTACGAATGAACTGCTCTACCAACTGAGCTACGCTGGCTCCCAGTCTGCGGTAGAACCGAAGGGGCCGTAATTAAGCATTCGACTCGTGGGCGCACAAGTCAGAAAACCGGCTTTGCCGGAGTAATCGTTGACTGAGTGGAGGGCAGGTGGGCTCAGACGTCGCAGAGCTTAGCCGCGTGGCGCAATGCAGCCACTTTGTCGTCCCAGGTGGGAATGAATTCCTGCGCGACATAAAGGTCGTAACCGGTCTTGAGGATTTCACGCATGATTGGCGGGTAATTGATCTCCTGTCGGCCATCGAGTTCGGCGCGACCGGGATTTCCTGCGGTGTGGTAGTGGCCGATGTAGTCCTTGTATTTACGGATGCGGCGGATGATG
>JAYPXF010000185.1:12146-14303 GCA_038154405.1 Verrucomicrobiales bacterium | reverse complement strand
GTGCGATGCTTGGCATACATCTCGCGGATGGTCAGGTTGCCGCGCATGTCGGGTTCAACGATGGGGACATCCGGCGGCGGTGGTGACGGAGGCGTGCCCATGAGGTTTTCCAGAATCCAGATGCCGCGAATAACAGGTGAAGTATCAACACCGTTCGCCGAAGCGGTGAGAACGGATGCCTGACCGAGCAGGCCACCACGATTGCGGCTGTTTCGCAGGGAGACCCTTTGGAACTGGGTGCTCGAAGCGACCTTTTGCGGCAGTCCGTAGTGACGCGCCAGATCCGAGTTCACAAAAGTGAAGTCGCAATCGAGGAAATCGGAGAGCGGCAGGTTCTCAGTAACGGCGTGACGGAAGAACGTGTAGGTTTCCTTCAACATCGCCTCATTGATTCGATTACGATGGTATTCCGGGAACTTCATGAGATCCGGAGCCATCACGACGGAGTTCTTCAGGTGCAACCAACCCCAGACAAACGATTCCACGAACTCGTCGGAACGTTTATCGGCCAGCATGCGGTTGAGTTGTTTCTGTAGTGTCTCCGGGTGTTTGAGCTTGCCGGCATTCGCATCCGCATAGAGCACTTCATCGGGCATGGTGTTCCAGAGGAAGTAGGACAGTCGAGAAGCGAGAGCGAAGTCATCCAGTTCGCCTTCCGGTTCCTCCAAATAGAGAAACTGCGGTGCACACAAGATCGCCGCGACAGCGGCTTTCGTTCCCTCCGGACTTGCCTTCGCCAGTTCGTTAAATGGGCGAAGTTCTTCATCAGTAACCGGTCTACGAAAAGCGCGTTCCGCGAATGCCTTGAGATCATCCGTGTGAACGATCTGATGACTCTCGGGCGGCCATTGATCGTAAACCGGACCTACCTCGGTCGCTTCGTAGACGAGCACACGAGGGGCATCAGCCTTCTTGAGCTTCTCGACGATCATGTGGCCGTAGCTCTCATTCTGTTCGCGTCTCGGCAACTCCTTGAAGGCATCCATGTCGAAGTCGGGGTCAACGAGGAGCATGGGATCGATGACTCCCGTGTAGCCATTGCCAAATCCAATTTCCACGCGCCACTCCTTCTTCAACCAGACGCGTTGCTTGATGGTCACACGTTCGTTGTCCGGCAGATCCCAAGAACCAACCAAATGGCGGGGACGGGTCTGAACCTGGGATTGGCTGCGCGGTTTGGTGAGATAGAACTCGAAGCGGTGCAAAACATCAGGCTGATAGACAGGACGATCGATGCGAGTGTCTTTGCCAAATCGCTCCGACAGGTTTCCGCGCCCCTTGGATTCGACCACAAAGGTGAATTCATACCAGCCGTCGTGGGTGACTCCGTCGCGACAATTGATCAGGCTTTGGCCTCGGGGATCACCGGGGGCTCGTTCGTCACTTTCGTAGAGCGTGACGAAGTCGTAGTCGGGGTGTCGCGCTTTTTGCCCTCGCCAGTTGTGGGTCCGGCTCTTGGCATCGTTAAGCGTGTAGGTCTGCGGTTCCGGCCGATCGCCTTCGAACGTAGCGCTGGCGATGGCTTTGCGGGCGACCTGCAGGTATTGGCGCAGCAGAAAGTCCGACATCTGCAGTGACTCACCAAGATTGTCGAACCCCTCCTTTTCGTCATCAGCCGGAAAGGCCTCGGTGGGATCTTCGACAAAGGTGTCGATCTTCAGCAGATCCCGGAGCGTGTTGCGATATTGCGTCCGGTTCAGACGGCGCAACACGACCTGATGTGAGCGAGCGGACTTGGCGGCATTTCGCTTCGCCAACTGCACCAACGCATTGATCTGCGCGGCGGGCGGCTGCGGTTCGTCCTCGGGTGGCATCTCACCGAGATCGAGGCGGTCGGCTATCTCCAACCACACCTTGGGATCGGTGGGCGTACGATCGAGGCGGAGATCGCCCTTCTGCTTCTTCGCACCATGGCATTTGACGCAGTGCAGCTTGAAGAATGCTTGCGGCTCAACGGCTCCCGCCATGAATGGCAGCAGCGCCAGGATCAGTAGCTTCTTCATCACACCAAACCGCTGAAGGTGCTGTTGCTGCGATTGAAGTAGTCCTGTTCTGCGCCCATCTGCTGAAGCACGCTCAGGAACACATTGCAGAGCGGCTGCTTTTGCTGGCCGTCAATGTGCTGGCCGTGCTTCCAATCGCCGCCGGCGAGAATGA
>JAYPXF010000185.1:0-12136 GCA_038154405.1 Verrucomicrobiales bacterium | reverse complement strand
AATGATGGGGAGATTGGTATTGCTGTGGAGACTGCCGCTTCCGAGACCGGACCCGAACAGAATCTGGGTCGAATCGAGCATGGAGGATCCGTCGGGTTGCTTCGTGGCCTGGAGGCGCTCGATAAAGACCGCCAGTTGATCCATCATGAAGGTTTCGATGATGTCCAATTGCCTTAGTTTCTCTTCCAACTGACCGTGATGCGAAAGGGTGTGGAAGGTATCGACCACGCCATCGAGTCCCCAATTGCAGTTGTTGACCGCCATGGAAAGCACGCGGCTGGAATCGGTTTGCAGACCGAGGAAAGCCAGGTCGAGCCAGACACCCAGGAGGTTTCCGCCAGTCTTCTCGTCTCGCGAACCACCGCCAATCCTCTTGAGCTTTGGATCCTTGATCTCCGGCTTTGGTTGATCGATCCATCCTTCCGCGAGTTCCAGTTTCTTTTCGGTTTCGCGGATCGAGGTGAAGTATTCCTCGAGCTTCTCCTGGTCAGTCCGACCAAGGCGTTTCTTGAACGATTTCGCGCTGGAAAGAACAGTATCAAGAATGCTTCCGCTCACATTGACCGTGTCGCGGTCGAACTTCCGCTTTTCCGCCGTGTCGTCGACAAACATCAGGTTGAACGCCTCACTCGGGGTCTGAATTGCCGGAACCGCCACACCGGTCCGGGTATAGCTGCTCTTCTCCGTCCAGAAGACGAGCGATGGATAACGCGTGTTGTGGCCGACGAGTTCCGCCGCCCGTTGATCCACGGTGATATTTCCATCTGGATAGGAAGCCCGGTCGGTGTTCTTGATGCCGCTCCACAAGGCGTGGTTCGCCTGATGACCACCCCGGACTCCATGGTCCAGATTGGAGAAAACCGTGAAGTCCCCTTTCACGCGTTCCATCGGCTTCAAGGTCGGCGACATCTCGTAGTCAAACCCGGTCTGCTTCGGGAAGAACCTTTCCTGCACCACACCGAACGGCTCGGCGATGGTCACGAGACGCTGAGTTCGGCTGGCCTGCTCGACAGCAGAGGCGGTACGAGGCAGGAGCGATTCCATCAACGGCAGCGCCAGGCAAACTCCAGCGCCACGAAGGACGGTTCTACGATTCATTGGGCTATTCATGGCAATCAGTGAACTATCGGTCGGTGATGACGAAAACCTACCGGATTATTCTTTTGTCGCCAATCGAAGCCGCTCACGCCACGTTTTCACTAGGATTCCCGCTCTTTCGCCGCAGATTTCCCTCAATACTCACACGGGCTACGCCGCCAAAGAAATCGGGAATAACCAAGGAAGAAACGGAATACACGGAAAGCTGCTAATCAGGATCTGTTCTGATTCCGTGTATTCGGAGTCTTCCGTGGTTTAATTCCGAAATCCGTGAAATCCGCGGTTAATTCTTCTGCCGCGTTTGGGCCGACTCCTTCAAAGCCAAGCGGATCTTGGCAGTTACAAGCGCACCCAGTTTCTTGGATCCCTCCGGTGTGTAGTGCACATCACCCGGCCCTTGGAAGAGCTCGGCTGGCATGCTGGCGCTCACGGCATGTAGGTCATTGATGGGAATGCCGTGCTTCTTCATCACGCGCGCGGCACGTCCCTGCCTTAAAAAACTTGCGCAGGTGGGAATTCGCTGTCCCGATTCCGGAATGAAGTCCCGCGACAGGATTGGTTTGCTCTCATTGTTCATTCTTGGTGTGTTGGGAACGCAACTCCCGGCCGAGAAACCGACGGATTACTTCAAGCAACTGGATGAGGTGTGGCCCACGCCCAATGATCTGCGACGTCCGTCCGGCGCGCCGGGCAAGGGCTATTGGCAGCAGCGTGCGGACTACGTGATCGATGTGGCGCTGGATGACGCAAAGCAGATCCTGACCGGTTCGGAGAAGATCACCTACTTCAATCACTCGCCGGATGACCTCACGTATCTCTGGCTGCAGCTGGATCAGGACCGCTACGAGCCCGATTCGCATGACTGGTTGAGTTCAACCGCCCCGGACATGGCGGAGCTGAGCTACAAGGGGATGAAAGGCATCCTGTTTCGCGAGGGGTTTCCGGGCGGACACAAGATCACCGCAGTGAAGGGCGCCGGCGGGCGTTCGCTCAGGTTCAGCCGCATTCACACGATGCTGCGCATACATCTCCCCACGCCGCTCAAACCGGGGCAGCGGTTCGCATTCTCGGTGGATTGGCATTTCCGGATCCCGGACGCCAAGGCTCTCCGCGTGCGGGGTGGGTTTGAATACTTCAAGGAGGACAAGAATTACCTCTACGCGATCGCCCAATGGTTTCCGCGCATGTGCGCCTACACCGATGTGCACGGCTGGCAGAACAAGCAGACACTGGGCAGTGAGTTCACGCTCGAGTTCGGCGACTACGAGGTGAACATCACCGTGCCGGACGACCATATCGTGGCCGCTACAGGCGAGTTGCAGAATCCCGGGGAGGTCCTGACGGCAAAACAACGTGCGCGGTTGAAGCAGGCGGTTGTGGCAGGCAAGCCGGTGATGATCGTGACCAAGGAAGAGGCGATCGCCAACGAATCTTCCAAACCCAAGGGTACGAAGACCTGGCAGTTCAAGGCGAAGCGCGTGCGCGATTTCGCCTTCGCCAGTTCGCGCAAGTTTCTGTGGGACGCACAAGGCTTCAAGCAGGGGAAGAACCAGGTGCTCGCGATGTCCTATTGGCCGAAAGAGGGCGAACCGCTGTGGAGCAAATATTCAACGGAATCGGTCATCCACGCGGTGAAGACCTATTCGAAGTTCACGTTTGATTATCCCTATCCGGTCTGCATCTCGGTGAACGGTCCGATTCCCGGAATGGAGTATCCGATGATCACCTTCCAGAGTCCGCGCCCCGAGGAAGACGGCACCTACTCCCGGAAGACCAAATACAGCCTGATCGGGGTGATCATCCACGAGGTTGGACACAATTGGTTTCCGATGGTGGTCAATTCCGACGAGCGGCGCTGGCGTTGGATGGACGAAGGACTGAACTCCTTCGTCCAGTTCCTCAGCGAACAGGAGTGGGAGGATGAATACCCTTCGCGCATCATCGATCCCGCGCGGCGCAAGGCCTTCATGTCCTACCTGAGCCGGGAGCGGAAGATGCCGATCATGACCACGGCCGATTCCCTGATTTCCGGCGGTTACAATGCCTATTCCAAGCCGACACTCGCGCTGAGCATCCTGCGTGAATCGATTCTCGGGCGAGAGAACTTCGACTTCGCGTTCAAACAATACGCGCAGCGCTGGATGTTCAAACGGCCTACGCCCTACGATCTGTTTCGCACGCTGGAAGATGCCTCGGGGCGGGATCTCGATTGGTTCTGGCGCGGCTGGTTCTATTCGACCGACCACGTGGACATCAGCGTGCGCAATCTGACGCGCTACACACTTGAGACCAGAGATCCAAAGATCGACAAAGCCAGGGAGCGCAAGAAGCGCGACGCCTCGCCAACCCCGGTCATCCGAGAGCGTAACAATTCCATTGAGAAACTGGTGGATCGCAAGCCTCAACTGAAGGACTTCTACGACGACTACGATGAACTTGCGGTGTTGCCCGGGGACGAGGAGGACTACAGGAAACTGCTGATCAAGCTGGATGACGACGAGAAGTCGCTGCTCAAGACCCGGGGGCACTTTTACGTGATCGAGTTTGAGAACGTCGGCGGAGTGGTGATGCCGTTGATTCTCGAAATTGCTCACACGGACGGAACGAAAAGAACGTTACGCCTGCCCGCTGAGATCTGGAGACAGGGCGACAAGGTCATCTCCAAATTGATCCTCTCAGAGAAGGAGATCGCGAGTGTCGAATTCGACCCGCGCGATGAACTCGCCGATGTGGATCGTCACAACAATCGTTTCCCACGCCGGACAATCGAAAAGACGTTCAAACTGCAAAAGGACAAGAAAGACAAGAACCCGATGCAGAAAACCCGCGAAGCGGAGAAGAAGAAGGATTGAACTTGTTGGGACTCCACCCACAGCGTTGTTGCTGGCGATGCCTGAGTAGCTTCGATTGCCAATCGAAGCAAAACTCCCCAAGCGATTCGGATGGCAACCGAATCTACCGGCAGCGCAAAAACGCGCCGTTTGGATTTGATTCCGGGGTTTCCCTTGCCGCGGCCTGTGCTACCGTGCGGTAGCCATGAACAACGTTAACCGCCGTGACATCGTTCGCAGTCTGGGAGCCACCGGAGCCTTGGCCACCCTTTCCCCCTTCACCGGAAACCTCTTCGCCGCCAATTCCAAGAAGGATTCCCTGCCGATGCAGCTCTACAAGAGCATGAGCGACGAGCAGCGGGAGAAGGTCGGGCTCCCGCTCAATCATGATAGCCGGAAGTTTGTGAGCAACTGGTGGTACGTGCACAAGCAGCATCGCATCCACAACACCTTCAACGCGGACCAACAGGAACTCATCCAGAAGATCTTTGATTCGATGCACAACCCGGAATACGCCGCGGCCATCAACAAGCAGGTGAAGAAGGACCAGTACGGTCAGGCGAAGAACACGCCGGCGGTGGCGTTCTTCGGCACGCCGGACGACAAGGATTTTGAATTCGTCTACACCGGCCATCATGTCACCCGGCGCTGCAATGCGCACACCGACAAGGGCATGGGCTTCGGCGGCGGGCCCGTGTTCTACGGTCACTTTGACAAGAAGTTCCGCGAAACTTCCGAACACATCGGCAATCCCTATTGGTATCAGGGCAAGATCTTCAACGAGTTCATCCAGGCACTCGACAGCAAACAACAGGCCAGGGCCTTGGCCGGTGACCAACCCCGTCCGGAGCGCGGCAACATCATTGCCAAGAAGGACTCGGGTTGGGATGGCCTCGCTTGTTCGGAATTGAGCACGGACCAGAAGAAGCAACTGAAGCAGACGATGCGTCGCATGCTCGAGATGTTTCGTCAGGATGATGTCGACGCGACCCTGCGAACGATTGAGAAACACGGTTTGGATCGTCTGAACGTGGCGTGCTACGACGGCAAGTTCGACCTGGGCAAAGATCAGGAGTGGGACACCTGGCAGATCGAGGGGCCGGAGATGGTGTGGTACTTCCGCGGTTACCCGCACATCCACACCTACTTTCACGTGAAGTCATAGACGTTCACCGTAAGTGGCAGTGACAAGCGACTCGACCGAGCTCGTTGAAGGTCTCCCGCTTGTCCGCGGACGCGCAGCAGCGCGTCCCTACCCAAGCCGTCAGCGTTTCTTGCCGGACTTCTTCCGCACCTTGCCACTGCGTGGTGCGCCCATGCGACTGCGCCATTTGGCGTAGAGTTTCATCATCGTCGCCACACGCGCCTTGTTGCTGGCTGCGACATTGGTCGTCTCGCCGATGTCAGTCTTCAGGTCGAAGAGCTGGATTCCTTTCGGATAGACGTAGTCGGGCGCGGACTCGGCGATGTTGTTCTTGTTCAGACGATAGTTGGTATGGACCCATCCGGGCGAACCGATGAGTTTCCAGTCGCCTTGACGGATGCTCCACGTCTGCTTGCCGTCGGTGAAACAAACATGGTCATGCCCGCTGTCTGATTCGTTTGATTTGATACGGGAGACAAGGCTGCGGCCATCCAGATTGCCGGGATTCTTGCCGCCGATCAGTTCCAACAAGGTCGGAAAGATGTCCATGGCCGAGGTAAGTCCACTTCGCTTTTGACCGGCGGGGAGCTTGCCGGGCCAGGAAACGATCATTGGAATGCGCACGCCGCCTTCGCCGAACATGTATTTGTAGCCACGCAACGGGGTGTTGTTGGAATAGGTGTTGATGGTACCGCCGTTGTCGGACAGAAAGATGACGATGGTGTTCTTCCGCTGCCCGGTCGTTTCCAAGGTCTCCAGAATCTCCGCTATTCCGTCATCCAGGGCCATGAGATTGGCGAGATAGCGTTTGCGGCCGAGTGGATCGACGGCACCAAGGTGGCCCCACTTCTTGTGCCAGTCGGCCCAACTGATCTTGTTCGGATCCCAGAACGGGAAATTCCATTCCTTGGCCTCGCGGTCCCAGACCGGCTGCTCGTAGCCGGCCTTGCGGGCGTAGTCCGGATCGGCGATGTAGGTCGGCATGTGAACGGCGTTGTATTCGAGCTGAATGAAGAAAGGGCGGTCGCTCTTCTGGCCCGCTTCGATCGTCTTCACGGCTTCGGCAGTGAAGATTTCCGTGGTAAATCCATCTTCGTAGGAAGCAGGTTCGCCCTTGCCGCGTTCCAATGGGCCAACGCAGAGAATCCCAAGTGACTTGCCGTTGGCACGTTTGGTGTAGGCATCCAGATCCTTCTGACTGAGGCGAATGTAGTCCCAGGTATGATGAATGAAACCGAGGTGTTGATCGTAACCGTGATCCATCGGGTGTTGGGCTGGCCCACCATTCAGGTGTGTCTTGCCGATCTTCTGGGTGAAATAACCGAGCTTCTTCAGCGCTTGCGGAATGGTCAGCTCCTCGTTCGGCAGACCACCCTGACCATACCAGTAGTTTCCCCAACGTTGCTGGTAGCGACCGGTGATCAGTCCACAACGTGAGGGACTGCAGATCGGACTGGTGGAATACGCGTTGCTGAAATACGTACCTTCCTTCGCGAGCTGATCGAGCGCGGGAGTGTTCACGTCATTGGGCGACTGCGGCAGAAAGCTCATGTCCGCATAGCCCAGGTCATCGGCCACAATGACGATCACATTGGGCCGGCCGGCATCCACAGTGGCGCAGGCGACCAGCAGCAGGACGAGAACGAGGATCTGTTTCAAGAACGACATGGGCGACACCATGGACATTTCCGCCGGTTTGTGGAGGAATATTATTGGCAGGAAATCTGTGCGTTCAGATGGTGATGCCAAGCCAGCAACATGAACTCACTGATTCAACGAATTCGCACGGTGCCCGATTCTGAAGTGTTCATGCATATCATGGAACTGTCGGCACAGGGGCAGGCCGCGGAGCAGCCGGCACTGGTCCTCATCCAGGATGATGATCCGCTCGTGCGCAGTCGCGGGTTTTGTGTGCTGGAGAACATCGAAGGTGCGATTGCACGCAACCAGTCCGTGCTGTTGGCGAATCTCAACGATGTCGAAATGCGCAACTGCAAGGATCTGGCCAAGTCACTGATCTACGGCGACGTACCGATCGATGCCATCTTCACCCGTTGCGAACAGCTCGCCAAATCTCCGAAAACACAGGATATCGCAGCTAGCGCCTACGTGGCGGTCTGCGTCGGCGAGGTGGATTCCGGCCTGCGGGACCGATGCGTCCCCTTCGTTCGCAATGCCTGCCGGCACAGGGATGTTTTTGTGCGACGACACGGTTTCCAGGCACTTGAGGAAGCATTGAAGGTCCGTGAGAAGCTCGTACCCGAGATCACTGACGGCATCACGGACGTCGATCCGGCCATTCGAGTTCTCGCAGCCAACCACGCCGGACAGGTAGGTGCCAAGGCCGCGGTGCCCGCGCTAATCGAGGCGTTGACGGCGGAGGATCCGGATCTGCGTTGTGGGGCGGCATGGTCCCTGGGTCACACCGGGGCCACCGGTAGCCGCGCCATCGAACCGCTCGCCGTGGCACTAAGCGATGATTATGATGAATCCGTCCGCATCAACGCCGCCGATTCACTCGCCAAATTTGGCAAGCATTCAAAATCCGCAATGCCGCAGATGCTCAAGATCCTGAGCGATCCCAAGCTGGTGACGGACCTACTGGTCGTCGCGGTGTGGAAGATCGCCCCGGAGAAGAAGGAACTGCTGACTCCGCTCATCGAATTGCTCAATCACGGGCCGGAAGACCTCAAGACCCTGGCCGCGGAGCACTTGGGCAAACTTGGAGCCGATGCGGCCCCGGCCATTCCGGCCTTGGAATCCGCTGCCCATGCATCGACGATGGGATTGGACTACGCCGCCAAGGCGGCATTAAGACGCATTGAACGTGCGCTCAAACCGAGGCCCGAGCAGTCATAAGCGAATTAGAATCGCACGATTCGACGATCTCTTCACGAAGTGGAAGCCGGCTGTAGCGAGTCTCGATCCAGCAGGCGTTGATGCTTTTGGCCTGCAGGGAAGATATTCGGCGTACGCGGCGTTGCCATTACTGAGCAGGAGGCGCGGTATCGGGGATGCCGACACCAAGAACGAAGACGACGATCGCGGCAATCAGGAGAACCGGCAGCAGATACATCGCGGAGTATCGGATGTATCCGAAAAAAGAGGGTGTCCTCACCTTGGCATGCTCGGAGATGGCCTTGACCATGAAGTTGGGGCCGTTGCCGATATAGGTCATGGCACCAAAGAACACGGCGCCCAGTGAGATCGCGGTCAGCTCCACGCCATTGCTAGCCACAAACGACAAGACGTCAGCCTTGCTGTCGAGACTCAGACCTTCCTTACCCAGCGCAGCCGCCAGGAAGGTCAGATAGGTCGGAGCGTTGTCCAATACACCAGACAGCACACCTGTCAGCCAGTAGAACTTCATCGGGGAATTCAACCCCAATTGCGCGGCATTGTGTTCCAGATACTGCAACGCCGGCAACATGGTGGCGAAGATGCCGACGAACAGCCAACCGACCTCGCGGATCGGTTCGAAATTGAAATCGTTGGCCTCGTGAATGTGCCGATGCGTCGTCACATACGACGCGACAGCCGCCAGAAGCATCATCGCCTCGCTGAGAAACGGGACGCCTTTCACAAAGACGGCACCCAGAATCACCAGAATGAAGAACACGTTGTGCAGCCCATCAAATTTCCACTCCTCATGCGCCGTCTCCATGTCGCGGATCTTCCTCGGCGCCCGGAGAAAGTTCTTGTGGTCAATGAAGTAGAACAACCCGATCAGCATGAGGATCACCATCAGCCAAGCCGGCCAGCACGCTTCGAGCACCCAGAAGAACGGCACTCCACGCAGGAAACCGAGGAACAACGGCGGATCGCCGATCGGTGTCAGACAGCCGCCGCAGTTGCTGACGATGAAGATGAAGAACACCACGTGAAAGGACGTGATGCGGTACTTGTTCATGCGGATCCACGGACGGATCATCAACATGGACGCCCCGGTGGTGCCGATGATGTTTGCCAGCACGGCGCCGATGAACAGGAAGACGCAGTTGATAATCGGCGTGGATTCGCCCTTCACCCGAATGTGAATGCCTCCGGAAACCACGAACAGCGAGCCGATGAGCGAGATGAAGCTGATGTATTCGTGCGCGACGTGACCGAGCCGATGGTAATCGTGCAACACAAACGCGTAATACGAGGCGGTGATCGCACCCAGACCGACGGCAACCTTCGGGTAATTGTGATGCCACCAATGCGGTTTCCACAGCGGCATGACCGCGATGGAGATCAGCATCAGCGCAAAGAAAGTGATCATTCCCGGATGCGGCTGGGCAGCGGAATGGTCACCACCCGCGGCGGCCAACATCGGCAGGAAATTAATTGCCAGCGATTGCGACATAAAGGGGCGGAATATTGGGGAAGTCCCTCAAGTGCGCAAGCAACAACCGGGGGGAAAACTCCAAACCGGACGGGTCACGGACGCCGTAGCGACGCCCTTCGGGCGTCAGATTGATATTCCACGTGACTGAAACGCCCCGAAAGCGCCCAAAGGGCACTGCTACAGGAGGACATCTTACAAGCGCACTTCTTCAAGCATCCGGCACCAGTTTTCCCTACTGCTCAGGCTTTCTCGCGGATGTGAACCCACGTGTGCACGTGCGGTTCGCCGCGGAAATACCAGACCATTGACGGGCCTTCGATCTGCCAGACGTCCCACACGCGATCGTTGCCGATGTCGCCATGCTTGAAGAAGGCGAGGTGGTGGTTGTCGAAGCCGTTGGCGTTGATGTGCTCCATCGCTTCGTCACGATCCTCCTTGCGGAAGAGAGCGAGCAGATCACCCAGCACCTTGTTGACCTGGCCTTTCTGGTCGCCGGTCAGGTCGCCGAAAGCAAGGCCCGGCAGGTCGGAACCAGGGCCGAGAAGTTCCACGGTCTTGGCGCTCTGTTCCTTGCGACCTTTGGCTTCGAGCGAAGCCTCGCGCTGCTTGCCGTTGAGCATGGAAAAGAGCTTGTTCGCCTGCACGGCCTGGAACCAATACACGTTGCCCTTGTGATCGGCCTTTTCGTAGAAGCTGCGCGCGGCGTGTCCGTAAAAGATCGGTCCGCCAAAGGTAGTGCCCGCGACGCTGTTGCCATCTACACGCCGGGTGGTGTGCCGCCCGGTGAAAACCATCTGGAACTGCTTCGTTTTCGGATCACCGAAAAACGCGACTGAGCCACGGCTGAACTTGTCGTCGTTGTCGTGGACGAACTGCTGGTAGACCTTGTCCGCGTATTCCTCGCTGTGCATGGCCTTGAATGCCTGCTTGGCCAGATCGGTCTGGTCGGCGGTGAATACCTTGTCGAAGGTCTTGGTGATGCGCCAGTTGTTCTCCGTGCGCTGGCGCAGCTTGTGGTTGAACGGAAACGCGACCACCTTGCGCTGTTTCTCGTCGAGGGAATTGAACAGTTCCGCCGCGAACTTCTCGGCCTTGCTCTTCGGTGAAGGCGCGGCAATGAGGTTGGAGGCCAAAGGACCGGCGGCCGCGGCAGCCAAAGTGGCGGATTTGATGAATCCACGGCGGGAAAGTTCAGCGGGCGTTTGCATGCGAGCGTGGTAACACCGGTGTGCGGAGGTGGGAAGCGCAATTGTTGCGTGGCGCTGTCACTTGCCTGTGAAGACGAACCGCGTTTCAATGCGTCCCACTCTTATGCGAATCGGAATCACCTGTCTCCTGCTCGTCGCTGCCTGCGTCTCTCGAACTTTGGCGGATGACTGGCCGCGTTTTCTCGGTCCCAACGGCGACGCCACGTCTTCGGAAACCGGGCTGATCAATCGATTCCCGGTGATCGGTCCGCCGGTGGTGTTTTCCAAGGAGATCGGCACGGGCTACTCGGCGCCATCCGTGCGGGGGAATCTGCTGGTGCTGCATCATCGGCTGGGCGACGAGGAAATCGTCGAAGCGATGGACAAGAAGACCGCCAAGGTGATCTGGTCCCACAAGTATCCCACCAGCTATCGCGATCCGTTCGGCTACAACAACGGGCCGCGTTGCACCCCCCTGCTGACCAAGGATCGCTGCTACACATACGGAGCCGAAGGCAAACTCGTGTGCCTCAACCTGAAGACCGGAAAACGCATCTGGATGCGGGATACCAACAAGGAGTTCAACGTCCCGCAAAACTTCTTCGGGGTCGGCAGCACACCGTTGCTCGAAGGCGGCAAGCTGATCGTCATGGTCGGCGGACAGCCAAACTCCGGCGTCGTCGCCTTTGATCCCGAAACCGGCAAGACACTTTGGGAGAACGTCGGAGCCAAGACCTGGGACGGCGAACCCATGTTGGGCTGGCCGGGTGATCGCATCGTGGGCTGGCAGGAACATTGGAAGCAGGCCAGCTACGCTTCACCGGTACCCGCCACGGTGAATGGCAAACGCACCCTGTTCTGCTTCATGCGCCAGGGTCTGGTGGCAATCGATCCGGTGGACGGCAGCGAGTTTTTCAGTCGCTGGTTCCGCGCGCGGATAAACGAATCGGTGAACGCCGCCAATCCGATCGTGGTCGGCAACCGGGTCCATTGTTCGGCCGCCTACTACGGCGTCGGTGGTTTCACCCTCCAGCTCAAGCCGGACAACCGAAGTTTCGACACCGTCTGGCAGAACCGCACCCTCGAAGTGCACTGGATGACGCCGATCTATCATGAGGGCCACCTCTACGCCTTCAGCGGACGCGACGAGCCGGACGCCTTTTTCCGCTGCGTGGATTTCAATACCGGCGAGCTGCTGTGGCAACGGGACGAACGCTGGCGCAAATACAGCACCAAGCAGCCAAACGTCTACGGCCGCGGTTCGCTGATCATGGCCGACGGCAAACTGATCGCGCTGGGCGAAGGCGGCCTGTTGGGGATCTTTGAGGTAAATCCCAAGAAACCCGTCGAACTGGCCCGCTGGCAGGTGCCAGAACTCAAGCATCCCTGCTGGGCGGCGCCGGTCCTGTCCGAACGACTTGTCTATCTGCGCAGCGAAAACCGGCTCGTCTGCCTGAATTTCGCGGCCTCGAGCAAATAGTCCGCGAGACTGGATTTTCCGCATTGAGCCGTCAGCAGGGAATCCATACATTGCACAGACAATGAA
>JAYPXF010000184.1:0-14487 GCA_038154405.1 Verrucomicrobiales bacterium | reverse complement strand
AGAAACGGTCGCTACGTCTACATAGCGGACAATTCCACTCTCCCCTGGAGCGCTCACATCAAGGGCGTCCGCGTCAAAGACAACATAGTCAAGATCGAGGTTACCCCTTCCGGCAACGAAGAGGGTTCGTCGATGAGTGAGTTGGAATTTGTCTCCACTCCTGCCGCCAATTTCACTGTGGCGTTTGCCTGGAAAACGCTCGCAGAGAACGGTCAGGATATTTCGGAGCAAGTATATCCTTATGTGAAAATCCGGACTTCTCGACCGCAAGCCGGATTGCGATACCTAGGTCATACCGGAATTCAATTGTTACCCCAGACCCCCTTTCGGATCGGATTGATGAAGGTCACTTCCCTAGGACGTTTCGAATCGGAAACCGTTTCCAAACGCCCAACCACGCCGCTCCCGTTCGACCTGTTCAAATGGCCGGACCAAGATCGTGTCAGTGGGATTCTTGAGGTCATGGAATCCGACTTAACGGGCAAGGGGGCAAGTGAATGGATCATGATCCAAGCAAAGGATCGGAAGATCGGGTATTCTGCCAAGGGCGAAGGGCAGGTCCAATGGTCTATGGATCGGATGCAGAACGCCAAGGTGCTGACTGCAACGAGGCGCCGTCTCGCGGCGGAACTCACCGGAGCAAAAGGTCCGGTGGTCATCGGAATGCTTCTCACGCCAGCCCAACGCAGTTTCGGAACGGTAACACTGCAACTCAGCGATCTGCATTACCACGCCGAGAAGAACGGTAACGAATGAGATTCCGGTCCATCACCCTCTCGATGGCGCTTGCCGCCTTTGCTCCCTTCGTGGCCAAGGCGACGGATCCCCTGCCCGACTCCCGATTGGATCCTCGTTTGTCGACCGAAGGCGCCCGTCGGGCCAACGTGTTCGTCTTGCTGGATCGCCAACTCTTCCTTGGCGGCGGTGATTTCGAGAAGTTTGCGGAGGCGAACAAATCCGAAAAGCGTTCACAGCTGAGAACCCGGATCATTTCCCGCCTGCGACAGAATCATGAGCAGTCCTACGGCGAGATCACACCGCTGGTTCAGAATCTGCGCAAGCAACGTCTGCTGCGAGGTCTCGAGCGTCGTTGGATTGTCAACGGCTTCTCCGCTGAAGTGCCGCCCAAAGCACTGGCGGAACTGATCAAACATCCGACCGTTCGCTTCATCGACCGACTTCCCGGCACGAAGAAAAAGAAACCGGCAGGAGGCAAGACGGCTCAGATTCTAAAATCTGCGGCACAAGACTGGAAGAACGACAGCGAAAACAACCTTGAACTGGAGAAGTTAAAGACTCCATGGAACATCCAGCGCATCAAAGCGGACCGCGTCTGGCGACAGTCCAGGCTTTATGGAGGTGGAGTTACGATCGCAGTCAACGATGGAGGCATCGCCCCGATCGATGCATTGCTCCAAGCCCTTTGGCGCAACCCGAAGGAGGAAATCAACGGAGTGGATGATGATGGCAACGGCTACGTGGACGACGTGTTCGGATATGACTTTCGTCAGCGGAGTGCAAATGTCTTGAACTCGAATTCGCATGGAACCGCCTGCGCCGGGATCATTGCTTCGCGTCCGATCAACAGCCGGACGCTGGCTACCGGAATTGCTCCGCGTGCCAGAATCATGCCCCTGATTGGCGGCATGGACATCGAACTATACCAATACGCGTTGGAGCATGGCGCTGATATCATGTCCCTGAGTTTCATGGGCCGGGCGGACAGCATGGGAGAGTTCCGCGGGCTGGTCAGATTGCTGCATGAAAACATCACCGCTGCCGGCGTCTTGTGTGTTGGCGGTGCCGGCAATTACGGGCCCGGCTCCCGGCGTCGTTGGCCGGTCAGGCTCCAGATCGGGCCGCCGAAGGATATCCCATGCGTCGTAGCGGTCGCCGGCACGCTGCGCGATGGAATAATCTCCGCTCCGAGCAGTCGCGGCCCCTGCATTTGGGAAGATGTCACATTCTACTCCGACCACCCGTCCGATCGCCCACTCCAAAAGCCGGATTTGACCGCGCTGTTTGGCGGCTATCCAATCTGGCATGTGAAACCGATCTCTCCCAACGATGAACCGGAGATTCGCCTGCCGCATTCCCAGAACGGAAAACCGTTGGCTGCATACCTTGATGTCGGCCCAATGGGAAATTCGTTCTCGGGGCCACACGCAGCGGGGATCGCCGCCCTCATGCTCTCAGCCAACCCTGACTTGAACCCGTGGACGCTGAAGAGGTTGATGCAAGCGACCGCCAAGGATCTTGGCAAGCCCGGCTGGGATCCGATCTATGGCCATGGCCTCTTGGATGCCTCCGAGGCCGTTGAAGCCGCCATCGCCCTCGCAAAGTAGCGTTGTCAATTCCGACCAATCGCTCAGATTTCCACACCTGCGTTCTGGAGTAGCTGTTAAGGAGCGCCTTTCAATGACCAGAGGACGTTCAGACCCGCGTAGTTACGACTGTCAATCGTTGCATCGGGCAGCAATTCCGCTCCGCTCCATGGTTTGAATGCCATTCGAATCTACGATCCCCCGCCGCGTTCGCCACATTGGATGATCTCCACGCAAGTGACCCGCATGCCGAAGTGCACGAAGGATGCATCAGATCGAACGGGGACATGAAGAATTCGCTATCGCCAAAGCGAGGGAATTGTCCTTTGCTCTTTCTAACCCACCCGATCGACCATGGAAGGAAGTGAACATTACAAACCCGGAGTGGAAGTCGGCGGCGGCCGCTTCAAGGTGATCAAGAAACTCGGTGAAGGCGGCATGGGGGTCGCCAGTCTCGCCGAGCACACCATGCTGGGCGATCAGCTCGCCTTGAAATTCCTTTCCCCGCAGGTGGGACATGACGAGGAAGCCATGGATGACGTGCGGCGCGAGACCCGCAAGAGCCGCCAACTCACGCACACCAACATCGTCCGCATTCACGACATCTACCATCTTCCCGGCGAAGCCCCGTTCATTTCGATGGAGGTTATTGAAGGACTGAGGTGACCGCCGAAAAACAGGCCATTTCGAACATCTTCAACCCGGCCCCGGAAAGAACCGCCGCCGAAGCTGACCAGGTCGTGCCCCTGCTTCCTCCGGATACCAACAACCTATCAGACATCTCGCGGGCGGACTTGAGAATCCTTCTGGCCGAGGACAATCGGGTGTACCAGAAACTCGCCCTTAAGGTAGTCAAGGTATTCGGATATTTGGCCGATACAGCCATGACCGGGCACGAGGCGGTGGACGCCTAGAAAGCATGAGAATACGACGTCATTCTCATGGATTGCCAGATGCCGGAAATGAGCGGGTTTGAAACCACCGCCGAAATCCGTCGGCAGGAGAAAACCCTTGGACGCCACACGATCATCATCGCGCTTACGGCCAACGCCATGGATGGGGATCGCGAAAAATGTCTGGCGGCCGGGATGGATGATTACCTGAGCAAACCCCTCGAACCCGACGAACTCAAGACCAGCCTCGACCAGGTCACCGCTCACGCGAAAGCGATCGGCATCTCCGCGTAGGGAAGAAATTGTTTTGCTGCCCCCGGCCGTCCGTCCCTAACCTGCCGGAGTCATGTCAACAGAGCTGATATCCGCCTGCCACGATCTGATCGATGCCCCCGATCTGGCCCCATTGGGTCCCGGACCTCGCGCATCTGTCACCGCCATCGGCGATCTCAATCAGCAGGTCGACGATGTATTCAACCGCCACGGCAGCCCTCGCAAAGCCGGACTCGTGCGCAGCCTCCTGCTCCTCTGGCACGATCATCTCGAACCTTCTCACGTCATTTCCCAAGATGAACACAATCCGGATGGCAGCCTGGTTCACGCCATCATGCACCGTCGCGAGCCGGACTATTCGAACGCCAAATATTGGTGGCGTTCCACCGGCGATCATTCCTGCTTTCCTGCCATCGCCGAGAAAGTCGAACCACTTGTCACCGTTGACCCTGATCTGGCTTCGCTGATTGTTCCCGGCGGCACTTGGGATCCTTATGGTTTCACCGACGCGGTCGCCTGCGGCATTCGCAAACCCGAGTCATCCGACCGCCATCAACTTCTGCTGCAGATTCAAAAGGTCGAGACGGAAGCCGTGCTCGAATTTCTCGTCGGCTGACGCGTGAAGGAATTCTACATAGTTGTCCTCGCCGTGCTCCCGGTGCTCTCCACCGCCCTTGCCGGCGTGCTGATGCGCCGCTTGGGGAGCTTGAACGAGGTCGCCGATCAAAGCCTCCTGCAGGTCACGATCAATCTGCTGATCCCCTGCTTCATCTTCGACAAGCTGCTGGGCAATCCCGCAACCGAGAATCCGAGCAATCTCCTGCTCGCGCCAACCGTCGGCTTCGTCACCATCGCAATCGGAATCGGCGTCGGTCTCCTGCTGGCATCGGTATCGGGCATCAAGGAACCGAATGAACGGAAGACCTTCGGTTTCAGCAGTGGCATTTACAACTACGGCTACGTGCCCCTGCCCTTGGCGCTGGCGCTGTTCGATCGGGAAACCGTCGCCACGCTCGTGGTTCACAACATCGGGGTCGATACCGCCTTCTGGATCATCGGTTCACTCGTGTTTGCTCAGCGCGGTCAGCCGCTCTGGCGCAAGATCATCCGACCGCCGGTGGTTGCCATTGTCATCACCGTGGCCCTGAATTTCGCGGGACTCGCGGAATCCGTCCCCCAGATTATCATTCACACCGCCCGCATGATCGGAGCCTGTGCCATCCCGATGGGATTGATCCTCACCGGTGCGATGGTCGCCGATCTCATGAAGGAATTCCGAACCGACGGCGGCACCCGGGTGATGGTTGGCGCGTGTCTGATCCGGCTGTTGATTGTCCCCATGTCGTTTCTTCTGATCGCCCGCTACCTCCCGGCCACCGTCGAACTCAAGCGGGTGATCATCCTTCAGGCCGCCATGCCGGCAGCCGTGTTCGCGATCCTTGCCTCCCGGCACTTCGGCGGCCACCCACCCACCGCCTTGCGGGTGGTCCTCGGCACATCCATCGTCAGCTTTGTCACCATCCCGCTCTGGATCCGCTTTGGCATGGATTTTGTCGGCCTTCAGATGCCCTGATCCACATCATCGCTTTGCGAGCAGTCTGGCGATTCCGCCGGACATCAGCGGATCCATCTCCGGGGAGCACCACGCCACGCCAACGGCGTAGCCGCCTTGCGGGTAGGCGTCTTTCACCGGGATGTACCAAGGTCCGCCATCACCATAGGCGGCGCAGGCAACGAAGCGATTGGGTGTGACGGCCTGCGCCCGCAACTGATACTCGATGAAACTCTCGGCAGGCAGATGAAGAAGTGAGATGTCGTTCACATGAATAGAACTGAGAGTGATCGGTATGCCTGCCTTTACTCGGCGAATGAAGGCAACCGTATAGGACGGCCGATTCCGCGACACCACCCGATTCTTCTTGTTGCTGATCGCCGCCATCAACTGCGCTTCATCAAAACGCGGATTAAGCGGCGGCAAGATGTCTTCGGTCTCCCAAGCGAGGGACTTGATCCGTTGCGGCTTCAGCTCCGCTTCAGAAGCGACAATGCCGTCGAACATTCGTTGAGTCAGCTGCACGCGCGCTTCCGGCGAACCGTTGTTGTATTTACCCGCACCGATGTTTCCGCCGCAGCCATTGAAGTAAAGGTGAACACATTCCGGCTCTTGTTCCTGCCGCCGACGTCGCGCCAGGCCGCAGAAATCGGCACTCACCATTCCGTCTCCGTAGTAACTCATCGGATGACAGGCGTAGTAATGCGAAGCGACCAGTTTCTTGTCCCCATTGTAGAAGGCCACGGTTTTGAGCATCGGATCGATCAGTCCCTCGGGATAACGATGATGTTCGGGTTTGCGCGAGGCACTACCCCGTTGTGAGATCAGCGTTCCGCCCAATCCGATGATCCGTCGATTCCCGGCCACTTTTTCAACTCGTGCCTCGCCATGGGCGACGTGCGTGACCGGAACGGTGTTCTCGAGTGCTACGGCAACCGCCTTACCTCCCGCATCCAGGCATCGTTGGAAGAACTCCGGTTCGATGATGTGCGGCAGGTCACCCTGTTCCAGGATGATCTTCTCCGCATCCATGCACGCAAAGGGCGCATTGTGCTGATGGACACAATGAACCGTCACCCGGTCAATCGTCGTTCCGGCCGCTTTCGCCAATGCCTGTCGCCATTGGATGTGGGCAGAGTTGGCCAGACCCGTCCAGTCCACAACGCACACCACGATCGGTTTTCCGGCACCAAGCAACACGTAACCGATCGCTTCCTGCGGATCATCCACGCCGACCACCGGTTTGATCCAGCCGCCACAGAGCGAATGACCCATGGGCGGCGTCACATCGTAACGGAATCTGGCGAGTCGCAATCCACCCACATTTTGAGCGGTCAACTGCACAGGTAAGAGCGAAGTGGCGGCAATTCCCGCGGAACCGGCAATGAATTCGCGGCGATTGGTGGAGGTGTTCATGAGCTTGACCGAGTGTGCCAATGAAAACGCGCTTGTGGAGCCATTTGTTCGGCTTGACTCCCAGGGTGTTCGGAGATTCAAGTCGGAGATGCGGAGCCTCCTTCGATTGTTCCCGATATTTGTTTTCGCAACATCGCTGAAAGCCAACGAACTGCGTTTGGCCAACCTGTTCGCTGACGGCGCGGTGCTGCAACGTGAGATGCCGATTCCCGTCTGGGGAACGGCATCACCTGGTGAACAGATTCGCGTCACGTTTGGCAAACAAACCCGGCAGGCGACGACGGCCGGCGACGGTCGGTGGCAGGTCACATTGTCGGCGTTGAAAGCCTCGACTGAACCACGAACACTGACGGTTGCCAGCGAGATTCGGGAAATCGTCATCCAGGATGTCGTGGTAGGTGAGGTATGGCTTTGCTCCGGGCAATCCAACATGGCCATGCGCGTGGACCTTGCTCAAGATGCTGAAAGGGAGAAAACCGCCTCTGATCTCCCGCTGATCCGCGTGCATACCGTCGCGTACACCCCGGCGCGAAGACCGAGCGCAAACAGCGCAGGTGACTGGGTGAAGGCGAGGCCGGCGACCGTTGGGCGATTCTCAGCCACTGGATTCTACTTCGGTCGGGAACTTCATCAGAAACTGGACGTTCCGATCGGGCTGATCGTGGCGGCCCGAGGCGGATCCGACATCACCGCCTGGACCAGCCGCCCCGTTCAGGAATCAGTCGCCGATCTCCGCCCCCTGCTCAAATCATGGGACGCGAAAGTCAAGGGCTACACGCCCGAAGTGGAGGCAGCAGAAAGAGCCGCCTACGAAAGGGAATACCCGAAATGGAAGGCCGCAGTTCAAGCGGCAGCCAAGAACGGTCGTCAACGTCCACAGAAACCGACTGCAGCGCGCACTCCCGTGCATCCTGCGGATCATCACCATCATCCGGCCACGTTGTTCAACGGCATGATTCACCCGCTCATTCCCTACGCCCTTCGCGGTGTCATCTGGTATCAGGGCGAGTCCAACGCCTTCACGGAAAAATCAAGCGCGCTTTACGAGAAGCAGTTGCCGCTGCTCGTCAAGGACTGGCGTCAGCGTTGGGGACAGGGCGATTTCCCCGTGGCCTGGATTCAATTGCCGTTCAGCTCGGCGAGACAGGTCGCGTGGGGGCGTATTCGGGAATCGATGCGAAGATCCTTGTCCGTCGCGAACACCGGGATGGTCGTGACGCTGGACCTGGGCGAAGAGAATCTGCTCCATCCGAAAAACAAACAGGCTTTCGCCCATCGCCTTGCCTTGTGGGCAAGCGCCGAGGTATACGGCGAAGACATAGTGTGGTCCGGCCCCCTGTTCAAGGGTGCGCGCGCTGGAGAAAAAGGCGTCGTGCTCCGTTTCGAACACAATCATGGCCTCAAGGCCATTACGGAACCATTGCTCGGTTTTCAATATCGTTCCGGTGACGGTGCCTGGAAGACTGCGCCCGCCCGCATTCACAACGCCCGGGTTGTGGTTTATCCACCGTCCGGCGCAACGGTGAATGCGGTACGCTATGCCTGGGGAAACAATCCTGAGCACAATCTCGTCAATGCTGCCGGACTCCCCGCGTCGCCTTTCATCTCCGAGTTCGCGGCCGTGAAATCATCGGTCGAATCCAACAAGAGAAAGCGCAAACCAGCGCCTGAAGATCTGGTTAAAACTGCACTTGTCCCAGCTGACATCACGAAGTTTCCAAACCATACCGAACGGCTTGAGATCTTCCTGCTGATGGGCCAATCAAACATGAAAGGTCGAGGAAAGATGCCGATCACCCCACTGGCTGATTCCCAAATCGTGATGATGCACAAGCCAAGTGACGGCTACTATCTCGCCCGGCATCCGCTGCACCTGACCGGGGATCCACACAACCTCGTTGGAGCCGACAATGCCGGGGTCGGTCCGGGACTCGCCTTTGCACGATCCGTCGCGAAGGCGCGACCGGAATCTCGAATACTCTTGATCCCATGTGCAGTCGGTGGCACCCAGGTGTCTGCCTGGCAAAAGGGCCGACGGCTTTACGAGGAAGCAGTTCGCAAGGCAAAGCTCGCATTGCAGCAGGCACCGAAGGGCAAGGCCCGAATCGCCGGGGCGCTGTGGCTGCAGGGTGAATCTGATTCCACCACCAAGGACAAGCTCGCGGCTTACCAAGGTCGGCTGCATCAGATGATCAACGACCTCCGCCAGGATTTGAACCTGCCGAAGCTGCCTTTCATCGCCTGCACCATCGGCGAGTTGAAGGAAACCAACGTGAACGATCGGATGGCGATCAATGCCATCCTTATGGATCTCCCCAATCGACTTTCACACACCGCCTGTATAGACAGTCGCGAGTTTGCCAAATCGATCGGCGACAAAGTTCATTTTGACACCGCCACACAAAACAAACATGGGCAACTCTACGCTGCCGAGTTTCTGGAGATGACCCGGAATGAGTGAATTCAGACGGACATTTTGACGGCCGCAGGGAAGATCTCTGACACGTCGCCTTCCAGCCGCAACGAGATCTCGTCAAAACCATCGTGCTCCGTCGACCCTCCGTTGACCACCACATAGGGCACGCTGCGCCGTGCAGCGATCAGCGGAACTTCGGAGGCCGGATAGACCGACAGACTGGAACCAAGCGACACCACCAGATCCGCTTCCTTCGCCGCCTGATCGGCCGCCTGCAGATCAGCTGGGCGCAGGCTCTGCCCTAAACTGATCGTGGCCGGCTTCAGGAATCCGCCACAGTGACAGACCGGTGCTTTGCCTGTCCGCCCGTAATACTCAAAGTGCGGATCCGGATCGGTTTCTTCATGGCACGACTGGCATTCCACCAAGCGGTTGCTTCCATGCAATTCGATCAATTTCCCGCGATTCAGTCCCGCCCGGCGGTGCAGGCCGTCCACGTTCTGAGTCACCACCATCAACAACTTTCCGGCCCGGTCCAAGTCAACGAGCGATTCGTGCACTGCATTCGGTTCGGCGTCCCGCATCGTCGGCCAGGTCTCCGCCTTGTAATCCCAATACTCGATCCGCGCCGCCTCAGAATTCATGAACTGGTCGTAGTAGATCGGTTGTCGCTCCTTCCAGATCCCTTTCGGTCCACGGAAATCCCGGATTCCACTTGGAGTGGATATGCCGGCTCCGATGAACACGAGAGTCTTTCGCGCCGCACGCAGCAGTTCGATGAGTTCGTCAATGTCCGCCATGAATCCCGGGCATGCTGCCACGCGGCATCGCCTCACGCCAGATCCGGGGAAAACGAAGCGCGGGCAACCGTCCAGACACCGATTCGCGCCGCGCCGGCTTTGCGCAGCGCGTCCGCACAGGCACTGGTCGTGGCACCGGTCGTCAATACGTCATCGACGATGATCAGGGACCGGTTCCTAGCTCGATCCGGGGACTTCGCAACAAAGGCGCGCTTCACATTCTCGAGTCTTTGTTTGCGAGTGAGAGCAGTCTGTGTCGGGGTCGGCCGCGTCCGTGTCAGGAAGCCATCCCAGACCGGCCGATCCAACCGCTTGCCGATCCATTGCGCAAGCCGGGTCGATTGATTGAACTCCCGCTCGCGAAGCTTCACCGGATACAGCGGCTCGGGCACAAAAGCGTCCCATGCCTCATCGACTCGGGCTTCGCGCATGGCATCCAACAAGAGCCCGCCCAGGAATGGTTCGAACCACAGCTCACGCCTGTATTTGTAGCGATGAATCACATCCCGCAGAAGTTCATTGGCAATGACCGCACTTTGCGCGAAGTCAAACTTCAGGTTCATCTCCCGACAGTTCGCACACTCAAACGCGTCGGAAATGCGTCCCTCGAACGGCATCCCACAGGTGCCGCAGTAAGGCGACGTCAACGGTCGAACGCCTTCGCGACAGTCCGCACAGATCAACCCTTCGTCACTCACCGCCCGATTCGCTTCGCAGATCTGACAGACTGACGGATAAAGAAAATGCTTAGCCGCTTCCCCTGTCTTCCCCAGAATTAAATTCAGCTTGTTCACCTCGCCCGTTCTCCCCAGTTGTGAAGAAACTCTTCTTCCTAATGACCAGACCACATCTCCTTCATGTCGGCTCCGTTCGAAGAAATGCACCAACGCGTAAATGCCGCTGCTCAATCCGACCGCCAGGGCGAACGAACCAGCCTTCCGCAACACCCCGAAAACGACACCACGAAACACCGCTTCTTCCAACAGCGAAACCAAGATTGCCGCGCCTATCGCGTTGCCGAAATGTCTCGCCAGGATACCAAACGAATCCGGCATTCTCAGGTCGCATCCGCCAGCCACCACACAGGCAACCGCAGGAATGGCGAGCGTGACAAATCCCACCGACAAGCCGGTTCTCAACATCTTCCATTGTTCAGCTCGACGCTCCCAGCCCGCGTCTTTCAGTGTCAATTGCGCGAACTTTGCCACGGGCCATAGACCGACGACGGCAAGCACCATAAAACATCGATTGACATACCGGTGGAAAGGCTGATAAGCGAGTCCCTCGAGAGGCGCGAATTGTTCGGCACCCCATTGCACAATTGAGTGCAGCCAAGGGGCCGCCAAGGCACCGCCGATGAAGACGGTGACGATGTAGAGGCCCAGTGCTCCCAAAAAGCGCATGGGTTCTTTTACTTCCCGACCACAACCAACGCCAAGTGAATTAGAAATTTGTTTCGAAGCTGGTTCGAAAATTGCTCACAGAGCGCCTTCGGATCCGCGACGCTGGGATCGTCGCGATCCACGCAATCTGGGAACTTTTCGAGTCAGCATGTTGAGAGATTTGGAATATATGGCAGTAAAGGGCAAAGCAGCCAAGAACGGACGATCCGAACCCGAGGCATTTGGGAATTACTATCTGCGGGAACTCATCAATCGTGGGGGACTCTGCGAGATCTGGACTGCAACCGACGAAGATAGCAACTACTTCGCGCTACGCCGGATGATTCGCACGCCGAAGAGCCGAATTTTCAAGAAGGATCCGGATGAGAGGACCTTCTTTAACGGTTGCGAGATCCTCCAGAAGGTCCACGACCATCCATATGTCATCGACTATATTGAACACGGCAAGATCGACAAACGCCCATTCATGCTCATGCACTACGTAGAGGGAGCAAACCTCAAGCAGTGCATTGGGCGTCATGACCACATTCTGGCCGAGTTCTTGGGGAATATTCTCATCGATATGGCTGAAGCTCTTGATCATGTACACGACGAGGGTTTCATGCATCTCGATTTCAAACCTGAGAATGTATTGGTCACCCCCAACGGCGATATCCGCCTCTGCGACTTCGACCTGGCGCAGGAACGCCCGGACAAACCCACGAAACTGTCCAGTAACGCCGGCACCGCTGCATACATGGCCCCTGAGCAGATGCTCAATCGTCCACTGGATCACCGGGCGGACATTTATTCCTTCGGTGTCACTGCCTACGAAATACTGACCTTTCGTCCCCCATTCGATGGTCGAACGCCCGAGGAAGTTCTTCGCAAGAAGACCACCGGTAGAGAAATCAAACCGCCACGCGAATTCAACGATGACATCCCGATCGCCCTGCAGAACATCGTGATGAAGTGTCTCGAATTCGACCCGGACAAGCGGTATGTCGTCACCACCCAGCTCGTGAAGGAACTGCACCGGGCACTCTACCTCTGACCCCCCCTAATCGCCGGCAAGCACCCGGGCAATGAGACCGTAGGCCCGTTCCCGCATCTCGATCGGAAAGTCGTGTCCACAATCGGGATGGGCAACGGAGAGATTGCCCGGTTTGCCGTAGAGTCCGTAAACCTGCGTCGCCGCAGCTGCCACGCGATCAACACTCTGCCAGCGGAAATTCCCGTCACCTTTGGGGGCGCTGATAAAACACAACCGCGGAGCCAAGGCAGCGACCATTTCATGAAAATCGAACGGGATCTCGTTGAGTCTGCCCCGATAATCCGCCAGCTTGGCCATGTAACGATCCTGACACCAGCCCTGTCCGTAGAACCACCGTTTTTCGCTCCCGCCATAGTAGTCGAGATATGAGTCCAATCCGCAACTGCTCACCACGACCTTGATCCGTTCGTCAAACACCGCCGTGTAGACCGAATTGTGGCCGCCCAGCGAATGCCCGATTGCGCCAAAGCCTTGACCCGTATCCACCTCCTTCAGCGTCGACAGATAATCCAAACCACGAATATTGTCCCAGATCGCCTTCATGGTCCCGCTTGTGTGGCCCAGTTTCTTCAGATCCGGCCAATAGTTTGCCAGCATCGTGTAGGCTGGCGAAAGAGTGACGAAACCCCGTTCCGCCAGTTCCTGCGCGTATTGACGATTCGCCCGACCACCCAAGCCCACCACGACTTTGTGACCTATCTTGTTGTCCGTCGGATGCAGGCAAAGAACCGCTGGCGCCTTCCGTTTTCCAGCGAGCGCATCTTTGGGAATGCACAGATATGCCGGCGTCCTTGAATCTGGTTCAGACTGGTACGTGATCAACCGACGCACATAGGTCCCGCAGTCTGTCTCTTCTTCAATCTTCACCGCAAACGGAACGCGTTTCTCCTTCCCCGGCAGTCGCCCCATCACCGACTGCATTCCCGTAAGGATTTCGGCTCGGCGCTTGAGCCATTGCGCTGGATTGCTGGCAATGCGCACGGTGCCATCTTTGCCCCGATACTTCAGCGGTTCCTCGCGAGGCAGCCGATCCGCAGCGAACACGGGCGAAAGCAGGGACAACGCCAGCAAACCAAAAAAGAACCGGTAATTCATGTCCCGGTTCTACTGTCCGCCCACCGGCGTAGCAAATCGTAATTCCGCTACTTCGCCGAAATCTCCAGCATCCGCTGGATGGGCAGTTTGGCCCGTTCGATGATCTCGGGAGACAGTTCCACTTCCGGACTCTGGTTCTTCATGCAGTCGCGGAGTTTCTCCAACGTGTTCATCTTCATGTAGTGGCACTCATTGCAGGCACATTTCTCGGTGGGAGCCGGAATAAATTGCTTGTCCGGACACTCCTTTTGCAGACGATGCAGCATCCCTGATTCGGTAGCGATGATGAGCGCGTCAGAATCGCTGTTGCGACAGTACTTGACCATCTTCTCCGTGGAGCAGACTTCATCCGCCAACATGCGGACAGCCTTCGTGCATTCGGGGTGGGCTACAATGGGCGCGTCTGGATATTCGCCGCGGATCCGTGAGATGGCGGCGTGGGTCCATTCGACATGGACGTAACAGTTACCCTGCCAGAGTTTCATCGGGCGTCCGGTCTGCTCGACCACCCACGAACCCAGGTTCTCGTCCGGCACGAACAGCAGATCCTTGTCCGGCGGACAGGCATCCACGATCTTCTTGGCATTGCCGCTGGTGCAGATCACGTCACTGAGCGCTTTTACCTCGGCGCTGCAATTGATGTATGCCACCGTCCAGAAATTTGGATTCGTATCCTGCAACGCCTTCAGTTTCTCGCCCGGGCAGCTTTCCTCCAGCGAACAACCGGCTTCCTTGTCCGGCAGCAGAACCGTCTTGTGGGGGTTCAGAATCTTGGCCGTCTCGGCCATGAAGTGAACTCCGGCGAACACGATGATGTCTGCGTCGGTCTGCTCCGCCTGCTGGGAGAGGCCGAGGGAATCCCCCACATAGTCCGCCACATCCTGAATCTCCGGCACCTGGTAGTTGTGAGCAAGGATCACCATGTTATGGCGCTCCTTGAGCTCGACGATTTCCTTGGACAGGGCATCGAACTGTTCACGCGGCATCGGTTGGCGCACTCCGGGAGCCAATCCCGGTTCGTTGTCATTCACACTAATCATTGCAAAGCATAAGTTTTAAGAAGGGTCATCCGCAAATTGCACGTCGGAAATTCAGAACCCGTCAAAACGGGACGTCCGCACTCAAGCGCCACTCGTCGATCGCACCCTCCGGGATTTCGAGCAGGAAACGTGATTTCTGCTGCATCATGTCCCCACTGCCATTCATGTATCGACTAAACGGGAAACACAGGTAGAGTTCATCCTTGGCCCGGGTCACGGATACGTAAAACAGCCGCCGCTCC
>JAYPXF010000183.1:0-14517 GCA_038154405.1 Verrucomicrobiales bacterium | reverse complement strand
TTTCGATGATCGTGCAGGATGAAGCGGATGTGGTGCTTGCGGGTGGCAGTGAAACGCCGTTGCTCGGTCCGGTATGCGGAGCGCTCTGCCTGGCCAAGGCGACTTCCACGAACAACGCGCAACCCCAGCACGCAATGCGACCGTTCGATCGAGGTCGCGACGGATTCGTGCTGGGTGAAGGTGCGGCGTTTCTGGTGTTGGAGGAAATTTCCCAAGCCATTGCCCGCGGAGCGAAGATCTATGCCGAGCTGTCAGGCTACGGCACCGCCTGTGAAGCCCGACATTCCGTGTCACCGGAACCGGATGGACGTGGTGTCACCCGCGCCATTCGGAAGGCGCTCCGCGCTGCAGAGATGGCTACGACCGATGTCCAGTATGTGAATCTGCATGGCACGGCCAACGAATCGCACGACGGCGCAGAATGCGCGGGTATCCACGGCGCGTTTGGAGACCGTGTGAAGAAACTTTCGACGAGCGCCACCAAACCGGTCACCGGACATGCGCTCGGAGCCTCCGGTGCCTTGGAGGCTGCCATCACCGCCTTGGCGATCCATCACCGGGAGATTCCGCCGACAATCAACCATGCCGACCCGGCCGATGGTTGTAATCTTGATTTCGTTCCCTCCGAGGCGCGCCCGTATCCGCTGACCGGTGCGCTCAACCTCAATGTCGGTTTTGGCGGCCGCAATTCGTGTCTCGCCTTCCGCTCGCTCGAATGAAACTGCTCCTGTCATTCATTCCGTTGACCGCAGCGATCGTGAACATCGCGTTGACGATCTTTGTGCTCACGCGGGACCGACGTTCGGAGCTGAACCGGGTCTTCCTCCTCTGGGGCGCGTCAATGACGGTGTGGAACGCCGGCACATTCGCAATCTTCCGCGTGAGCGATCCCGAGGTCGCGCTTTTCTGGACGCGCTTTCTTCACTGCGGACTGATCTTCCTGCCGCTCAGTCTGCTGCACCTGAGTCTGTTGATCACCCAGGTACGGCTGCCCAAATTGGTGACGGCGCTCTATGTGTGGTTTGGTGTGCTGGCGGCGTCCAACTTCACGGACTTTTTCATCAGCGGGGTGAGGGAACAAGGTTGGGGGTTCTACGCTGTCGCCGGGCCAGGTTACTGGTTGTTTGCGGTGAGCTATCTCTGCTTCACCAGCGCCACCATCTTCATCCTGTTTCGCCGGCAACAATTCCTGCACAGCACGCACCGAGCGCGCGTGCGTTCGCTGTTGTGGGCCAACGCCGTGCTGATCGCGTTCGGCTTCAATGACATGCTGCCGATCGTCGGCGTGGCGGATTATCCCTTCACGAACACCCCGATCGTTCCCTTGGGCAGTGCGGCGGCAATATTCTACGGGCTCATCGTCGGCTACAGTGTGCTGCAGCATCACCTGTTGGACATCCACGTGACGCTGGGCAAGGCCGCCGCGCACAGTGTCCGACTGCTGTTCCTGTTCGTGATCGGCCTGCTGCAGGTGCTGGTGCTCAACGCACTCGCGCCGGAGGAATTCACCACGGTAACGTTCTTCGGTTCCTTGGTCATCCTGTTGGTGAGCGCGGCGATCGCGTCCATCATGTTTCCGAGATTGTTCGGGGAAGGAGACGAGACGATTGAACAACGCTTTTTCAGCGCACGGTTCAGTGACCGGTTCGAATATCACGACAAGATGAACCGCTTCATGCAGGACCTGCCGTTCTATTCCAGCACGGATCAATTGCTGGATGACCTGGAAGCCCTGCTGACGCGCACGGTGGGAGTGAACAGCTATCAGATCATCCTCCTGGACGAGACGACGCGTTCGTATTCCATGTTCCGCGGTTTTCCGGAGGAAGGCACACGGCTGCTGCCGAACATTCGTCCCGACTCACCGGTCATCGAACTGTTCCGCGAATTCGACCGGCCGTATCTCGGCTTCAATCTTGCCTACAGCGAACCCGGTGAAACCGAACTCGAACACACTGCGCGCGAGACACTGGCCTTGTTCGATCCCGAATTCTGCTTTCCGCTGAAGACCGTCGACGAACCCTTCGGCCTGGTGCTCATCGGCGAGAAGACCAACGGGCAGCCGTTCACGCCGAACGACCTGAAGATGCTCACGCGCACGATGCGCAGCCTCAGCCTGGTCATCAACCAGATGCGCCTGAAACAGCACGTGTTGCTGGCGGAGGAACTCGAACTGCTCGGCCGCATGTCGCGCGGCATGGCACATGACCTGAACAATCTGCTCACCCCTGTTTCAACAATCCTCCAACTGCATCAGGAAGGCACGAAGCCGGAAGATCTGAACGAGTTGCTGCCCGTGTGCCTGCGCAATGTCGGCACCATCAAGGCCTACATCAAAGAGGCGTTGTTCTTTTCGGAAAACCGCAGCCTGCAGTTGAGCGAGGAGAGGCTCGACGAACTGATCAAGGACGTGGTCGCGCTGGCCGAAGACAAACTCAAGCGCCGCCGCATCCGCGTGGAACTGAAACGGAACCCACCGTTGGAGGTGGAGATCGACAAGGTGTTGATCCAGCGCCTGCTGGGAAACCTGCTGTCCAATTCCATCGATGCGTCCGAAGCGGAAAGCGCGATCACGATCGACGTCCAATGCATCGAATCGACGCGCCCCGGCGAACAGTGGGCGCGCATCCGGATCTCCGATCGGGGCGAAGGCATTTCGCCGCGCAACCTGCAGATGATTTCTTCCGGTTACTTCACCACCAAGGCGACCGGTGATGAAGAGCGCGGCTTCGGCCTTGGCCTGGCGATCTGCCGCAAGATCGTCCACCTGCACGGCGGCAATCTCGACATCGCCAGCCAGTCCGGCAAGGGAACCATCGTCCGCATCGACCTGCCCGCCAGTCAGAAGTCCGGCGCCACCAACGAAACCGTGGAGAGCGCAGCCGCATGAAGACGCTGCTTGTCATCAGCAACGATGCCCGCTTGATCCAGGCGATCAATGTGGGCATCGACGCGTCGCACTGCCGGTTGTGTCATGTCGAACGCAGCGGTGATGCCGCGCAGTTTGACGTGGGTTCGATTCACGCCGTCCTGGTCGATGCCGGGAACGATCCGGTTGGTGCGATGGCGACGCTCGGGCAGATGCGACAAATTTTTCCCATGGCTCCTCTGGCGTTGTTGGCCGATGGCGGTGACTCAACTCTGGATGAAGCCGTCTGGCGGGCGGGTGCTCAGCAACTCTTTCGCAAACCCTTGCATCCGGCGCGGGTCATCGCGTGGTTGGACACCCATGACGTTGCCGCACCAACCAAACCATCTCCGCCCCCATCCGAATCAACGGTGCAACCGACGGCAGCACCATCGTCGCCGACGCCCGACCGATTGGGTGTCGTGGGTGACTTGGGCGACGTGATCGAACACGGGTTGGATCCGGCGGCCTTGACGCGTGAGTTTCTCGGATTCATTCGCGGTGTCCTTGGCTGCAACCGGGCCGCGATATATTTCTGTGCCGAGGGTGACGTGCGACTGGGACATCCAATCGGCATCAGTCCGGCGCGCTTGCAGACGTTTCAACCGACACCGACCACCGGAGTCGTCAGCTGGCTGTCCGAGAATGGTCGAGTCGCATCTCTCGCGCAGTCCGAGCTGAAGCAGGACGCCGCGACGGTCGCGGAGATGACGGCGTTGGGCATCGAGGTCGCCATCCCGATTCATGACGAAGGAGCTTTGGTTGGCTTCGCCGGTTTCGATCGGCGCGTGACCGGTGGCGACTACGATGAGGCCGAACTCAGCGGTCTTTACCGGGCGTTTGAAACTTTTGGAATCGCATTGGCCAATGCCCGTTCGCATGCGCGACTTGAACGGCGTGACCAGCTTTCGGCGGGCACGCTGGATTCGCTGGGCACGGCCTGCGTCGTGGTCGGTTCTTCGCTTGAACTGCTCCACATCAACGCCGCCGCCCGCAAGGTGCTGGGGCTGCTTGCTGATTCCACCGTGCACGATCTGCCCCCCGCAATCGCTTCGAAGTTGTTTGTTGCCATTGAGAAGTCTGAAGAGACGGAGACGTTTGTGCAACGGCTCGGAGACGGAGACAAAGATTGGCGAATCCGCATCCGCAGATTGCCGGATCCCAAACAGGACGATGGCCGTCTCGCCTTGATGACGCTGACGCCGATCGAGCAGACGGTCTCCCCAAGCGAGACGGACGGGCAGTCCACACGGGAACTGATCCGCGCCATGGCGGAACATCTCGCGCACGAGATCGGCAATGCGCTGGTGCCGATTTCCACCACGCAGCAGCTGCTCGGCTCCGGCGAGATGGATGCCGGTACGCAGAAGGAACTGGTGTCGGTCATGACCCAGAGTGTGAATCGTATCTCCCGCTTGACCGGCCAAATGCAGACGCTGTCCCGCGAGGGATTGCGGCGAGTGGACGAGTTTCTGCTCGGGCCGTTGTTGGATGAGGCGTTCCGGGAAGCCGGCGCGCGCGTGCCGAATTGCAAGGTAGGTCTGAACCGCAGCCCCAACGACGACGGACCGCTGGTTCATGGCGAACGACCGTCCCTCAAACAACTTTTCACCGAAGTCCTGCTGAACGCGCTTCAGTCCGCTCCCGACGGTTCACCGGTCGAAGTGACCGTGAGTGAGGTGACCGAAAGGAATGAAGGATTTTTGGCGGTGGAGATCGGTGATTCCGGAAGCGGCTTTGAACCGGAGACCGCGCGTCGCGCGACCCATGCGTTCTATTCTTCGCGATCCGTCGGCATGGGTCTGGGCCTTACGGTGGCGGAACGGATCCTCGAACTGCATGGGGGTCGTCTGGAGATCGAGTCGGAGCAACCCGTCCGCATCCTGATTCCCCGCGAACCGGTTTCTTCCGCCGCGGATCAGTCAAAAACATCGGCCTGATTCCAGATCGCGCTTGCGCCGGGAGGCATTCGTCTGGAGTATCGCGCATGAATCATGCAGCCCCCGTCCCCACACGGTCCTCGCAATGCCCGCATCTGAAGCGCCAGCCCGAAAGACCCTCCTGATCGTCGACGACGAGGAAGGTCCCCGCCAGTCGCTCAACGTCATCTTCAAGAACGACTACGACATCCTCATGGCTTCCAGCGGGGAGGATGCCCTCGACGTGGCGTCAGCCAATCATATCGACGTCGCCGTGCTCGACATCCGCATGGACGGCATGAGTGGCACGGAACTGCTGGCGGAATTGAAGAAACGCGACCCGCGGATCGAGGTGATGATGCTGACCGCCTACGAGACGATGGACACCGCGAAGGAGGCCATTCGCAACGGGGCGTGCGATTACCTTTCCAAGCCGTTTGAGATACCCGTCGTGAAAGAAGCCGTGGCCATTGCCATGCAACGGCGCGCCTTGTCCGAGGATTTGGCCGGCAGCCGGGAGCGGCTCGATCAGCTGCAGACGGAACTGCAGGACCAGCAGTTGAAGGGGGAACTGGCGCGGACGCAGAACGAGATTTATGAGAGCGTCATGCACGACATCGGCAGTCCGTTGACCGCCATCTCCGTGCTGATTCAAATTCTCAACCAGGACCTGGAGTCCACACGTGGCGACGCGGATCCGAAGATGGTAAGGGGTCAGCTGGAAAAGGTGAATCAGCAGGTCGGCCGTTGTATCGCGCTCACACGCCGCTACCTCGACTACGCCCGCCAACGCGCTTCCGGTCAGGCGGAGGTCCGCGTCAACCAATGCCTCAAGGACGTGCAGGAACTGGTGTCGGCCAATCCGTCCGCGCGGGACAACACCATCGATATTCAGCCGCTCATGGTCGACGTGAAGGCGAAGATCAACGGTACCGATCTCATCCAGATTCTCATCAATCTGGTCGTCAATGCACTTCAGGCCACCGAACGCCCGCATGGGGTAAGCCTCTCATCCGAATACGTGGAGGTAGCGTTGGATGCAGCCGACATGGCAGGCGGCGATGACTGGATCTTCATGGGCAAGGACGAGTTCGCCAATGAGACGCCGATGGTGGCGGTGCACGTGGAAGATGACGGTGACGGCATGACGCCGGATATTCTCGTGAAGATCTTCGATTCCTACTTCAGCACCAAGGCACCGGGCAAGGGAACCGGTCTGGGATTGGCAATCGTCCGCCGCCTGCTGGTGAACGCGAAGGGCGCCATGCGCGTTCAGTCCACCCCGGGCAAAGGATCACGCTTCACCGTCTTTGTCGGGCTTGCCTTCGACTGACGGCGCGGACTTCAGCAGGTCCGCCTTGAACTTGGCGGCGCATTCCGGGCACATGCCGTGAGAGGGCTGTTTGCCGGTCTCCTTGGTGAACTGCTCCTGGATGTTGAGCCATTCACCATCCTTCTCCACCCGACTGCACCAGGAACAGAAGTGCATGAACGACTCCACATAGGTCAGGCGTGAAAGCACCTGGTGGATCTTGTAGGCGGACGCCATCCACAACACGATTATGACTCCCGTGCGACACCCGGCCTCGCCGATCTCGACCTGGCGCCAATCACCGAAGAAATAGTTGAAGCCGAAGATGAACAGCTCGTCGGCCCACAACAGGATCACGAGCGTGGCGAAACCGATGGAGTGCCACGCCATTGCTCGACGCCATGAGAGTCGTTGGCGCTCCGGCGGCGTGTTCCCCTGTTTGGATTCGTCATGCATGAACCAATCCCGGGTCGATCAAGGTTTCACGAGCACTTTGCCAAGGACGTTGCGCGCACGGAGCACTTCGTAGGCATTGCTCACGCCGGGCAAGGGAAAGACCTGGTGAACCGCGGGTTTCAAACGGCCTTCGGCAACCCATTGGAGTGTCGCATGAACATCGGCGTGATTGCGGCTGTAGCTGCCGATGAAGCGATGCTGCTTCACGAAGAACGGCCAGACTTCCAGCTCAAGTTTCCGCCCCGCCGTGGCTCCGCAAGTCACCACCGTGCCGCCGCGGGCCAGACATTGAAACGCCTTCTCCAGTACTCCCGCCCCCACGTGCTCCAGAACCACGTCCACCCCACGTTTGTCGGTGATGCGGCGCACTTCCGTGTACCAGTCATCCACACCTGGATCCAACGCGTGGTCGGCGCCGAGACTCAGACCGAACTCCCGCTTCTCTTCGGTCGAACCGGTGGTGATCACCCGGGCGCCCATCTGCTTGGCGATCTGAATGCCGGCGGATCCGACACCACTGGATGCGCCGATCACCAGCACCCAATCGCCTTCGCGGACCTCAACCCGCTCGGCGAGCATGTGCATGGCCGTGCTGCCGGCCAAGGTGATGGCGGCCGCGCTTTCGAAAGAGACGCCATCCGGAATGCGAACCAAAGTGCGGGACGGCGCCTTGACGAGTTCCGCGAAACCACCGTCGCATTCGACGCCGATCAGCCTCGTCTGCAGGCACATGGCCTCCTCACCCCTCATGCAGTGTTCGCAGGAACCGCAGAACAGGTTGGGTTGAATGGCCACCTTGTCGCCGACGCGCCATTGATCCACGTCGTCCCCGAGTTGTTCGACTTCACCGACGATTTCGCAGCCGGGAACGATCGGAAAATCCAGATTCAGCGGCAGGCCGCCGGGTTTCTCCACCCAGAGATCGAGATGATTCAGCCCGCAGGCGCGGATGCGGATGACGACCTCGTCGGGATCGGGAACGGGATCAGGAATCTCGCCGAACTGAAATTGTCCGGGTACGCCCGGCGCGACTAGCTGGACGGCTTTCATGGCAGCATGAAACCCCTTTTGTCGTTGGGCGACAAGAGGGAAAGCGCGATTGCGCAATTGTCACTGTCACGCCGCCGTTCCGACAACGTCCCGCAGGGAACGGATTCCCCGTTCGGCCAACCGCTCCCGCAGTCCGCGCACGATCTCGCGTACGACGCCGGGACCTCGATAGACGAGCCCGGTGTAAAGCTGCACGAGTGAGGCGCCGGCGGTGATCTTTTCCCATGCGTCATCGGCATCAAACACCCCGCCCACGCCGATGATCGGCACGCCGCCGTTTGTCTGCCGATGCAGATGGCGAATGATTTCCGTACTGCGGTCACCCAAGGGTCGCCCGCTCAAGCCGCCGGTCTCCGCATAGGTATTGGAACACTGAGGGTCGTTCGTTTCCGGTCGTTCGATCGTGGTGTTGGCCGCCACGATGCCCTGCAGCTTGCGGGAGTCATAGACGTCGAGGATCTCGTCCAACGCCTCGAATGTGAGATCCGGCGCAACCTTCAGCAGGATCGGGATCGGATTGTCCTTCCGGTTGAACTCGTCCAACGCGTTCACGATCTCGAACAGCGCATCCTTGTCCTGCAGCTTGCGCAGGTTGGGGGTGTTCGGAGAACTGACATTCACCACCACGAAGTCGGCATACGGCTTCACCATGCGGAAGGAATTGGCGTAGTCCTCGGCCGCTTTCTCAAGCGGGGTGATCTTGGATTTGCCGAGATTGACACCGACCGGATGCGTTGGCCACTGATCGGACACGCGCCATTCGGCCAGCCGTCGGGCAAACATGGCAGCACCGGGGTTGTTGAATCCCATGCGGTTCACGAGGGCCTGATCCTTCACCGCACGGAACATCCGCGGCTTGTCATTGCCCGGCTGCTCGTGCCAGGTCACACCGCCCAACTCGCAGAAGCCGAATCCCATCGCCTCCCACATCGGCACGGCCGCGGCACGCTTGTCCATGCCAGCCGCCAGACCGATCGGATTGGGAAAACGCAGGCCGAGGCAATCAATCGGCAGATTTTCCGCCCCCGTGAGCGACTCCACCGCATCCAGCATCAGCCGACTGCCGCTCAGGCGACCCAGCGTGTTGAGCGTGAAATCATGAATCCCTTCCGAATCATACTCAAACAGCGCGGGGCGGATCAGTCGTTCATAGACGCCGGTCATGCGCGGAGCATAGGCAGGTGAATCGCGCGGTGGCAACGATGGAGGCGGACGCAGCGTAATCGGTGATCAGAAGTCGGTAATCAGAAGGGATGAGTCTTCCGCGCCAGCACTGAATACGGATGACTGATCACTGATTACTTGCCCCGCATTCCGCCATTTCCCTTGCCCGCATTCCCGCACCGTGGACACTTCCGGCCCTTGGGCTGGTTTCCGGACATCTCATCAGTGGCTTATGCGGGTGCGCTTTGCGGGGCGTTCTGTCTGGGCTTTTCCAAGACCGGATTTCCCGGCCTGGCATTGGTGAACGTCTTGTTGATGGCGGAACTGTTCGGGGCGAAGGAATCGGTCGGGATCATCCTGCCGTTGCTGATCTGCGCAGACATCACGGTATATCCGATGTTTCGCAAGTTCGCCAAGTGGAGCGACGTGATTCCCTTGTTGATTCCGATCGCATTCGGATTGGTCGCCGGCTACCTCGTGCTGGGTCGCATTGACAACCGCATAGCACGGCCCGCAATCGGTGGCATCATCCTGGCGATGGTGAGTCTGCAGCTGCTGCGGGTCTATCGGCAGCAGTTCCTCGCCAACCTGCCCGCTGCGGCGGCGTTCCGATGGGGCAGCGGACTGGTGATCGGTATTTCAACCATGATGGCGAATGCGGCGGGCCCCGCTTATTCCATCTACGCTTTGGTGCACAAGATGCCGAAGGAAGAGTTTCTCGGAATCGGTGCCCGCACGTTCCTGTTGGTGAACATCGTGAAGGTGCCCTTTCTTACGGATCTCGACATCATCAATCCCAAATCGCTGGCGATTGACGCTGCGGTGTTGCCAGGCGTGTTTGCCGGGATCTTCATCGGCCGGCGGGTGATTGCACGGATTCCACAGAAGCTATTTGAGCAGCTGCTCTATCTCTTTTCAATCGTCGCCGGAATCCGGCTCCTGTTCTTTTGATCTGCCGATCATCTCGATCACCAGGGCGGTACCGAAAAAGGTGATCACCATGCCGGTCACCACCTGGGCGGTGAGCCGTTCGTTCAAGATGAGGAACCCCCATACGATGGCGCTGATCGGAACGAGGAAGGTCACCGTGGAGGTCGCCATGGCACTGGCCGAACTGATGATCCTGAAAAAGATCAGATAGGCGATCGCCGTGCATAGGATCGAAAGCGAAAGAGCACAGACCCAGGCCTTGGTCGAAGGAATGGTCTCCGGCCAACTCCAAACGCCCAGGGGAAGAATGAGCAATGTGGCGGCAAACGTGCTTCCCGCCGCGACAAAGCGGGGAGGCAGGTCCTGAAAATGATGGCGCGTGTAGTTGCCGGCCACTCCGTAGGACACGGGGGCGATCAACGCGGCGAGGATCGCCCAACCGTCGCCGCCCTCCTTGAACGACATGCGATCGAAGGACAGCACGGCGACTCCCAACAGCCCGATGAACAGTCCGACGTACTGAGTCTTCCCAAAACGGGATCCGAACCAGAGCACGCCGACAACCGCGGTGCAGATCGGTGTGGTCGCATTCAGCAACGACGTGAATCCGGCCTCCAGACTGATGGTGGCGAGCGCCAGCATGCAGAACGGGAACGAAGCGGCCGTCAGCCCCAGAATCAGAAACTCGCGCCAACGTTTCCGCAGTTCATTGCGTTGTGGCGAAACCAGCAGGATCGGCGCCAGCACCAACGCCGCCACGCCGACACGAATGAGTATCAGGGCCTGCGGCCCAAACTCCGGAACGGCGATACGCATGAACAGAAACGAACCACCCCAGATGATGGAGAGGACGAGCAGGCGGATCAGGTCAGCGACGTTCACGCCGTCGCCTCCCAGGCAATCAACGCCCGCTTTCGTTCGCGGCCCCAACGATATTGACCGACGATTCCCGTCTCGCGGATGACACGATGACAGGGAATCAGGCAGGCGAGCGGATTCGCGCCCACTGCTGTACCAACCGCACGGGCGGCACGATCCGATCCGATCAACCGGGCAAGGCCGCCGTAACTGACCAGACTCCCCACCGGAATCATGGTCAACGCCCGCCAGACCTTGACTTGAAATCCGGACCCTTTCACGAACGCGCGTAGCGGACGCGAGCGATTCCGTTTGGCTGATTTCGAAAACACCCGTTTCGCAATCTGTTCAGCCCGGTTGTTGTCTCGTTGCAGCTTCGCATTGGGCCACTCCGATTCGAGTTCGCGTAGGGCGGCTTTTTTTGAATCCCCAAATCTTAGATGACAGACCCCGCGACCGGTTTCACCCAGGATGGCCGGACCGAAGGGGGTCTCAGCCATGCCATGGCGAATGGTGATGCCTTCGCCCCCGCTCTTGAGTTCACCCGGGGATGCCGCCTCGATGGATACGCACAGATCATGCAGCCGGCCCGGTCCCGACAATCCGCTCTGAAGCGCGGCGTCCGGAACGTTGGTCCCGGAATGCAGCATCTTGCGCGCATGCGCATGGGTCAGACATTGAATGAACTCCTTCGGCGTCGCGCCGGCCCAGCGTGTGAACAGGCGATGAAAGTGAAACGGACTCAAGCATGCCTCCCGTGCCAGATCATCCAGGCTTGGCTGATCGGCATGGTTCTCGTCCAGCATACGGATGATGCGGGCGATGCGCTCGAAATCGTTCACGCGCAGAGGTTGCCACCGAAGGAAGATCTCACCCACCCGTTTCTTGCGGCGAATTCCCGGAAATGTGGTTGACCCACTTCCCCGCGTTTTCGGATTCTTTATCCGCTATGAGTCTGCACGAACTGGCCGGCAAACCCGCTCCCGCTGAATACCTCGTCAATCTTTCCCGCTTGGTTTCCGCCTATTACACCAACCGCCCCGATGTCGGTGACGCGACCCAGAAGGTTGCGTTCGGCACTTCCGGTCACCGCGGCACCTCGTTCAAGAACACCTTCACCGAATCCCACATTCTCGCCATCTCGCAGGCCATCTGCGAATACCGTTCGAGCAAGGGCTACAGCGGTCGCCTGTTCCTCGGCATGGATACCCACGCGCTCTCCGAATCCGCCTTTCGCAGCGCGGTGGAGGTGTTCGCCGCCAACGGTGTGGAGATCGGCATTCAAGGCGGCCTGGGATATACGCCGACCCCGGCCGTGTCACACGCCATCCTCGCCGCGAACCGGGGGAAGACCTCGGGGCTTTCCGATGGTGTGGTGATCACTCCCAGTCACAATCCACCGCAGGACGGTGGCTTCAAATACAACGGCCTCGATGGTGGCCCGGCCGACACCGACACGACCACCACGGTGCAGAATCGCGCCAACGAGATTCTGGCGACCGATCTTCGCGCCGTGAAACGCATGCCGTTCGAAGCCGCGTTGAAGGCCGGGACGACCCATGAGATTGACTATGTGCAGGCCTATGTCGACGACCTCGAGAACGTCATTGACTTCGACGCCATCAAATCCGCCGGCCTCAGGATCGGCGCCGATCCGATGGGCGGTGCGGGTCACGCCTACTGGGAGCCCATCGCTGAGAAGTTTGGCTTGGACATTACCGTGGTGAATCCCCATGTGGACGCAACCTTCCGGTTCATGACCGTCGACAAGGACGGCAAGATCCGCATGGACTGTTCTTCACCCTATGCCATGGCCAGCCTTATCGGGTTGAAGGACAAGTTCGACATCGCCTTCGGCAACGACCCCGACTTCGATCGCCACGGCATCGTCAGCAAGAGCGGCGGTTTGCTGAACCCGAACCACTACCTCGCCGTCGCCATCCAGTACCTTTTCGGCAATCGCGACGGTTGGAAGGCCGATGCCGCCGTGGGCAAGACCCTGGTCTCCAGTTCCATGATTGATCGCGTCGCCGCCAGCCTCGGTCGCACGCTGGCCGAAGTGCCCGTCGGATTCAAATGGTTCGTGAACGGACTCGTTGACGGCTCCTATGGATTCGGTGGCGAGGAGAGCGCCGGCGCTTCCTTCCTCCGCAAGGACGGCACGGTTTGGACCACCGACAAGGACGGCATCATTCTGAACCTGCTGGCCGCCGAATTGACCGCCAAGACCGGCAAGGATCCCGCCGAACACTACGCGGCATTGGAAGGTGAATTCGGCAGTCCCGTCTACGAACGCATGGACGCCCCCGCCACTCCGGACCAGAAGGAAGCGCTCAAGAAACTTTCCGCCGAACAGGTCACCGCCACCGAAATGGCCGGCGAAGCCATCACCGCCAAGCTCACCCACGCCCCCGCGAACAACGCGGCCATCGGCGGCCTCAAGGTGACCACTGAAAACGGCTGGTTCGCCGCCCGCCCCTCCGGCACGGAGGACATCTACAAGATCTACGCCGAAAGCTTCAAAGGCGCCGATCACCTCAAACAGATCCAGTCCGAAGCCCAGGAAATCGTCTCCTCAGTGATCTGAGGAAGGGACTGGGCACAAGGGAGCTTGCGCAGGACTGAACCGCATCGACCGTAGCGACCGCGTTCCACCATTTGGTGGGGCGAGAGTCCTCGCGAGCCCAAACCCTCGGACGAAGTCCGACGTCGCCGGCGAAGCCGAAGACAACGAAGAACGAGGAACAACGAACCAAGCACGCAGAACAACCCCTTGCCCCTTGCCCTCTCGTAAGCATAATCCCGCGCATGCAAAAGTTCCTCGCGCTTCTTTCGCTCTGTGTCCTGACCTTTTCCGCCTTCGCTGAACGCGACCCCATCCGCCTGACCCATGGCCCGATGCTTGGTCGCCCGGATGCCCACTCCATGCTCGTGTGGGGACGCACCTCCGATCCGGGCCAGTTCGTGGTCAAGTATGGCGCCAGCCAGGATGCCATGACGCAGACCAGCCTCCCGGCCACCACCAAGATCGAGGACGACAACACCGGCGTGGCCAAGCTCACCGGACTGCTCTCCGACACCCGCTACCATTACCAGATCTGGGTGAACAACCGCCCACACGGCTTGCCCGGTTCTTTTCGCACGCTGCCCAGCATCGCGGACACGCAAAACAAGGAGCACAATCCCAAGGGCCTCTTCAACTTCCGCTTCGAAGCCGGCTCCTGTGCCAATCAAAACCCGCTCCACGGCATCGGCCATCGGGCGCCCACCTACGAGAACCTCAACCGTGACTGGGCGGACAAGGTGCATTTCCATTTCATGAACGGCGACTGGCTCTACGAGGAGCTGCGCGAGTATCCGCGCGAAGCCTGGCGCCTCGTTCAAGGCGTCGACAAGTATCCGCGTTCCGTCGACGTGATGCCCACGATCGTCGGCGTGTGGGAGAACTACAAACTCTACCTCAGCCGCGGCATCGAGCTGTCCAAGTGGCATCGCAACGTCCCGAGCTGCTTCACCTTCGACGACCATGAACTGGTCAATGACATCTGGGGCGCCTCTGAAGCCGGCAAGCGCCATCGCCGCACCGTCTTCCGCGACATCGGCACCTACGCCTGGTTCAACTACCTCGGCTGGGCCAATCCGGTGGAACACAAGCAGCGCGTCCATTTCTCCCGCGGCACGATGAAGGCCGGCAGCGACCTGCTCGTGGACACCTCCACCGACTTCACCAAGCTCCCCCTCGACGAGATGCTCAACCTCCACGTCCATTGGGGCACCAAGCATGCCGGCGTCAACGACATGCAGTACGACAACGACGACGGCCACAAGAACTCCTACGTCTACGACATCGTGAAGGTCGTGAACAAACACACCCTGAAGCTGCACATGCCCGCCAAGGAATCGGACACCATCGCCTACTC
>JAYPXF010000182.1:11520-14596 GCA_038154405.1 Verrucomicrobiales bacterium | reverse complement strand
ACGCACGAGAGGTGGGCGCGGCGGGATTGATGGTGATTCCCCGGGTGTTGTCGCGCGGAATTTCGCCGTTGGCGCAACGGGATCATTTCGCGGGCATTCTCAAGGCGGGGGGAGACCTGCCGGCAGTTATCTACAACAGCCCATATTACGGTTTTGAAACGAAGGCCGAGCTGTTCTTTGATCTGAACGCCGAGTTTCCGAGTCTGGTGGGCTTCAAGGAGTTTGGCGGGTTGGCGTCATTGAGTTACGCGGCGGAGTTCATAACGAACCGTGATGACAGCCTGACGCTGATGGTCGGGGTGGACACGCAGGTGTATCACGGCTTCGTTCGTTGCGGCGCTAAAGGGGCGATCACCGGTGTGGGCAACGCCTTGCCGAAAGAGGTGTTGCGCCTGGTGGCACTTTGTGAGCAGGCGGCCGCGGGTGACGCGGAGGCGCGGCGCTTGGCAAAGGAGTTGGAGGAGGCGATGGCTGTGCTTTCGAAGTGGGACGAAGGCCCGGACCTGGTGCTCTACTACAAATATCTGATGGTTCTTGAAGGGCATGCCGCCTACGAGCATCACATCAATCCGACGGACGCGCTCAGTGCCAGTCAACGCACCTATGCCCGGAAGCAATGGGAGTTGTTTAGGGCGTGGTGGGCGAAGTGGTCGGGGGAAGCCTGAACAGTATTCCGCTGGTTGAGAGTTGTTCAAAGTCGTGCGGTCTTGTGCTGTGGTGTTGGGGAAACATCATGAAGCCTGGAGATATGTCGATCCTTTTGCCGCCCCTGCACTCCAGTCGCCCTCCGGGCTCCTTGCGTTCCGGGACGGCAAAAGCTAAGCAGAAAAGAAAACAACCCACGGTGTCATGACTTATGAGTCAACGAACCACCTCACCCAAGGCTCCTTGGGTGTCATTTTTTATGAGGCAACAGGCCTAGGGGTGTTCGCGGACTGAGCCATTGACCCAATTTACTGATGAATCCTAAGATCAACCAACTGCCGCACTTTTCGTCCGCCCTGTGCCGCACTATTGGAACGGCTTTTACAAATGATCCGGAAGATTTTCTGTGCCTGCCTACAGCTGCTGATCGCAGCTGTTTCCGTCGAATCCCGGTCGCCCAATGTGGTCATTCTGCTGGCGGATGACCAGGGTTGGGGGGACATGTCTCGACACGGTGGCAGGCGGGTTCAAACGCCGAACCTGGACCGATTGTTTCGCGAATCTCTGGAACTGACGACCTTCATGGCGTGGCCGGTCTGTTCGCCAACGCGGGCTGGGTTGTTGACGGGACGACATCCGATTCGTCTGGAGGCGGGACCAAATGTGGGAGGTGAGTTGAAGCTCGCGGAAACCACCATCGGCGAGTTCTTTCAGTCCATCGGTTACCGCACCGGCGTGTTCGGCAAATGGCACAATGGCGTGGAACCGCATTCGCGGAAGTACCAGACGTCGTTTCGTAAGGCCTTCGAGCATCTGCCCGGGAAAAAATATCTGCCTGGCAACGGCGCGACGGCGCATGGCTTCGATCGGGCGGTGGTGTATTACGGCGGTGGCCCGGACAAGTTCACCCGCATGGCCCATGCCGGGGCGTTGAAAAGCTGGTTTCACGATCACGACTATCGACCGGATGAAAAGGGATACCTCGCAGATCTGATCGTAAAGCATTCCACGGACTTCATTCGCAAGGAGGCGAAGTCAGGGAACTCGTTCTTCTGCTATGTGCCGTTTGATCAGGTGCATCATCCCTTGCAGGCCAAGCCGGAACTGCTCGCGCGCGTGCCAAAGCACGTCACGGACATGAAACATCGGATTCACTCCGCCCAGCTGCTTTCCCTCGATGACAGCGTGGGCGCCATCCTGAAGACGATTGATGACGCGGGCATTCGCGAAAACACGATCGTCTGGTACTTCAGTGACAACGGCGGATTGCCGGAAGGAAACAACCTGCCGTTTCGAGGCCGCAAACACACGACATTGGAAGGCGGCGTGCACGTTCCGGCGGCGATTCGTTGGCCGGCGGGTGGAATCAAGCGAGGCAGCTACGCGGGGATGCTGGGCTACCTCGACATATTACCGACCGTGGCCGGGTTGTTGCGGAAGAATCTGGAAACTGCCCGCCCGATCGATGGATTTGACTGCTCAGGAGCCTTGTTGAATGGCGGCGTGTCGCCGGTGAAGGAATACTATTGGGCCTGGCGGGATCATGAAGTGATTCGGACGCCTCGCTGGAAACTCTTTCGCTACGTTGGTCGAAATGAGTTGTACGATATGAAACACGACTTGCCAGAGGCGAGCGATGTGAGTTCCGAGAATCCCGGGGAGGTGAGACAGTTGGAGCGGCGAATTGCGTATTGGCGGGACTCGGTCGGTCTGGCCTCGCCGTTGGTCGCTCACTCGACCGATGCCAGGCCGGAACCGCGCGGCGAAGTGCTGGAGATCTCGGTGACGCAGACCCAGGGAGTGGCGCCGCAGCACGCCCTGCGGGTGACGTTCACCACGAAGCAATTCCAGGTGCGGCGCGGAGACAAGATCGCGTTCGATGTGATGGTGCCCAAGGGCAACTACCAACGTGAGGGTTTCTTCGTCTCGCCTTGGCGTCCGGGTGATCCACCCGTGTTCAATGTCCGCATGGGCTTGGATCAACATGGGCGTTTGCAGATTCCCGGACCGAAACTGCTCTCCAAACCCGGCGAGTGGGAACATCGCCTGATTGCGATGGGACACGAGGCTCCGTTGGAAAGAAATCTGCATGCCGTCTATCTTCATGGTCATCAACCGGGCCGGTTCAAGGTCTACCTCGACAATCTGCAGATTGTCCGCGCCGATGGATCAATTGTTCGGCTCTGGGAAGACAAGAGTCACATTCGCCGGCGTGTCACCCGCGATGAGAAGGGGGCGTTCAAGGACCTGGTTGTTCGCGCCATTCCCCTGAGCGAATTGTGATCACGCCAGTGCGGCGGGTACGTGTTCTGTCCACCGCGAACCCGCGTCCTCCGCGGACCAAGAACCTGCAACGTCAAATTTCGCCAATGCCGAGTCCAATTCCGCGACATCGGCAAATCGGTCTTCGGGTTTCTTCTCCATGCATTTG
>JAYPXF010000182.1:0-11510 GCA_038154405.1 Verrucomicrobiales bacterium | reverse complement strand
AGAATGACGCCTTCGGGATCAGCCGGGATCGAAGGTTCGATATCGCGGGGTGCCTTGGCGGTGTCGCGTGCATGAGCTCCATGCGTTTGCGTCCCGTGAGGGGCGCGGAACCGGTCAGCAGTTGATAGGCGGCCACGCCAAGGGAATAGATGTCCGAACGGCCATCGATGTTGTCTTCCGCATTGACATGTTCGGGCGACATGAACAGCGAAGAACCTTTGACCTCGCCCGCCATCGAGACCTGGATGCTGGATTCCTTCTCGTTGTCGGCCTGTTTGACGAGACCGAAGTCGAGCAGCTTGACCACATCCCAGATATTGCCGCGCTGGGTGAGGAAGATGTTGGCCGGTTTGATGTCGCGATGAATCAGATCCTCCGCGTGGGCTTTGGCCGACGCGGAGCAGGTCTGGCGCAGGATGTGGATGACCCGGGATGCGGGCAGGCGTCCGTGCTTTTCCAGCAGATCGGCGAGGTTCAGGCCGGGCAGCAGTTCCATGACTTAGTAAAAGCGTCCGTCCTTGGTATGACCGTAGTCATAGATTTCGACGGTGTTCTAATGCGACAGCTTGGCGATCGCTCTCACCTCGCGTTCGAAGCGTGCCAAGGCAACCGCGTCCGTGGCGGAATCCGGGTTGATGAACTTGATGGCGCAGGGCCGCTTGAGCAGAAGGTGTTCCGCTAGGTGGACCTCGCCCATGCCGCCTTCCCTGAGTTTCTTCAGCAGTTGATACTGGCCGAACCGGCGGGCATCGAACGCCTCCCGGCGCATCGAGTGGATCAGGTGGGCGCCATAGACTGAAGCGAAGGCGCTGAGAAGGGGCAGCGGAAGCAGCAGCCCGAATGCATCGGCCTCCAGCGCCTCGGCAACATCCGGGTAGCGGTTGCTCAAAGACCACAGCATGACGAAAGGAACACACGCCAGTGCCGGGAAGATCATGGCCGCGATGCGCCATGTATGGGGAATGAGCATGGCGTAAACAACGATCAGCACCGAAGGCACGTATACACTCAGCATTTTCACCGCAACCACCGACGGTATGTCTCCCCGATCGGCAAACATCCGGATGGCTCGGCAAAAGATGGCGTTCAGTTCCAGAAAGACACCGACGACTAGGATCGCTTCGAATATCCGCAACTTGGTCAGGGTGAAACATTGGGAACTGCGCGTGAGAACAAGCACGGCGAGCACGCCCAGAAACGTAACCGCCTGCAGGTAGCTGATGGGGATCGTCGGTGAGATCAGGTGTCGCACACTGCCGACGATCTGCCCCACCAGAATCACCACAGTGAAGGCGCGCAGACGACGGCGCAACAGGTCGCGGGTTTCATCCTGCAGGTCGGCCTTGCCGGCGACGCACTCAACCGGTGCGTGCGAAGGAGTCTTGTTCCATTGAATGGCCGGCTTGTGGTCGCTCGCTGCCGTTGCGGGCATCGTGGCGTCGGGATCTTCGAGCTTGTCGTCGGGCTGATTCATGAAGCGCAAGCCGATGCGCGAAGATTGTGTGATCCTGTCAGATTATCCAGAGCAAGGCGTTTCCGAATTGCGATGCGAAAGCGCTGGTTCGAGCGATACTCATACTGCGGTAGGGGGAAGAATCGAGACGAATTCCGATGATCCTATAGGGAGTGGACCTATGTATTTTCCGGTGCTGAGGCTTACCGTTTTCTTACCGATCAGGGGTTATTGGTATGAATACAAATCAACAGCTCACGGGCAGGAGCTATAAGTTGTTTCATCAACTACCGTCCCAAGCCAAAAGCAGACAGCGAAACCAGCACCCGGTTGAAATCAACTTCTGGGATCAAAAGGGCACCTATCGAATGAGTTTCGACATGGAGTCCCACGAGTTCGGACGTCCCTGCGGCGCGCGTAAAGCCTAGCAGGCCCGTGATTCGACCGGCCTCTCAGCCAGCTGGTTGTGTGAGGCCGGTCGGATTGTCGGTCAGCCCTTGGCTGCTTTTTGCGCAGCTTCCGAGGCGATGTCGAGACACTTGCGGATGTCTTCCATCGGGTCCTTCGGATTCTCTTCGTACTCGATGGACAATGCGCCGTCCGCGGGGAATTTCACTTTCTTGAGCGCCTTCATCACGCCGAGCACGTCCAGGTGACCGGTGCCAAGAATGACACTCCTGCCGCGGCGCTGGCCGATGTTGACGTCGTCCTTGAGGTGCATGCCGTAGAGACGGTCCCCGAGCAGGTGAACCACTTCCACGGGATCGTCACCGGAACGGATGAAGTGTCCGAGGTCCGCGCAGAAACCGATCCGTTTGTCCCACTTTTGAACCGCCTTCCTCACATCCTTGGCCTTGTCGTAGAGGTGAGTCGGGCCGTGATTGTGGATGGCGATCCGGATGTCGTATTTCTTCACCAGCTTGTCGAGGCTCTCAAATGAATCGGGTTGCGGGTTGGCGCTGATGTTGCGGATGCCGGCGAGCTTGGCGAACTTGAAGAACAGCTCGTTCTTGTTGTGATCCTTGGTGAAGGACTGCACGCCGTGGGCTGAAATCGAGATGTCGTGCTTGGCCAGCTTTGCGTTCATCTCGTTGATCTTCACCTTGTCGCCGGTCTGGGGGTAATGCGCCCGAAAGAACTCCACCCAGTGCAGACCGAGTTCCTCGATTTTCTCCAGCGCACCGTCGACTCCGAAGCCGCGCAACGAATAGCTCTGGATCCCCATCTGGAAGCCGCCATATTTCTTGATCGACTTCTTACGTGCCGGCGAGAGGTCGGCGAGGATGTTCGGAACGTCAAACCAGGTGGCCCCGGCGGCAGCAGCGACCGTCAGGGTACGATTGAGGAAGGCGCGGCGATTCAATGGAGAATTCATGCCTCGGATTAAGGGGGAATCCGTACCTAGGGGCAAGTCTTGGAATCGGCGATTGAAGGTGATCCGCGGTCTTTCCGTCCATCCTTGCTTCAGCAGAATGTTACATGTTTACTATAGATCTACCCATTGCTGCCTGAAGGGCTGAAGCGGAGTATGATTCGACCGTTTTTGCATATGAAAGTTAGTTCAAAAATCCTGACTTTGATCGCCGGTGTGTGGCTGCCGATTGCGGCCGTCGCGGAAACCAAGGCGCCGGCCACCGAGGAAAAGATCAGTTTCTACACTCAGGTTCGTCCCATCTTCCAGGTCCACTGCGTTGGCTGTCATCAGCCGGCCAAGGCCAAGGGCGGTTACGTGATGACCGACTTCAAGCGGCTGGTAGGCAAGGGCGAAAACGATGAGCCGGTGGTTCAAGCGAAGCAGCCGGACAAGAGTCTGTTGGTGAAACTGATCGTCCCGGTTGATGGAGAGGCGGAAATGCCCGCCGACCGCGCGCCGCTGTCGCCGAAGGACATCGACATCATCAAAAAGTGGGTTGCCCAAGGTGCCATCGATGATTCCCCGGAGAGCGCCAAGACGGTTTATGATATGGATCATCCGCCGACCTATTCGCAGGCACCCTATGTCACCACGATGGACTACTCTCCGAATGGCAAGCTGATTGCAGTGGGCGGATTTCATGAGGTGCTGATTCACAATGCCGACGGCAGTGGTCTGGTGAAGCGCCTTGTCGGGCTTTCGGAACGGATCGAGTCGGTTCAGTTCTCGCCGGACGGAACGATGCTCGCGGTCGCCGGGGGGCTGCCCGCCCGCCAAGGGGAATTGCAGATCTGGGACGTGAAGACCTGGAAGTTGAAGGATTCGATTTCCGTGACCTACGACACGATCTATGGCGCCAAGTGGTCACCGGACAACAAGTTCGTGGCTGTCGGTTGCGCGGACAACACGGTGCGCGCCTTCGAAATCAAGAGCGGCAAGCAGGTGTTCTTCAACAATGCGCACAGTGACTGGGCATTGGATACGACCTGGTCGCCCAAAGGTGACAAGATCATTTCGGTTGGTCGCGACATGTCGGCCAAGGGATATGAATTCAAGACCGAGCGCTTCATCGACAACCTTACCTCCATTACCCCCAAGGCCCTGAAGGGTGGGCTCATTGCGATTGATACTCATCCGAAGCTGGACGAAGTCGTGGTTGGCGGTGCGGACGGTACGCCGCAGATTTTCCGCCTGGAACGCATCGCCAAACGCGTGATCGGCGACAACTCGAATCTCATTCGTCGTTATCCGCCGATGAAAGGCCGGATCTTTTCGGTGGCCTACTCTCCGGACGGCAAGCGCATCGTGGCCGGCAGCAGTCTCAATGGCAAAGGGCAGATCCATGTCTTCAACACCGACGTGAAAAGGGAGGTGAGTGATGCGCTGAAGAAGGTGTTTGGCATCCGTCCCCAGCAGTTCAAGCCCGAGCAGCGCAAGATGGTGGAGGAGTATCAGACGGAAGGTGCAAAGCTGCTGTTGAGCCAGGACTACAGCTCCGGCGTTTATGCAGTGACCTACAGCCCGGACGGCAAGACCATCGCCGCGTCAGGTGGCGACGGGGTACTTCGGTTCCTGGATGCAAAGTCCCTTTCACTGAAGCGTGCCTTTGTGCCGGTTCCGTTGCCGGACAAACAACAGCAGAAGATCGTGGGCATTTCCGTTTCGCCGAGTTCGGTGAAGGTCGCCAAACGATACGAGTATTCCCAACTGCTGGTGAACGGCTGGCTGGCTTCCGGTGACGCCGTGGACCTGACCCGCAAGTCCGCCTACCAACTCTCGTCCGCGATTGCAGACGTGTCCAAGCGTGGGGTGGTGAAGCCGACCAAGAACGGCAAGGCGCGGCTGACGGTCTCCTACGGTGGCTTTTCCACCAGCGTGGGCGTGGAAGCAAGCGGTTTGGAGAAGGCTTACAAGCCCGATTACGTGCGCGACGTGATGCCGGTGGTGTCCAAACTGGGCTGCAACATGGGCACCTGTCACGGGGCGAAGGACGGCAAGAACGGCTTCAAACTGTCACTGCGAGGCTATGATCCGGTGTTCGACGTGCGGGCGTTCGCCGATGATCTGGCAGGACGCCGCGTGAACATTGCGCGTCCGGATGATTCGTTGATGTTGCTCAAGGCGACGTCGGCCGTGCCTCACCAAGGTGGTGGTCTGACGACCCCGGGCAGTGATTACTACAACGTGGTTCGCGATTGGATCGGCAACGGCTGCCAGGTGAATCTCAAGTCGCCGAAGGTCAAGAGCATCGAGGTCCTGCCGAAGAATCCGGTGGTGCAGGACATCGGCGGTTCCCAGCAGGTCCGCGTCATTGCAACTTATGCCAACGGCGAAAAGCGCGACGTGACCGCCGAGGCCTTCATCGAGACGAGCAACCAGGACATCGTGAAGACCGACGACAAGGGGCTGGCAACGACCTTGCGTCGTGGTGAGGCCGCTTTGTTGGCGCGGTTCGAAGGCGCCTATGATGCCACCACCTTGACCGTCATGGGCGACCGCTCCGGGTTCGTGTGGCAGGCGCCTGAGACCTGGACGAAGGTCGATGAGTTTGTTTCCGAAAAGTGGAAGCGCATGAAGATCCTGCCGTCGGGGTTGGCGGGTGACGCCGAGTTTCTGCGCCGCATACATCTGGACCTGACCGGTCTTCCTCCGACGGCGGATCAGGTGAAGAAGTTCCTCGCGGACAAACGTCCCGTACGCACCAAGCGAAACGAAATCATCGGCAAACTGATCGGCAGTCCCGATTTTATTGATCATTGGGCCAACAAGTGGGCGGATCTCCTGCAGGTGAATCGCAAGTTCCTCGGAGCCGAGGGAGCCAAGCTTTTTCGCGAATGGATCCGAAAGGAGGTGAATGACAATACGCCATATGACATGTTCGTGCGTAAGATCCTCACCGCGAAGGGATCCAACAAGGTCAACCCGCCGGCGTCTTATTACAAGATTCTGCGAACGCCGGACATGATGATGGAGAACACCACTCACCTGTTCTTGGCGACGCGTTTCAACTGCAACAAGTGCCACGATCATCCGTTCGAGCGTTGGACGCAAGATCAGTATTACGAGACCGCGGCCTACTTCGCGCAGGTGGGGTTGAAACGGGATCCGAAGAACGCCAAGGGCAACATTGGTGGCACGGCGGTGGAAGGCGCCAAGCCGCTTTACGAAGAGATTTACGACAAGACGGAGGGAGATATCACGCATGATCGCACCGGTGCGGTGACCCCGCCCGCATTCCCGTATGTCGCCAAGGCCAAGGTTGACCCGAAGAAATCTCGTCGCGAGCAGCTGGCGGAATGGATGACCTCACCGGATAATCAGTATTTCGCCCGCAGTTATGCCAACCGCATATGGGGTTATCTGACCGGCGTCGGCTTGATCGAACCGTTGGATGACATTCGCGCCGGAAATCCGCCGTCCAACCCGGAGCTGCTGGATTACCTGACCGATGAATTCATCAGGAGCGATTTCAACGTGCGGCACCTGATGAAGCTGATTGTCGAATCCCGCACCTACCAGCTTTCCATCAAGACGCACAAATGGAACGAGGACGACTATGTGAACTTCTCCCATGCGACCGTGCGTCGTTTGCCGGCGGAAGTGCTGTATGACTCGATCCACCGTGCGGTTGGTGCTCAGCCGAACATTCCGGGAGTCGCCGCCGGAACGCGTGCCGCTCAGTTGCCGGATGCCGGTGTCAAGTTGAAGGACGGATTCTTCGCCACCATGGGACGCCCGCCGCGGGAAAGCGCCTGTGAGTGTGAGCGCGTCAACGACGTGCAACTGGGACCCGTGATGGCCATGATTAGCGGCGCAACCGTGGGTGACGCGGTCAGTAATCCGAAAAACCTCATCGCTTCACTGGTGGAGAAGGAGAAGGACGACAAAAAGGTCGTGAACGAAATCTTCCTCAGCGTGCTGAATCGTCCGGCCAGCGACCGCGAGGTCAACGTCACGAAGAAGACCATCGCCGGCATCGCGGCTGAGCACAAAAAACTCGTGGCCGAGTTGGCTGCTTACGAGCAGAAGCTGAAACCGATCACGGCCAAGAAAGTCGCGAATCGAAAGAAGGAACTGACGGATTCCAAGAACGAGTTGACTGCCCATCGCAAGGCCATCGAGCCCGAACGCAAGCGTCTCGCCAAAGCTCGCGAGGATCGTATTGCCAAGGCGGACAAGAGTCTCAAGGACTACGAGAAACAGGTTCCCAAGAAGCAGGCAGAGTGGGAGAAGAAGCAGGATCTTAAGCTGAAGTGGCATCACCTGGATGCCAAGACCGTTGCCGCCACCGGCGGGGTCAAGCTGACGAAGAACAAGGACCTGACCATCTCCGCCGGCAAACAGGGCAACAAGAGCGTCTACACGATCACATCCGAGACCGCCTTGAAGAACATTTCGGCGATTCGACTCGAAGCACTGACTGACAAGTCCATGCCGAGGAACGGACCTGGCTACAACGCGGACGGCAACTTCGTCCTCAGCGAATTCGAGGTCTTTGTCGCCCCGAAGAGCGATCCCAAGAAACTGACCAAGGTGGCGCTGACGACCGGTCTCATGGATTTCACTCAGGTGAACTTCAACATCAACAAAGCGATCGACGGTCGCGTGGATGGTCGAGATGGATGGGCAGTCTCGCCGAAGGGCGGAATGAACCATTGGGTGACAATGCAGCTCAAGAAGGCACTCAAGAACGAGAAGGGCTCGATCCTTACGATCAAGATTCATCATTCGTTCAATCAGAACAAGCCGTTCCGTCTCGGGCATTTCCGGATCTCGCTCGCGGCAAGCGGCAAACCGACCGGTCTGAGCGTTTCCGAGGAACTGGCCGGCTTGCTGAAGGTCGCGGCCGACAAGCGGACGAAGAAGCAGAAAGCGTCTCTCACCAAGATCTACCGCCTCACGGACAAGGAACTGGAAAAACGAACCAAGGCCTTGGCGACCGCCCGGGTGGCCATTCCTCGTGACAAAAAGGAAGTCGAACTTGAGAACGTGGTGAAGCGGTTTGAGCAGCCTTTGCCGCCCGATCCGGAACTGACCCGTCTGCAGCGCGCCTTGAAGCTCAGTGACGAACAGCTCAAGAAGGCCCGGTTGGTGGGAATGCAGGACTTGGCGTGGGCGCTCCTGAATTCGCCGGCCTTCCTATTTAACCATTGAGTCGAAGCATTTCTTTGGCAGTATTTCTTAATACTAACACACACATTGACCTATGATCAGAATCCCAGGTGAACCCGGAACAGATCTCTGCGACAAGGGCCTTGGCGTAACCCGCCGTGACATCCTGCGCATTGGTGGCTCAGGCATGCTCGGCCTGTCGCTCGGCGGCATGTTCAATCTGCAGGCGCTCGCGAAAGGCGCCGGCCGCAAGGGCGGCAAAGGTTGGGGCAAGGCCAAGAGCGTCATCATGATCTACCTGCAGGGCGGTCCCAGCCATCTTGACCTGTGGGATCCGAAGGAAAACGTGCCGGACAACGTCCGTTCCGTCTTCAAGCCGATCAAGACGAAGATCCCCGGCGTCAATTACACCGAGCTGCTGCCGAACCTGGCCAAGGTGAACGACAAGTTCACCATGATTCGCTCGCTCAGCTACACACCGAACGGACTCTTCAACCACACTGCCGCGATCTATCAGATGATGACCGGTTACACGACCGACAAGGTCAGCCCTTCGGGTCAGTTGGAGCCGCCCAGTCCGAAGGACTTTCCGAATTTCGGTTCGAACATCATCCGGTTGCGTCCGCCGACCGAGCCGATGTTGCCGTTCGTCATGTTGCCGCGTCCGTTGCAGGAAAGCGGCGTGATCGGCAAGGGCGGTTCCGCCGGCTTCCTCGGCAAGGCGTTTGATCCCTACACGCTGTATCCGGAAGGCGACGATATGGACATGAACAAGATGGACAAGATCAAGGTAGACGACCTGAATCTGCGTCCGGACGTGTTCTCCTACCGCCTTGAGAGACGGGCCAGCCTGCGCGAGGAAATTGCCGCTGCGACTCCAGACATCGAGAAGGCCGTCGAGAAATACAACATCAACGACTATTACAAGCAGGCGATGAATCTCATCGTCTCCGGTCGCGCCCGCAACGCCTTCGACCTGAAACAGGAGCCGGAACGTCTGCGTGACACCTATGGACGCAACACCTTCGGCCAAAGCTGCCTGCTCGCGCGTCGTCTGGTGGAAGCCGGCACCCGCGTTGTGGAAGTCGTATGGCCGAAAGTTGCCAACTCCAACAATCACTCTTGGGATGTTCACTCCGGTCTCAATGAACGCATGAAGGACCGCTCTGCACCGATGTTGGATCGTGGTCTGGCCGCGCTCATCGACGACATGGATCAACGTGGATTGTTGGATGACACTCTCGTCATCGCCGTCGGTGAATTCGGCCGCAGCCCGCAGAAGGGTGTTTCCACCTCCGGCAACAACAACAGCGCCGACGGCCGCGACCACTGGCCGTATTGCTACACCGGCGTCATGGCCGGGGCCGGCATCAAGCGCGGTTACGTCCATGGCAAATCGGACAAGACCGGTTCGGCACCGTTGGAGAATCCGGTTCACCCGACGCAGTTGCTGGCTACGATCTACCACGCCTTCGGCATCGATCCGGAAAGCGTGGTTTACAATCACCTCAATCAGCCGCGCGAACTGGTGAAGGCTCAGGCCGTCCCCGAGTTGTTCGCCTGATGGTCCATTTTTTGCATAACAAACGCCGGAGTTTGCCGCTGCGGCGTTTTTTAACGAATAAGGCCGGTTTTGCCGCCTTCCAATGCCCGTTTACCTGACCAAAAACTTGGACAATTGAGAGTCGTCTCGCTAAAACAGGCGACCATTACCGAACGAATTATGAACAAATCCCATCTCTTGTTTGGAACTGTCGCCGGTTCGCTTCTGTTCTCCCTGAACGCGAGTGCCGCCAAAGTCGACTTCAAGAAAGATATCGCCCCGCTCATCGAGAAGCGCTGCGTCGAATGTCACGGCGCTGAGAAGAAGAAAGGTGGCCTCCGCCTGCACACGAAAGACGAGGCGATGCAGGAAGGCGTCATCACTCCGGGCAAGCCGGACGAGAGCGAATTTCTGGCCCGCGTCCTCCTGCCGAAGGACGACGACGACATCATGCCTCCCAAGGGTGATCCGTTGACCAAGGCCGAGCAGCAGAAAATCAAGGACTGGATCTCGGCCGGTGCCGTATGGCCCGCCGGGTTCACCATCGGTGCCGCTGCGGCCGCCAAGAAGGACGAAGGTCCCGGGCCGGCTCCGACCGCCGCCGAGAAGAAGGCGGTTGCCGCCCTGGACAAACACGGCGTCACCGTTCGCCAGATCGCCCAGAAGCTGAACTGGACCTACGTGAACCTTCGTGTGATCGGTTCCAAGTTTGACGCCGACGTGTTCAAGCAGCTGGCCCAAGTGCAGACCCTGCAGGAACTCAACGCCGCTGGAGTGAACCTGACTGCTGCCGATCTCGCCAATATCGGCAAGCTCAAGAACCTCAAACGCCTGCATCTTGAGCACACCACGGTGAACGACAAGACACTTGCTTCGGTCAAGGGACTGTCAAACTTGGAATACCTGAACCTGTTCGACACCGCTGTCACTGATAACGGCATCAAGCAGCTCGCTGGTCTCAAGAAGCTCAAGAGCCTCTATCTGTTCCAGACCAAGACCACCGACAAGGGTGTTGCTGGGTTGAAGAATAGCCTCCCGAACACCTACGTCGACACCGGCTGGGATCTGAAGGAACTCGAAAAGATCAAGGCCGAGATCAAGGCCCGCGAAGAAGCCCGCAAGAAGAAGGAAGCGGAGGAGAAGAAGAAGGCCGAAGCCAAGAAGAAGGCCGATGCTGAGGCGAAGAAGAAAGCGGATGCCAAGAAGAAGGCTGATGCCGCTGCGGTCGCCAAGAAAAAAGCCGATGCGAAGAAGAAGGCTGACGCTGCCGCCAAGACAAAGAAGCCCGCGCCCAAGAAACCGGCTGCCAAGAAGGCTGCGCCCAAGAAAAAGGGCAAGAAAGCCGACAAGAAGAAGTAAGTCCTTCCGAACGACTCATAACGGCAGCCTCTGGGCTGCCGTTTTTTTGTGCAAACCGGTGGAATCCGGCAAAAAGGCTTTTCCAAATGCGCCGTGTTTGTAAGGGTCCGCCGACCCAACACATGAGAGTTTTCGGCATAACCGGTGGGATTGGCATGGGCAAAAGCACAGTGGCTTCTCTGATTGAGAAACGCGGCGTGGAAGTCGTGGACACCGATCAGTTGGCCCGCAAAGTTGTGGAGCCGGGGCAACCTGCCTTGGGGAAAATCGAAGAGCTGTTCGGCGCCGGTGTCATCTCTGCAGACGGTGCCCTGAATCGCCCCGAACTCGCCCGCCGCGTCTTCGGCAGCGAGGTTACGCGGCGACAGCTCGAAGCTATTCTGCATCCCAAGATCCGGGAACTCTGGAAGGCCAAGATCGAGGAGTGGCGCCAGTCGGGGACCCAGTCGGGTGCCGTGGTGATTCCGCTGCTCTATGAGACCAAGGCCGAGGCCAATTTCGACTTCATCGTCTGTGTTTCCTGCTCCAAGGAAACACAGGAGAAGCGCCTCATTGATCGCAAGATGACCTCAGACCAGATCCGTCCGCGCAACGCCGCCCAGATGCCCCGTGAGCAGTAGAGGGGACAG
>JAYPXF010000181.1:9756-14608 GCA_038154405.1 Verrucomicrobiales bacterium | reverse complement strand
CATCATCACTGCGCACCATCAATGCCGACGCCCACATTTTCAGGCGCATTTTGCGCTACTTCTCGCAAAAGGATTTCGTGAAGCGCTTCGGTGACTTCGGCGAAGACGAGTTCGGAGAGCACGCCGGTACGATTCCGCAGCGACTCCTGATGTTGAACGGCAAACTGCTTCACGAGCGAACCGACGAGAACCTCTTCCTCAACGCCTCAACCCGGATCGCCGCGGTCGCGCCGAAAACAGAGGACATGGTCCGCACCGCCTACATGTGCATCCTCACCCGCGAACCCACCAAGGCAGAGCTCAACCACTTTGTCACCCGCCTGGATGAAGGCGGGAAGGACAAGCACAAGGCCGAAATGTCCGACCTTTTCTGGGCACTGATGAACTCCACCGAATTCTCTTGGAACCATTGAACATCCACCATGGACACCAACGACCATCACGCCTGCGGAACTGTCGATCACATCAACCGCCGAACGCTTTTGAAGTCCGCCGGACTTGCCGGATTCTCATGGATGACGCCACTCGCGAATTCCCTCGGCGTGGCCGCCGAAAAGGCTCCCAAGGGCAAGCCCGCCAAATCCGTAATCATGCTGTGGATGGCCGGCGGTCCAAGCCAACTCGAGACCTTTGATCCCCACCCCAACCAGCTAATCGCGTATGACACCAAAGCGATCCGTACTTCCGCCCAGGGAATCCAGATCGCCGAGGGACTTCCCCGCACGGCGGAAGTGATGAGTGATGTTTCCTTGGTCCGTTCTGTGACCAGCAAGGAAGGCGACCACGAACGCGCCACCTACAACGTGAAGACCGGTTACCGCATCAACCCCACCATCGTGCATGCCTCGGTCGGTTCCATCATTATGCACGAACTGCCCAACCCGGATATCACGATCCCGACCCACATTTCGATCATCCCCAACCAATGGCCCAACCGCGGCGGCTATCTCGGTGCAGAATACGATGCGTTTCGCGTGGGTGATCCCATCAAGCCGGTGCCGGATGTGACATTGAATGTCTCCGAGGCGCGCGACAATCAGCGCATGGCCAGCCTGGACGTGGTCGAACGGGCTTTCGCCCGGGGTCGCATCAAGGATCTCGAAACTGGCCGCACGCTGCATCGCTCCACGATCGATCGGGCACGCACCATGATGACCTCGGAACAGCTCAAGGCCTTTGACGTCAGCAATGTTCCCGCAACTGAGAAGGAACCTTACGGCGACACCCGCTTTGGCCGGGGCTGCCTCGCCGCGCGACGTCTGATTGAACAAGGCGTCCGTTGCGTGGAAGTGACCCTCAAAGGCTGGGACACACACGTGAACACCAAGCAAGGTCAAGTGACGCAGAACAACATTCTCGATCCTGCGTTCTCCGCGCTCATCAAGGATTTGAACCACCGCGGGCTCCTCGAATCGACCCTGGTCGTATGCGGCGGCGAATTCGGCCGCACACCGAAGCAGAATCCCCTCGAAGGTCGCGACCACTGGCCGCACGGCTTTTCCGTCGCCATGGCCGGCGGTGGCATCAAGGGCGGCCGCATTATCGGCGCCACCGACCCCGAAGGCGAGAGCAAGGAACCAGAGGACAAGAAACTGGTCGAGGACATCCACGCCACGATCCTCCACAGCGTCGGCATCGATCACGAAAAGGAAATGATGACCGACGTCGGCCGCCCCATGACGTTCAGCGAAGGCAGTGTCATCGAGGAATTGTTGGCATAGCGAGATTCCTGCCGGGCAATTCCTTACTGGGGGGCATCGCTCCGTCGATGCCGACTCACGGGTGGCACCTTCCACAAACTCGGGACCGACGGAGCGGTTCCCTCCAATGCGCCAACCTCGTAGCGGAGACTTTCAGTCACCGTTGAAGGCGGAGCCTTCAATCATCTTGTCGAGACCGCCGGCTTAACCAGGCCTGCCTCGATTGGCAATCGAAGTTACGGGAACAGCAATGCCCCTAAACCGGTTCCACCACGGGATCCGCTCCGCTGTGGCGGACAATTTTCACCGGCTGGCCAGCCTCCACGATTTCGCCCGTGGAGATTACGTTCAGTATATCGTCGTCAAAGCGCGCCTTGCCGCCGGGACGAAGTTGCGAAATCGTTTCGCCGACTTCCCCGACCCGGGATTTCTTCTCTTCCTCGAGCGCGGCAACCGAGGTCACACCGCTGGCACCTTCCGAAACCATCAGTCCGTAGTAAGGCGTATGCGGCAGCCACTTGCTGAGAGCCCAGCAGACGAGGATGCCGCCCAGAAAACCGACCAGCATGTTCTGCATCGAACGATGCAACGATTCACCCACGGTGTCGAAGTTGGGGATGATCGGCATGTTCGGATACATGTCCACACCCGCCATCACCAAAGAAATCAGGATGAGAGATATTCCACCCAGACCGATGAAGACGGTACCCGGAAAGACGAACAGCTCCACCGCGATCAACACCACGCCGAAGAAGAAAATGACCAACCACTCCACGCCGGACATTCCCGCCACATACCCACCGAAGAAATAGATGAGAAAAGCGACGATACCGATGGCACCAAACACACCGAACCCTGGTGTCTTGTATTCAATGTACAGCCCCGCAATACCGATCATCATCAGGAGCGGCGCAATGGAGTTGATCCAACCGGCCAACTGTTCGGCTCCGGTCTCCTCGATGATCACCGGCTTTACACCCTTGGCCCCGCCGAGCTTCTCCATCAGGTCATCCATATCCTTGACCGTCCCAGCGGAAAGAAGATACTGCGGCGGATCACCGTATTCCTTGGCCGCATCCGCCGCTCCCAGGGAAAGCAACTGCCCCTCCGGACAAATCACCACTCCGCCGATCACCAGTTCGTTTTCCATCCGGATCATGGCCTCAATCACATCCGGATTGTGTCCGTTGGCCTCCGCCACCGTGCGAATCTTTGCGGTGATGAATGATTTCACCTTCTCGTTCATCGTCTCGGGAATCTCTTGGCCGCCGCCCATGACCGGAGCAGCCGCCCCGATGGTTCCGCGCTCGTGCATGTAGATCCGATGGGTCGCCACGCTTATGAAGGCACCCGCGCTGGCCGCGTCCGTGTTGACATAGGTGACCAGCAGACCGTCAAACTTTTCCAGGATGTCAAAGATATCTTCCGTGATATCTACGCGCCCGCCGGGGGTGTTGAGATCCAGAATGATCATGTCCGCCTTGGCCGCCATGGCCTCCTTCACGCCGCGACGAATGATGTAGGTGATCGGCTCATCAATCACGTCACGGATCGGAATCACAAAGACATTCGTCACGCTGTCCGGGAACGGAATTTCCTTGCGCACGAAAGTAGATTCCCGGGCCTCCAACTTGTCATCGTCATCCTCATCATCGTCCGCTTTCTTGTCCTTTTTCTCACTCTTCGGCTCCTTCTTCTTTTCAGTCTCCTGCACATCCGCGGCCACCGCCACGATGCCCGTCGCCGCAAAAAGGAACAGAATGGAAAACCACCATCTCATGGGGGAAACCGTAGTCGCCCGACCGCTCCCGTGCAAGGTGTGAACTTTAGACGTTAGACTTTGCCGACGGCAGTTGGCAGTATCCGCCGCCGATGCGGGAAGCCATCCGGGCCTGGACAGAAAATCTGGAAACTTTCGCGCTCGAAGTGATCTTCGAGCAGCGGAAGGGCAAGCGTGCCGCCCTCCTGCGCTCCGTCCTGTTCAGTCTATCCAAGGTCTTCGGCCTCATCGTTAAAATGCGGCTGTTCCTCTACAACTCGCGCATTCTTCGCGATTCCACCCTGGGCGTGCAGGTCATCGCGGTCGGCAACATCACCGTGGGTGGCACCGGCAAGACGCCGGTGGTCGAGAAATTCGCCCGCGCCTTGCAAGACGAAGGGCGCAAGGTTGCCATTCTGTCCCGCGGTTACCGCTCCAATCCTGGTCCCCTGCCCCGCCGTTTTCTGAACAAGATCCTGCTGCGGGAAGACACCACGCCGCCTCGGGTCGCCTCCGATGGCAAATCGCTGCTGCTGGATTCCGAAACCGCCGGTGACGAGCCCTACATGCTCGCCAGCAATCTCAAGGACGTGGTCGTGCTGGTGGACAAGGACCGGGTGAAGGCGGGCCGATATGCGATTCAGAAGTTCGGCTGCGACATCCTGCTGCTCGACGACGGCTTTCAGTATTGGAAACTCCGGGGACGACGGCGTGATGTGGTCCTGATCGACTGCCAGCAACCCTTCGGCAACGAGTATCTGCTTCCTCGCGGCACCCTGCGCGAGCCGCCCAAACATCTTCGTCGGGCGAACTACGTCTTCATCACCAAGAGCGACGGCGACACCGCCCGCCTTCGAGCCCGCATCGCAAAGCACAACAACACGGCCAAGATCATCGAATGCGTCCACCACCCGCTCTATTACGAGGACGTGTTCACCGGCGAACGCCACGGACTCGATTTCGTGAAGGGCAAGAAGATCGCGGCCCTCAGTGGAATCGCGCAACCGGAGAGCTTTGATGGCAGCCTCGAGAAAATGGGTGCCGAGGTGGTCTACGCCAAGCACTTCGCCGACCATCACCGGTTCAGTCAGCAGGAGATTCTCAATGTCATCAACCGCGGCAAGAAACGGCAGGCGGAAATCATCGTCACCACCCAGAAGGACGCCGTCCGGTTCCCGAAACTCGATCGCCGCGATCTGCCGATCTATTTCATGCGGGTGGAAATCAACATCATCTCGGGCGCGAAGGACTTTCAGGATTGCGTGCACCAGATCTGTTTCCGGTGAGCGTGAACACGATTCTCTACATCCTCGCGCGATGCCTGGTCGGTGCCATCCAGTGTCTCCCGCTCAAGTTGGCCGGCCGACTCGGTCGCTTGTTCGGAGCCCTCGCC
>JAYPXF010000181.1:0-9746 GCA_038154405.1 Verrucomicrobiales bacterium | reverse complement strand
CGACTCGACGGACGCCATCGACAGGTGGCGATCAACAATCTCACCGAGTGCTTCCCGGAAAAAGATCCAGCCGAAATCCGTTCCCTCGCCAAAGAGAACTTCAAACGTATCGGCGAAAGCTACGTGAGCGGCATCAAGACCGCGTCCCTCCCTCCCGTAAGCATCAGACAGATCCTGACCGTCGAGGGTCTGGATCAAATTGCCCCGAACACCGATTCGCGATGGGTATTTGCCGTCGGCCATTTCGGAAACTTTGAGCTCTACGCCCGCTGTGGGCTGTTCCGCGATGGTTTCCGTGTGGCCACTACATATCGCGGACTCAGACAACCGGGTCTGGATCGCGTGCTGCTGGAAATCCGCGAACAGACGGGCGCGTTGTACCTGGAGCGCCGCAAGGAAGGCAATCGCCTGAATGAGATGATGCGCGAAGGCAACATCGCCCTTGGATTCCTCGCTGATCAGCACGCTGGTGATCGCGGCGCCCGGCTGCCGTTCTTCGGTCGCGAGTGTTCCACCTCCACCGCCCCGGCCGTATTTGCCCTGCGCTACAAGTGCCCCTTGCACACTGCTATCTGCCACCGCGAAGCACTCGGCAGATGGCGCATCAAAATCGGCGAAAGAATTCCCACTTCTGAAAACGGTCAACCGCGATCGGTGGACGCGATATCCGCCGATGTGAATCGCGCGCTCGAGGCCGCGGTCCGCAAAGATCCCGCCAACTGGTTCTGGGTGCACCGACGCTGGAAACCCGCGTCGCGGATCCAACAGGCACGCGCCGCCGCAAAACTATTGCCAGCCGAAAAAGGTTCCGGCGAAACTGACGCATCGGCAGATTGAATCTCCACGAACTTCAACCCCGAAAGATCCTGGTGCGCGGCGTCAACTGGCTCGGCGACGCGGTCATGACCGCGCCGGCCATGGTGCGCCTTCGCGAGCGGTTTCCCGAAGCCCACATCACGATGCTCACCCGCAATCATCTGGCGGGGATCTGGCAGGGACATTCAGCCACCGATGAGGTCATTCCGATTGCCCACCGGGAAGGCGCGTGGAGTCTGGGGCGGCGATTGAAAAAGTTGAGTTTTGATCTGGGCATCGCGCTGCCAAATTCATTCCGCACAGGATTGGAACTGCGGCTGGCGGGAATCCCGGTGCGGGTTGGGTATCGCGGCCGCGGACGTTGGTTCACCCTTACTCATCGGATCCGCCACGCGGGCGACACCTATCGGATGAAGAAACTCACACCGCCGGAGATCGATCGGGCGGTAGACTCGGGAAAACGGGCACAGCCGGAAATCTCAACGACATCGCATCATGTCCATCACTATCTGAAACTGCTCTTTCCTCTCGGCGTTTCCACCGTTCCGTGCGCTCCGGTCATCGACGTGCAAGCCCACGAAATGGATGAAGCAAAGGACAAGTTCGGCATTCCCGGAGGTGATCGACGCCCCTTGATCGGCATCAATGCCGGCGCGGAATACGGACCAGCCAAACGCTGGCCGCTCACCCATTTCGCCACGGCGATCCGGGAACTCCACGCGCAGAGCAACGCCCGCTTCGTCCTGTTCGGTGGCCTCGGGGATCTCGCCGCCGCCGCCGAGTTGACCGAACTCGTCCGCAACTTTGGCGGCAATGAACCGGCACCGATCTACGAGGTCACCGGCAAGACCTCGCTCCGCGAACTCGCCGCACTTTCGAAGGCCTGCCACGCGTTCATCTCCAACGACAGCGGCCCCGCCCATCTCGCCGCCGCCGTGGGCTCCACAGTGATCATCCCTTTCGGCAGCACATCTCCGGAACTCACCGGACCGGGAGCTCCCGGCAACGAGCGACACGGCATCATCAAGAGTTCGCAACCCTGCTCCCCCTGTTTCCGCCGGGTATGCCCCATCGAGTATCTATGCCTGGTTGAGATCCACCCCGAGACCATCATCAAGGAAACACTGACCCATCTGCACGAAAACGATGAACTGATTTTTGAGTAGGTGGTTGAAGGGTTGAATGGTCAAAAAGCCACCGCGTCTTCACCCCTTCTACCGTTTTAACCCTTCAACCCTCCTCCCTTTCCCCCAATACTTCACGCATGAGTTTGACCGTAACTCAACTGACCGACCGGTTGATTGCCTCCTACGCCAAGTCCGGCGGCATCAATCATCTCGACGGCACCAATCTGCCGTCGAAAACCGCGATTCAGGACATCACCTGCAGCCTGCTGCGACTGGTATTCCCGGGTTTCTTCGATGACAAGCCGCTCCACTCATCCGAGTTGAAGGTAGAAACGGCGACCCTGATGGATGAAGTTCAGGGACGACTCGAGGACGAGATTTACAAGAGTCTGGAATACCGGCGGGGTGATACCGAAAGTGACGGTGATCTGCGCCCGCGGGCCCGGGAACTCACCATTGAGTTTCTCTCCCGCCTGCCGGACGTGCGCCACCTGCTCCAGACCGACGCCGAAGCAGCCTACAACGGCGACCCCGCCGCTCTGAGCAAGGAAGAGGTGATCGTCGCCTATCCGTTCATGGAGGCGATCTCAGTCCATCGTCTCGCGCATGAACTCTACCGGGAAGACGTCGCCCTGATTCCCCGCATCATGGCCGAGTGGGCGCACAGTCGCACGGGACTGGACATTCATCCCGGAGCGCAAATCGGCTCGCACTTCTTCGTCGACCACTGCACCGGAACCGTGATCGGCGAAACCAGTGAGATCGGCAACCATGTGAAACTCTACCAAGGCGTCGGACTCGTCGCCAAATCCCTCGCGGCCGGCCAGGCACTGCGGGGCAAAAAACGTCACCCGACGCTCGAGAACAACGTCACCATCTACGCCGGTGCCACCATCGTCGGTGGCGACGTGGTGATCGGAGAGGGATCCACCATTGGAGCGAGCGTGTTTCTTCTCCACAGCGTGCCCCCGCATTCGCTCGTCGTCTGCAACGAACCGGACATTCAGGTCCTTGAGAAGCGGAAGAGGCCGTTGCACGACGGCGATTTCCAAATTTGACCTCCGCCCATCACGCGTCCAAGCTCCCCGGCCCATGAAAGCGCTGGTTCTCGAAGGGTATAAGCAATTGGCAGTCAAAGACGTGGCGGATCCGGAAGCCGGCGCCGATGAAGTTCGCATCCGCGTGGAAGCCTGCGGCATCTGCGGCAGCGACATCCACGGCTTTGACGGTTCCAGCGGACGACGCAAACCGCCCGTCATAATGGGACATGAAGCAGCCGGGGTGGTGGAGATGGTCGGCACCGACGTCGACCAGATTCAGCCGGGCACGCGCGTGACATTCAACCCAATGCTTTCCTGCGGCAACTGCGACTACTGTCAGCGCGGCGAGACCAACCTCTGTGATTCACGTCAGGTGCTGGGCGTCTCCTGCGATGAATTCAAACGCGACGGCGCTTTCGCGGAATACGTCACCGTCCCCGCGCGCAATCTTTATCCGCTGCCCGACGCAGTCCCCTTTCATCACGCCTGCATGACCGAACCGATCACCGTCGCCACGCACGCGATCAACCGCACTCCCGTGCAACAAGGCGACACCGCCGTCGTAGTCGGAACCGGCATGATCGGGCTGCTCGCCGTCCAGGCGCTGAAGGTCGCCGGCTGCGAAACCGTGATCGCCGTTGACCTCGCCGACGACAAACTCGCTGTCGCCAAGGAACTGGGAGCCGCCCACACGCTGAATCCCAAAAACGACGAAGTAGTGGACGCCATCAAGGATCTGACCAAAGGCCGCGGCGCCGACATTGCCGTGGAAGTCGTCGGAGCCACCCCCACCCTGCAGACCGCCATTGAAGCCACCCGTCGCGGCGGTTCCGTGACCTTGGTCGGCAATCTGGCGCCCACTGTCGATTTCGCCATGCAGGCCGTCGTCACCCGCGAACTGACACTCTACGGCAGTTGTGCCTCCAACAGCGAATTTCCCGACGCCCTCAAGCTCATGCAGGAAGGCAAGATCCAGGTCGATCCGCTGATCACCGCCAAGGCCACATTGGGCGAGTGCCCCGGCTGGTTCGATCGCCTTTACGCCGGCGAGGCCGGTTTGATGAAGGTCGTCGTCGAGCCCTGCCGTTGACGATCGTTTCTGAAGTAGGGGGAGGCCTTGGATCGCAAAGTGGCTCGGTCTGGAGACCGACCACAGATCTACCGAGCTACCATCGATTCCGCTCTCTCGTCCGGCATACACTGTATTGCTGATCCCCCCGGATTCCGGGACATTCAGACACCGCCAACTGATCCGGACCGCAGCCCGGGAAAAAACTCGTGCCGCCAGCACCGTTCCGGTTCAATCGCAACGCAACCACCCCATCCGAGGAAACACTATGGCACAGGCAATCATGGATCCCGAGCAGGTGCGGCGTTTCGCCGAGGAGCTCAACCGTTTCAATTCCGACCTGCAGAACCGCATGGGTTCGCTTTCGTCCCGTTTCAAATCGCTCGGCGAATCTTGGAAGGACCAGGAACACGAGAAGTTCTCTGAAGAGTTCACGCAGACGATGAAGACGCTGAAGAAGTTTGCAGAGACCACCACGCGCTTCACTCCCTACCTGCTCCGCAAGGCCCAACGCATTGAGGACTACCTGAACCAGCGCTGACCATGGCCGAGGCGGCAAACGTCAACTCCGTCGACGCGATCGAGCGCTTCCGCGCGGCCCTGTTGGTCTATCTTGAGAAGGCGCGCATCGCCGTCGACGACGTTTCCGATGACGTTCACAAGACCCGTTTCTGGCTTGAGGGCGAGCAGACGCGTCATTGGCAGCAGGAGGTCCGCAGCCGCACCAAGAAACTCGAAGCCGCCCGGCAGGAACTGTTCACCGCCCGGCTTTCCGGCTTCACCGAAGACACCCAGTTTCAGCAAATGGCGGTGAACCGTGCCGAGCGCGCCTTGGAGGAGGCCGAAAAGAAGCTCAAGACCATCCGCAAGTGGTTGCGCGAATTCGACAGCGTCGTGATGCCGTCGGCCAAACAGCTGGAAAAAATCGATGCCATCCTCACCACCCGCATGCCCAAGGGCGCGCATTACCTTGGCGAAGTGATCAAAGCCCTCGACGCCTACGCGCATACGCAGGCGCCCAGTCGGCCCGTCATTGCCGAATCGGGCGGCGAACCCGAAACCGAACCTGAACCCAGCGGGGAACAATGAGCATCGCCGCGAACAAAGCCCGCCTCCGCACCATCACCCGCGACCTTGCCGCCGAGTGGCGAACCACGCGCGGCCTGTGGCGCGACGCCAAGGCGCAACAGTTTGAGCGCGAATACATGGATGAACTTTACGCCGGCGTGGAAAACGCCACCGGCGTGATTTCACAATTGGACGACATCGTCCGTCGTATCCGAAGAGACTGTGAGTAGATTTCCCACTGTCAGCGAAGCCATGGATCTGGTCGGGCGGATGCGCTCGACCCTTGAGGACTTTGCCGCGCGCGAGAAGGAACTGCTCGCCGAGCGCGAGGAACGTCTGACCGTCGCCGCGCAGCAGAAGCAGACCGCCCTTGAGGAGTGCGCCAACCGGCAGTCGGTCGCGCTCAAACGAATCCGCGCCGATCACACGGTCTATCTCGAGCATCTCAAGGAGCGACACATCGAACGCAAGGCCCGCATCAAGAAGGCTTACGAAAGCTGCAGCAAGGCCGTCTCTTCCGAGGCCATGGACATGGCCGATCGCGAGAAATACCAGATGCAGAAAGGCATGCTGGCCGCGAGCAAGAAACGCGACACCAACAAGGATGAGGCCGACAAGGCCCTGCGCGAATTGCGCGCGGAACTGGAGAAGGACGCCAAACGCATCGAAGAGGCCGAAAAGAAGGGTCGCATTGTCTACCGGCGCTATTCGAACCTGCTGCCCTTGCTCAAGGAAGTTTCACCGGAGGATGTGGAACAACCGGACGAGGACGACGACGAATTCCAATTACGCGAACACCTCGACTCACTGCTCACCGAGCTCGACGAACACACGGAACTCTATCGGCGCCAGGAACTGCCCCGCTTTTTTCGGCAGATCTCCCTCACCTTCGTCCTGATCGTCGCCACGCTGGCCGCCGCCGGTGGCGCGTTCGCCGTCTATCATCTGAAGCAGGACCCCGTGCTCTATCAGGCGACGGGTGGCATCTATCTGTTTGTGGTGATTCTCTTTTCGATCCTGAATCACGTGACCAAGAAGCGGACCCGCGAAGCGATTGAGGCGGCCGCCTACGCGCTTGCCAGCACCAGAAATCTCGCCGCCAAATCCGAGGCCAAGGGTGTCAAACGGCACGACAGCACCCTCAAGCGCAGCTTGGAGGAATTTGAAGCCGTCCAAGGCGAACTCGAATCCAAGTGGAAGGTCGCCGAAGCGGAAGCTAAAGGAGCAGGCGAATACACGCAGGAGGCGATCGACAAGAAGCACGATCGGATTCGCAAATCCCATGAGAGCCGTCATGAGATGGCCGTCGCCAACACGAAGACCGGACAGGACAATCACCTCGCCGCGATAAACCAGGAGACGAGCACCGATCGTTCGCGGATCAACGAGACGTTCGATTCCCGCATCGAACGCATCGAGGCCGATTACGCCAGCGGCTGGCAGTCGATGCAGGACGACTGGCACGCCCGCTGGGGCGAGATTCTGTCCGAGGCGCAGAACGCCAATCTCGCCATCGAAGGTCACTATCCGGAATGGACGCCTGAATACATGGCCAATTGGTCCGCGCCCACGGAGTTTTCAATGGGCGCGGCGATCGGTCGCCTTTCCGTGGATCTCAAACAGCTTACGGAAACCCAACCGGATCCCGAACAGCTGATATTGCCGGAGAGCACGGATCTTGAACTCCCCCTCGTGCTCGGTCTGCCCGGTGACGGTTCCATCCTGCTGGAGACCAAGGACGCGCCCAGCGACATCGTCGCCCCCACGCTCAACAACATCATCCTGCGCCTGCTCTCGACCGCACCACCCGGACGGCTCAGCTTCACCATCATCGACCCGGTCGGGCTCGGACAGAACTTCGCCGGCATCATGCACCTCGCCGATTACGAGGACAGCCTGATCAACAGCCGGATTTGGACCGAAACCGTGCAGATCGAGTCCCGCCTCAAGGATCTGAATGAACACATGGAAAAGGTCATTCAGATGTATCTGCGCAACGAATACGAAACGATCACCGAGTACAACGAGAAGGCCGGCAACATCGCCGAGAAGTATCACTTCGTGGTCGTCGCGGACTTTCCGACCGGCTTCAGTGAGATCGCCGCGAAACGGTTGCAGAGCATTGCGACCAGCGGTGCTAGGTGCGGTGTATTCACTCTCATTCACTGGGATCGACGGAAACGATTGCCGCAGGATTTTGCTCCTGAAGACCTGCGGCAGAACAGCGTGTGCATTTCGTTGGATGAGGAAATCTCGCTCAATCGTCGCCCCATTCCCGGCACTTCGATCGAACTGTTCCCGCCTCCGCCCGAGGAGGGCATCATCGATTTCATCCATCGCATCGGCCAGTCCAGCAAGGACTCGAATCGAATCGAGGTACCCTTTGAACAGGTCGCCCCGTCGGATGATGAAATGTGGACGTCGGAAACCACCAAGGAACTGCTCGTTCCGGTGGGCAGGACAGGCGCCACCAAGTTTCAATACCTCGCCATCGGCCGCGACACACGACAGCACGCGCTGGTCGCCGGCAAAACCGGTTCGGGCAAATCTACGCTCTTCCACGTCATCATCACCAACCTCGCATTGTGGAGCAGCCCGGATGAAGTCGAATTCTACCTCATCGACTTCAAAAAAGGCGTCGAGTTCAAGTGCTACGCGCAACATCGTCTACCGCACGCCAAGGTCGTTGCCATTGAGAGCGATCGGGAATTTGGCCTGAGTGTATTGCAACGTGTGGACGAGGAATTGAAACGCCGCGGCGATCTCTTCCGCAAACTCGGCGTGCAAGACGTCGCCGGCTACAAGGCCGCCGGTGGCGATGATCCCATGCCTCGTTCCCTGTTGCTGATCGACGAGTTTCAGGAGTTCTTCACCGACGACGATCGCATCGCGCAGAATGCCTCCATGCTGCTCGACCGTATCGTGCGACAGGGACGTGCCTTCGGCATCCACGTCGTCCTCGGATCCCAGACACTTGGCGGCGCCTACACCCTTCCCCGTCCGACCATGGGACAAATGGTCATCCGCATCGCTCTGGCCTGCAACGAAGCCGATTCCTACATCATTCTCGATGACAGCAATCCGGCTGCCCGTCACCTGTCCCGACCGGGCGAAGGCATTTACAACGACACCGCCGGCAGCCTCGAAGGCAACAGCCCGTTCCAAGTGGTCTGGCTTTCCGACGCCATCCGCGATTCCTACCTCGCGAAGGTGCAGACGCGCGTTGATGCCTCGAAACGCCGCTATTCCCGCCCGATCGTTTTTGAAGGCAACGCCCCGGCCGACGTTCGCGAAAACGAGCCGTTGTCCGACCTGATCAACGAACCGGCCACTTCTCGCACTGCGATTCCGTCGATCTATCTCGGTGCCCCCAACTCAATCAAGGGACCGACCAGGGCTTCATTCGAACAACAGAGCGGAAACAATCTGATGACCGTCGGCCAGCGCGACGAATCCGCTCTGGCCATCGTGTCCCTCGCCCTCATCTCGCTGGGCGCGCAGTTTCCCAAGGACGACCTGAAACTGATCTTCATCGACGGCACCGCCCCTGAAACTCCCGAACGTGAATACCTCGACAAGGTCATCGACGCCCTCCCACATGAAGTCAACCGTCCCCGCGCCGGCGAGCTTCCTGATGTGTTTCAAGCCTTGGGCCAAGACCTGAATCAACGCATGGACGGTGATCCCGGCGAATCCCATGCCCGCACGTTTGTCATCATTCACGGATTGCAGAAGTTCAAGAAACTCCGCTACGAGGAAGACTTTGGTTTCTCCTCGGACGATTCCGGCGCCAGCGCCGATCCCGGCACGGTGCTCAACAACCTCATCACCGAAGGTCCCGCCTACGGCATCCACGTCATCGCCACGATCGACACGCTCAACAACGTCAACCGCGCCATAAACCGCAAGGCGCAGAGTGAATTCGAGATGCGCATCCTCTTCCAGATGAGTGCCAACGATTCCGCCAGCCTCATCGACTCCCCCAAGGCCGGCAACCTCGGCCTCCACCGCGCCATCTACTACAACGAACAGGAAGGCCACATGGAAACGTTCCGCCCCTACGCCCTGCCTGATTCCGAGTGGATCTCGCAAGTCAGATCTGATCTCACCGCAAGTTAGCGCCCTCTCGTTCGGATCGAACCGCATGGTGTGTCCGGATGCGACGATTGTACGAGGAGTCACGAGCCCCGTAATCCGGTTGCTCTGCCCTCGATTCCGGTTGCGATCACAACGAATGCCTGACTTGCAAACGATATCAGGATTGCCGACTGTCTCAGGGTCTCGGTTGAGCAGCTCACCACATGTCCCTCATCAAAAAGAAAATTTGCATCCTAGGCGCAGCCGGGGTCGGCAAGACGAGTCTCGTCCGCCGCTTCGTTCACTCAATCTTCGAGGACAAGTATCTGTCGACCATCGGCGTGAAGATCGAGAAGAAGAGCGTGATGGTGGAAGATACCGAGGTACTGCTGAACATCTGGGACGTGGCCGGCGAGGAGGAGTTCTTTCAGATTCCCAAGAGTTACGTCACCGGTGCCGCCGGCTACTTTCTGGTCATCGACGGCACCCGAACGGACACTTTGGAGAATGGTCTCGATCTACTGCATCGCGTAACCGACATCACCGGGC
>JAYPXF010000180.1:3590-14684 GCA_038154405.1 Verrucomicrobiales bacterium | reverse complement strand
TCGCCTCAGTTTCTTCTCATACCCGGGAAACTGATCCAATTGACCGGTGAGTTTCTTATATATCTCGGTTTCCGCAAAACCGGCCCCGGGATTCACGGCCGCCCAACTTGACGCGTGATGCGTTCCGAAATGCCAGGCCGCCGCACCACCCATGGAAAAGCCGCGCACGGAGATTCGGTTGACGTCGATGTCGTAGTGCTTCTGCATATCTCTGAGCGCCTCCCAAGTGTCTGTCTCGCCGGCGAACTTCATGGCGTTGCAGAACCGGCCATAAGGGTAGAGCACAATGGAATTGGCGGGCGAAAACGGGGCCGGGCGCTTGAGACGACGATCAAGAAAGGCCACTTCGCTGAGCTTGTCGTTGCGGCCATGATACCAGATGTCCAGACGTCGATGATTGCCGTCCTTCCGGTAGTCTGGCGAAACCCAGAGTCCATACGGCTGCAAAGAACCATCAATGCGGGAAATGTAGGCGCGCACCACCAGCCCGGTGGCCGTGTTCCAAGGCGTCTTGCCCACAGCGAGCTGCATGGTCCGTTGAACCCCCATGGCCAGCAGTCGCTTCGCTGTCTCGAATTCCTGTTTCTTGAAAAAGATCCGATCCTCCAGCGTGCGCTTCACGGCTACGTGGAACACATCCACATCCGGCATGAAACGCAGCAGCTCGGGGCGATCTTGCAGGCGTTGCCGCAATGCCCGGCTGCGGCGCTCGGCCATCTCCACCGCGGCCTGCAATTGTTGTTCAATGTCGGCGGGAATCGATATCCCCTGCTTCGGGGTCACAATCTTGGGTGTGGAAGCGGCAGCCGTCAGACACCAAACGGCGAGAAATGGGACGAACACGGACCGGTAAGGCATGCCGTTCAATAACCGCGAACCGCCGGCACGAAAAGCAAAGACCGAGACGATGCTTGCCGATGGCGTTTTGCCTTCGGAGTATTCGCGGCGCTGCGCATGAATCCCTCCGTCAACGCCATCTTGCTGTTCGTCATCACCGCCTTTGCCGAGATCTTCGGCTGCTATTCCTTCCACCTTTTCTTTGTCCTCAAGAAATCACCCATGTGGTTGCTGCCGGGCCTGGCAAGTCTCGCCGTGTTCGCGTGGCTGCTAACCCTTCATCCCACCGTTGCCGGACGCACGTATGCGGCGTATGGCGGCATCTACATCGCAGCTTCCCTGGTCTGGCTGAAATGGGTGGACGGTCACGACCCGGACCGCTGGGATCTCATCGGGGCGACCATCTGCATCTGCGGTGCGGCCGTGATTCTCGTTCCCCACCTTCGCCAGGTGACCGCAAACTGACCCACGTTCCGATGGCTTCCTAATCTGCGTGCTGATGCGTTTGTTCTGCGGGTCAGGTTCAGACCGGCCACCTTCGCGTCGTGATCCTGGGAGTCCGGATTCGGCGTTCCGAACATTTTCGCCATTTGTTCCGACGGATCGATTCGATCGACGCGACCACGCGTTGGCGGGCCTTGCGTTCCACCCTGTCCGGGGAATGGGATCAGTGATCGCGGGCGATGGCCTTCACCGCCATGGGGATCATGGGTTCCAGTCCCTTGGTCGCTTCGGGATGCGGGCTGATCGAGATCACACGCCCGTTGCCGAACCGGCCTTCCACGATGGCGGGTGTGTTGATCATCGTGCCTTTCTGGGGTGGATAGAGCACCTTCTCTGAGCGGAAGTGGGCGAGCACCTTGTAGTCCGGCAAATGGGGCAGGTTCTTTGGCGAAACGATCGGGCCGTTCTGGTAGCGAACCTCCACGTGCTCGGGAATGCTGGTGAAGAGTTTCCTGCCCGCCTCGGTCAGTTGCATCTTCTGATTCGTGCCCTTGCCGCGATACCACATCGACTTGCGTCCCTTGCCCTCGATCTCGCGGTAACCGGTGAATACGTGGGTGTCGACCAGATCCAGGGACCAGCCGTAGTGCGCCGAACAAAGATATGCGCCGGCACAGATGCCGAGATAACCACCACCGCCCTTCACGTAGTCGCGCACCGCCGTCGCTGCTTCCTTGCCGATGGTGCCCGCCTGCTTGGAACCGCTGCCACCGCTGAACACCACCGCCTGAAACTGGGAAATCACCTCGCTCCGAATGTCATCCGGACCCAGTTGGGAAACGGTGAACCCGGGCTCGGCCAACAGACTGCGGACGACATTGCTGACACCACGTTCCGAACTGCCGGTTCCGTCATAGAGGCCGATGTAGAGCTGGTTTCCCGGCTTCTTGGGTGCCATCACATTCGAGCAATCCCGGGCGATCAACCCGACGTGATTCAAGGCGATGTTCATCATCGCCCGATGCTGCCGTGTCCGGATGGGCAGGCGCTGAAACTGGTGGGTCGTCTCAAGAATCATTCCCTTGATGTTCAGAAAGCGAATGGCCGCGCTCACCAGCCCCGTCCGCTTCGGTCCCCGACCGATCGGAACGAACTTCCTCTCCGGATCGGTGACCGCCGCATTGGCGGCCGCCAACATCCGATTCACCAAAGCGTCCAATTCGCCACGATCGTAGATGATGCTCGAACCAACCGACTTCGCCTTCCCGGCCTTCGGCTGATGAGACTTGTGAAACTCATAGCCTTCATGCAGATCGAAGAGCCAATCCGGCTTGTGCTTGAGGACCTGCATCCACAGTGCGTTGGCAAGGTCCCCGCGCGTGCCGTCCTCCAAACGTTCGCCCGGGAAATTACGGTTCAGGTCACGTTGCTCCGCCGGTGCACCAGGCAGATAGCGTGTGTGCGCGCCAAGTCCAGCGACGTTGGCCCGGGGAATGGCGATGAACTTCCCTTTCGCCAGAGGCCAGTGCCGTATCTGTTCGGCGGCCTGCGCACCGGCAGGTTCATTGCCGTGGATGCCACCGATCATCATGACCGTCGGTCCCGGGAAGCCGGTGTCGCGGAAGTAGACCTTGGTCTCCCAAGCCGTTCCCTGGCCGATGATCTCGGTGCGGCGGGTCTCTGCGGAAGCGATGAGCCCGCAAAGGGAAAGGACGAGCAGCAAACAGATCCGTTTTTTCATGGTGGCAGATTACGTGGCGAACAATTGCCCTTCAATATCAGCAAAGGCCTTGAACTCCAGTGCATTGCCGGATGGATCTTCGAAGAACATCGTGCACTGTTCGCCGGCCTCCCCCTTGAAACGCACATAGGGATCGATGATGAATTCATCCACGAAAGTCTTCGCCTTCTCCGCCAACGTCTCCCATTCCGGAATCGTCATCACCACGCCGAAATGCGGAACGGGAACGGACTTGGCATCCACCGGATTGCGGTGATTCGGCACTTTGCCGTCCGGACCGAGATTCGGATTCAGGTGAGTGACCACCTGGTGCCCATACATGTTCCAGTCGATCCAGGTCTCCGCGCTGCGGCCCTCAGAAAACCCCAGCTTGTTTCCATAGAATTCCCGGGCCTCGGCGATGTCCCGAACCTGCACGGCGAGATGAAACGGCGTCAACATGGGCGTCATCCATGGTCGATCACGAAGAATAACGCAAGTTTCGGAATCATTCTGTTGCTCACGAGCGGGGAGACTGCGGACAAACCGAACGGCATCGAGAACTTCGGACTCAAGCCGGCGCCAACAGAAACAGGCCTCCGGAACAGAGGCGCTACTCAACCAGCCATTCACCGGAAACCAGGGTTTCCGTCCCAACCAGTATCTCCCCGATCAGGCGATCTTTGAGTTGGAGTTGTCCGACGCCCTTGGGAGTTCCGGTCATCACGGTGTCCCCATCGTGCAAACTCATGAAGGTAGCGATCTCAGCCAGGATTGAACCCGGCGGATGGATCATCTGTTGAACGTTGCCATGCTGCACCGTGGTGTCGTTGATCCGCAGGCGAACGTGCAGTTGATCGAGGTCATCCGGCAGGGGCACGAACGCGCTGAACAGTGACGAACCATCAAACGACTTGGCGCGTTCCCAAGGCAAGCCCTTGGCCTTCAATTCAGACTGCAGACCGCGTTTGGTGAGGTCCAAGCCAAAACCGACCGCGCTGAGACAGCCCTGCTCGACCAAGAAACAGATTTCGCCCTCGTAATGCAGTGGTTCATCCCGGGTAAGCCGCAGGCGATCCGAGATCGAGGAATTCGGTTTGCAAAAGATCACCATGGAGTCGGGGACTTCATTGCCCAACTCTGAGATGTGGTCGACAAAGTTGCGGCCCACGCAGACCACCTTGCTGGGAGCAATCGTCTGCCCTTGGAATTCTACGGCATTCAAAACGGAGTCTCCATAGTGGGATTGCCGGCAGGGCTCAATATTCTGAAGGACTCGGAACGAAACCGATGCTGATTCGATGAAGTGACGTCCGTTCCATTTGTCGGAGCTACGATTCGGACTGCCGAAAACAAACGGTCATGCTGATCGCCGCGGCCAGGATTGATCCCACGGAGGTTCCCCACAGCAACCACGGAAAACTCAGATCCGCGTCGAGCAACCAGCCAAACAGGGCCGGACTCAGAGCGGTCCCGAAGACGGCCAGACTGGAACTGAGACTCTTGATGGCACCGAGATGTCGGACCCCGTACATCTCGGCCCATAGCGCCGTGCCGACCGCCCCGGCGATCCCCATGCTGGCCCCGGTGAGCGCCAGGTAGGCCACCGCCACCCAGGCGGATTCAAAGATCGTCAACAGTGCAATCCCGACGGCCATGGGCAGGCTCACAAACGGAAACAGACGACGCGCTCCCCAACGATCGATGTTCGGGCCGATCGCAAGGGAACAGATGATCCGCAGCATGGCAAATCCGATGAACGCGTAAGCCAGAGTGGCCATGCTCCAGCCCTTGAACTCAGCCAGTCTCACCTGGTGAATGATCAAACCCGTGACCGCGAAGGGGATGGACAGATAGTTAGGCAACAGGGCGTAGAACCGCCAGTCCTGCAGGACATGTGCCCGCGTCCATTCCTTCTCTGCCGGATCGAGCGGCGTCGCGTGTCTGCCGGGTGGTTGACGCAATGTGTCCGGCGCCAGCAACCACGAGATCAAGGGCATCAGCACGATGATCACGATTCCGGCATCGAGCAGACATGTTTGCCGCCAACCGACGGCTGCGATAAGAGCCACCGCAAACATCGGGAACAACGCCTCTCCGATCGGGAACCCCAACGCGGACATGCTCAACGCCTTCCCCCGGTCCTCTTCGAAGTGTCGTGCCATGGTGGTGTTGGCGATGTGGCCGCACATGCCCTGTCCGGACAGGCGCAGCACGAACAGGAGCACCAGCAGGTGCCACGGCGCCAGTACCACACTGAGTCCGGCGCATCCAATTGCGATCATCATGGCCACTCCCAAGGCGAGGCGACGAAGATCACAGGTATCCACCAAGCGCCCGACGAGCGGCAGCAAGGCGGCGCTGCAAAGGGTGGCCAACGAATACAAAGAGCCGAACATCCCGCTACCCATGGCAAACTCCCGCTCCCAATCCGGCACGAACAACGAGATGTAGAATGTCTGCCCGAAACTGGAGAAGAACGTCATCAGCATCCCGAATGCGAGAATGCGTCGCTCCTTGGCATACAACCGGATGTAGGTACGAATCACCGGCGCGAGGTGATACGAGACCTCTCCCGACGTAGCAAGCCGCCGTGCAATTTGGTTTTGCGGAGAAGCTCAACCGCGGGTCTCGAGGATCGAAAGCCGGACGTCGATCGGCGGTTTTCTTATCCGTGCCTTCCGCGCAATCCGGGATTAGTTTAAGGAACTGACATGAAACGTATTCTCGCAACCACTCTTGCCCTCCTGGTGGCCAGCCTTTCACCAACTGAAGCCCAGTCGAAGAAAAAGCAGAACGATCCTTTCCAACACCCGTTCGCCAACCCGGTCGACAAACCAGGTCTGCCGCGCGTGCTGATCGTCGGGGATTCCATTTCGATTGGCTATACTCCGCGCGTTCGGAGACTGCTGGATGGGATCGCCAACGTGCATCGACCCAAGACCAATTGCCGTTGGTCGGCTTTCGGTGACGAGCATATTGAGGAATGGGTGGGCGATCCGAAGTGGGATGTGATCCATTTCAACTTCGGGCTTTGGGACTGGTATGGCTGGCGGCAGGAGACCAAGGCGACGCCGGAGTCGTATGCGAAGAGCCTGGAGAGCATCATCCGGAAGATCCGCAAGAAATCGGATGCCAAGCTCATCTTCGGGGTCACCACCCCGCCCTGCATCACGGCGGAACGGAACGCCCACATCGTTGTCTCGGAAGCCCGGGCCAAGGAATTCAACAAGGCAGCACGTGCGGTCATGGAGAAGCACAGGGTGGACATCAACAATCTCTACGATCTGATCATCAAGCGCCGACGTGAACTTCAACTCGCCGAAAACGATGTCCACTACAATGACCAGGGCCGGGATATTCTTGCCCAGCAGGTCGCGGCACGAATCAAGCGGGTAATTGGAAAGAAGAAAGCGTAGGCGGATTCTTCCCCAGTCGCCCCAGGAAGACACTTCCGGCAGCCCCAACTTCGGCTGCCTCTTCATCGATGATCACGTATGTCAGCAGATTTCACATCTTCCGCTACAGTTCGAAGTCGAGTCGAATGATGATCAGACTGTTCTATTTTCTAACCGTGTTCATTGCGGTTGCCGGCGAGCCGGTGACGGTGGTCGAGTTGAGCGATTGGCGGATCAGGTACATCGGCCGGAAGAATCCCGATCTGAAGAAGTTGTTGGAAAAGGCCAAGCCCGCGATTGGAACGCCCTACAAATGGGGCGGCACGAGGATGGAAAAGGGCATCGATTGTTCCAATTTCACCTGGCAGCTGTTCCATTCGACCAAGGATTCGTACGAAAGCTTCCTCAGCACGCGGACGATGGCCGTTCTGAAGGAAGGCAACGGACTCAAACGAGTTCCCATCAACGAGTCGCGCCCAGGCGATCTGTTGGTCTACGGCTATCACAACGGCAAGAAGTGGTATGGCCACGTCGTGATCCTGATCGACAAGGAGGGCAAGACCAGCGGACACAAGGGCCTCGTCCTTGGTGCGCATGGGGGCAACGTGAATGCCGTGCAGTTCATCACGTTTACCGGATACGAAAAGGGATACTTCAAGCATCCTAGGATGAAACTCTGCAATGTGTTGCGCGTGGGCGACTGAAGGGTGACCGCTAGCGCACGCCTTTCGCGTTCATGCGAATTCGATAAACGCGCTTTCTGCCCGTGATGTAAAGCATATCACTACCCGCTCCAGCGAAGGTGCAGTTGGTCGGGCTCTCCGGCACAGCGATGGTTTCAAGCAACCTGCCATCCGGGCTCCAGACGCGAACGGCGTGCGGTCCGGCACAATAGAGATTGCCTTGGTCGTCGACCGTCATGCCATCGCAGCCGTAGTCACTCGACGGTTTCACTTCGGCAAAGAAACCTTTGTTGGATGCCGCTCCGCTCTTGGGATTGATGTCGAAAACGTGCAGACGTTGTTCCTTGTATTCGGAAACGTAGAGTCTGGTTTCGTCCGGTGAAAGCATCAGACCGTTCGGACCTTTCAAGCCGGTGATGATTGCCGTGGGATTGCTCCCATTGGGAGCGAAACGATAGATCGATCCGTTGCCGGGAACGGTCACGAAAATGCGGCCTTGGCGATCGACGACTACATCGTTCACGCCAACCCTGATTGACGGCTTTCCCTTGCGTGGCTTCGAGGGCTTCAGCAACACGGTCTCGGTTCCATCCTTCTCCAGCCTGGCAAGCGTCCTCTCCCGTTGTTTGCACATGAGCAACCGTCCCGCTGAGTCGTAGGCCAGCCCATTGGCACCTCCGGTTTCATTGCGAAACAGGGTTCTCTTCAGCGTCCTGACATCGAGCTTCCAGATATGTTCATTGGGTATGTCAGTGAAGTAGAGACTTCCCCTGCCATCGTAGAGCGGCCCCTCGACCGTGATGAATCCCGAGGCCAGTTGCTCGAGTTTGGCTCCCTTGGCGATGAGGGGGCCGGCGGCGGCCAAGGAACACGGACCGAAAACAAACAGCAGCAAAATGGGGATTCTCAGCATGTCGCGGCCAGAATAGACCTTCCAAAAGATCCTCTACAAAACCTTTCCCGTCGACGAACCGAAACTTGACCGCATTAGAATGTGGGCAGTCAGGTGAACTTGAGGTTCACTCTCCGGAACCGAATGAAATCCAGGCACAGAACTCTATTACGCGCGGCATTGTGTGTCCTCTTCGCGCTCACCGCCTTGCCGTACACCGCCCCCGCTGCGAAGCGCCCGAACATCATCCTGATCATGGCCGACGACATCGGCGTCGAGGGTATCGGTTGTTATGGCGGAACGAGCTATGCAACTCCGGCCATTGATCAATTGGCGAAGCAAGGCGTTCGATTCACCCACGCTTACTCACAGCCGTTGTGCACCAATACCCGCATCCAGTTGATGACCGGATTGTACAACAACCGCAACTGGCTCTATTTCGGTACGATGGATCCGAACGCCAAGACCTTCGGCCACTATTTGCAGGAGGCGGGCTACAGCACTTGCATTGCCGGCAAATGGCAATTGCAGAGCTACGATCCGCCGAGTTACCCGGGTTCACATCTGCGCCGCGGAAAAGGAATGAAGGTCACCGAGGCGGGCTTCGATGATTACAGCCTGTTTCATTCCTGGCATACTGAAGACAAGGGCAAGCGGTTCAAGAACCCGACAATGTACGAAAACGGAAGGCTTTTGAAGGAACTGAAGGGCGAATATGGACCGGACCATTGGGTCAATTTCATCAACGACTTCATCAGCCGAAAGAAGGACGATGAAAACCCGTTCTTTGTCTACTACGCGATGGCGCTGCCGCATCGTCCCTTCGTGCCGACACCGGACAGCGCCGACTGGAACAACGACGCGGCTCACGAAACGGAAGACGTTCGTCATTTTCCCGACATGGCCGAATACATGGACAAGTGCGTCGGTCGGGTGGTCAAACAGGTTGACGACCTTGGATTGGCCAACGACACGTTGATCATCTTCTACAGCGACAACGGCACGCACCGAAAGATCACGTCGCAGACCAAGAACGGACCCGTGGTCGGTGGCAAAGGCCGCACGACCGATGCCGGCACGCACGTTCCTCTGGCCGTCCGCTGGACGGGGAAAATCAAGCCGGGCGTCAACGACAACTTGGTGGACTCAACCGACTTCCATCCGACGAACAAGGAAGCATCCGGACATCCCGTTCCTCGCACAGCCAAATTGGACGGCATCAGTTTCTATCCCCAGTTGTTCGGCAAGTCGGGGCAGATTCGTCCGTGGGTGTTCTGTCACTACGACCCGCGTCCGGGCTGGGACAAAGATCAGTTCCGGAAGATCCGCTTTGCCCGGGACAAGCGCTACAAGCTCTACGGCGACGGAAAACTCTACGACGTGCCGAATGACAAGCTGGAGAAGCGCCCTATTCCAACATCCGCCGACACCGCAACGTCCCGAAAGGCGCGGCAACGTCTGGCGAAGGTGTTGAAGGACATGCCCAATCCCGATCCGGCACCGCGTGATGGAGACCCGCGGGATTCCGAACAGCGCTTATACCTGGCAACCGGGGGGCAGCTCACGATGTTTGAGGTGAATAAGGAGAACGGAGAACTTTCCGTGCTGCAGGAACTGCCGGTTCCCGGCGCGGGTCCGTTCACGTTCGCCCCGAATCGGAAACTGATGTACGCAGTCGCTGCGGAGTCAGCCACGAAGAAGCAATCCCCGGCTCTGGCAACCTTGGAGATTGGCATGGGTGGCAGACTCAAGCTCGCCAATGTCGCCGAGGTGAATCTGCGGCCGGGCTACCTGATGACCGACAACAACGGCGAGTTCCTGGCGGGCAACCACTACGGGCCAGGCAAGGCCACGATCTGGAAGATTGATCCGATCTATCGCGGCCAGACACTCCATGAGTTGACGTTGGAGCAAAAGGCGCACAGCGCGGTGTTTTCGCCGGACAATCACTGGTTGCTCGTTCCGGCGACCGGTCCCAACAAGGTCTTTGTGAATCATTTTACCGCCCAGGTTGGAACCATCGAACCCAACAATCCTCCCTTTGCCGTTGGCCCGATCGGTGAAAACGAAGCGCAGCAACCCCGACACCTGATCTTCCATTCCAATCTGTCCGTCGCCTACACCACCAACGAACGCGAAAACCCTGGCGTTGGCGTCTGGGCATGGGACACCGAAGCCGGCACCTTGAAGACCATCCAGAACATCGTTACGCAACCAAGGGGCTTTGATGGCAAAATCACAACCGCGGACCTGCATCTGACACCGGATGCGCGCTTTCTTTACGTTTCCAACCGCGACATCACCGAGCGCGGCGCACCCACCGGGGAAGACAGTATCGTGGGATTCAGCGTCGATCCACAGACCGGCTTTCTCAAGAAGATCGGTCACACTCCCTGCGAACGCGTGCCGCGATCCTTCACGATCGACAAGCTCGGCAAGTTCGTTTACGTCGCCGGTCAAGGCGACGCCAAACTCGGTGCATATCGGATTGAAGAATCCGGAGCGTTGACCAAGATCAAACAATACACCGTGGGCAACGGCCCGATCTGGGTGGAAGCCCTGTCGATTCTCGAATGACCGCCGCTATGACTCGCATTTGTATCAGAATTTGTGACCGGAGAACATTATGACCAATTCCAGACTATCCCTCGTCGTCGGAGCAACCTCGCTGTTGCTCAATCTGCCGATATCTGCTGCCGAAAGCCCGCTCGTGGCGCCCGGCGCCAAGGTTCAGAAACTGGCTGGCGGAATGAGATTCACCGAAGGCCCAGTCTGGCTGCCCGCCGAAAAGAAGCTGATCTTCTCGGACATCCCCAACAGCAAGCTGATGCAGTGGAGCAAAAAGGGCGGATTGAAAACCTTTCGCGAAGAGAGTCACCAATCGAACGGCAACATTCTCGATCTGCAGGGCCGGCTGATTTCCTGTCAGCACGCCGCCCGCAACATCGTGCGCACGGAAAAGGACGGAAAGATCACCGTCCTCGCGGACAATCTGAACGGCAAGCGCTTCAATTCGCCGAATGACGTGGCCGTCCATTCCGATGGAACCTTCTGGTTCACGGATCCGCCTTGGGGATTGCGCGCCAAACACGAAATTCCTGGTCACTGGGTGTTCAAACT
>JAYPXF010000180.1:0-3580 GCA_038154405.1 Verrucomicrobiales bacterium | reverse complement strand
GGCAAAGCCCAGCCGATAATCAAGAATCTCGCCATGCCCAACGGCATCGTGTTTTCACCGGATGAACGACGGCTCTACGTTGCCGATACCGGTGGCCATAAACGTCATCCCGATGCGAAGTACCACGACACTCCGGATCGCGTGCATTGCTACGAGATCAGCAAGAAAGGAAAGCTCGGCAAAAAGCTGTTTCATATCGACGGCGGCAGCGACGGCATGGCTGTGGATGTGAAGGGCAATCTCTACACCACCCACAAAGGAAGCGTTCACATCTTTGATGCCGATGGCAAACGCTTGGGTGAGATCAAGGTGCCGGAAGGCCCGGCGAACTGCGCCTTTGGCGGGGAGGACTTCAAGACCTTGTTCATCACCGCCCGCAAGTCGCTCTACAGCATCCGTCTGAAGAACGCCGGTGCCAAACCTCCCGGTGCGAGCTGGTAGTTTCGGGGGCCGGTCATATTCAACTGTCACTAATCATGACCATGCTTTATTACGTTGCCGACCCTTGGTCATCGGACGCGTCGAATCAAACTGAAACGCTGTCGAATCTCCGACTCAACCGACGGAGGTTTGCGGAAATGCTGGAAGGCGTCATTATCACGGCATGACTCGTTGCCTGATTACCGTTTGGTTCTGCGTGATTGCCGTCGGAGCACTGACCGCAGCGGAAGAATCCAACGGCGTCTTTCCAAATGTGACGGGGCGAAGCCTCCAGGGAAATGAAATCAAATTCCCCCAGGCTCTTGCGGGCAAGGATCACAATCTGGTGATTGTGGCGTTCACCCGAAAGCAACAAGCGATGATCGACACCTGGTTGCCGGAGCTGGCTCAACTGGCCGGGAGCAACAAGGATTTTGGCTACTACGAATTACCCACCATCAAGAAGATGAACCGGGTGATGAAATGGGTGATTTATCGAGGCATGCGTTCCGGAATCAAGGATGCCGACACCCGAGCCCGGACGATCACGCTTCATATCGACAAGGAGCCCTTCAAGAACCAGTTGGGCATCAAGACGGAGGAAGACATCTTCCTGTTCCTCACTGACAACGAGGGGAAGATTCGTTGGCGAACTCGGGGTATTTTCTCAAAGTTGAAGTTTCGGATGTTGAAATCGCGAGTGCAGAAATCCGCAAAGATTGACTAGGGTGCCGCGTTGCTGACGGAAGACGGGTGTGATCTCGCATGTGATCTGACGATTCCCAATGATCCCGTGTCGTTGTACCATTGATCCATGAACATGCCTCGCCGAGGATTTGGCCGAATTGCGGCAGTTTCCGTAGCCGGGCAATGCCTGTTCGGGACCAATCGATTGACGGCCGTGAAGCCGACCGGGGCTGGCGATCAATATGGTGGTTGGACAGGAAGGAAGTTCAAGGCCACGGGATTTTTCCGCGTGGAGAAGGATGATCGCTGGTGGCTGGTCACGCCGGAAGGCAATGCCTTTCTCAGCTTCGGGATCAATCATCTTTACCCGGACCTGTGGCGGCAGGACTACAATCGCGAGGCATGGCAGAAACGTCTCGACGTGGAGAATCTGAAAGACTGGCGAACCTTTGCCCCGGCATTGCGATCGTGGTTTCTGAAGATCTGTGGCGAGTATGGATTCAACACGGTGGGCGTTCACAACTCGCTGCAGATCGTGAATCGCCCCCAACCGGCGGTGGCGTACATGCAGCCGATCCGCTTCATCGACATTCCGCATTGGAAACCGATCGTGCCGGACATCAATTTCCTCGATGTTTTCTCTCTGGAGTTTGCAGATCGATGCGAAGACTTGGCGAAGACGATTGCTGCGCCGCTGAAGAACGATCCGTTCCTGCTCGGTTACTCGATGACCGACTGTCCGCTGTTCACCGAAGAGGATTGTCGTGAACGTCCCGACGTAATTGGCGGTGCGCGTCGAGCGTCCCGGATCGGATTTCCGCGGCGGCTGCGCAATCTCGGACCAAATGCGGCCGGCAAACAGGCCTACGTGAAGACCATGAGCAAGATCTATCGCGATCGCATTGCGGACTTCAACGCCACTTACGGAACGACGTTCAAATCCTTTGATGCCCTCGCCGCAGCCCGAGAATGGCGTCCGCAAACCCGGCTCTCGAACGCGGAGGAAACCCGGGACAACACCAAGTTTCTTCAAGCGGTCGTCGAAAAGTATTACCAGATGGCCCGGGACGCGATCCGGCGCCATGATCCAAATCACCTGTTCGTGGGGGACAAGATCAACGCCAACACCGACTCCATCGACACCGTCTTGCCGATCACCAGCAAATACACTGACGTGATCTTCTATCAGGCGTATGCACGGTACGAAGTGCAGCAACCGGCGCTCGATCGCTGGTCAGCCATCACAGACAAGCCCAAGATCAATGGCGACTCCGCCTTCACCATGGTGACGGAAACAATGCCGCGACCCTACGGTCCCATTGCGGACAATCTGGAACAACGAGCCGCATGGACGGAAGAGTTCTTCCGCAAGGCCTTTGCCCGTCCCGACTTCGTTGGCTGGCACTATTGCGGTCTGATCGATGCCTCGCAAAAGGTTGCCCGCAAACAGGATCGGCAGCATTCCGGACTCCTCGACGGCTACGGCAATCCTTACCCCGCCCTGTTGAGAGGACTCAAAGCCGCCTCGAGCGAAATGTATGACATTGCTGCTGGGGCTGAATAGGCCAGGCCAGTGTAACGAGTTGCCGTGATCCGGTGGTGGCAGCTGCCGACCACACCGTTCAAATCCGAACAGCAACCAATTGAATACACGGTTGCATTGGGCTCATCGTCGGCCACGCGCCGGGTTTGGCTTCCAATCCGGGTAGATCCGTTTGAGTACCTTCTTCATTGTGTGGGTGGTGGAGACTCTTGCTTTGAGGCTGTAGAGGACGTTGATGAGCCCCATCTCGGCGCGATCTCATAGGTGAGAACTCTTTCTTCACCGAGTGAATACGGCCGTTGAAGATGCAGCGGAATTCCCGAAGAATTCCGACCGAGCGTAGATTCCTGAAGATTTCGCATCTTCCGCTACTTTGGATTGCGAGATGGACTGAGGGACAATCCGTGATGGTCAATCACTGTCATGACAAAGACGTATCGCGCACTTGTTGTCCTGCTCGTAATCTGCGTTCTACCAGCCAGTGCCCAGGAACCATCATCGGAGAATGTCGAACGCTTCAAAAAGTTCCTTGAGCGTTTTCCGGCGAGTGATCTGAACAAGGATGGCGTTCTCACGCGTGACGAAGTCCGGAAGTTCAACAGCGATCGGAAGAAGAACACCGATCGCGCCCGTGCCAATCTGCCGAAGCCGACGCACGCGGACTACCAATACGGCGAGCACAAGCTACAGGCCTTTGACATGTGGCTGGCGGAATCGAAGGACGGCAAGCCGACGCCACTTGCGATCTATATCCACGGTGGCGGATTTCGTGGTGGAGACAAACGGGGAGCCAATCCGCAACGCTTTCTCGCCGAAGGAATCTCCTTTGCCTCAATGAACTATCGCCTCACGGCGGGCGGTGAATTTCCCTATCCGACCGCCATGCACGACAGCGCGCGTGGTCTGCAGACCATCCGCAGCAGGGCAAAG
>JAYPXF010000179.1:14370-14720 GCA_038154405.1 Verrucomicrobiales bacterium | reverse complement strand
GTCTATATGAGTCCATCAGGACCATCGAAGGCGGAAAGAACACCACGATTCTCGTCCTCGGTACCGGACCGGCCGCGTTCCGCTGGGTGTCATCCAAGCAGGTTCGTGACATCAATCAGTTCGTGCATCGAGGCGGCAGACTGGTCTTCAGTCTTCTGCCAACCCCGCGTCGATCTTACTGGGACAAAAGAAACGAGCGGTTGATGAATGAACGCGGTGATGACATCCGGCGCGAATACCGGAACCGGAAAAAGGACAAACGCAAGGGGGAGAAACGTAAAACGGACGATGATGATGCCGACGATTCCCAGGAGAACGATCTCGACCTGTTCGACAACGAGGATGAGGAA
>JAYPXF010000179.1:4548-14360 GCA_038154405.1 Verrucomicrobiales bacterium | reverse complement strand
AACCTCGAACTGGATGAGGAAGATCGTGCCATCCCGGAAGCCGCCCATCCCGGCGGGCACGCCCCAAACAAGCTCACTCAACCGATCTCCGTCCACACCGCCGCCGTTTTCGAACCCGACGAAGAAAGCGATTGGCGGGTGATCTATGAACGGGACAACGATCCGGTCATCATCGAACGCCCACTCGGCAGCGGCTCGATCGTGTTCGCCGCGGATTCTTACCACTTCAGCAATGAAGCCATGCGCAATGATCGCGATCTGGCCTTGCTTGGATGGTTCGCCGGTGGCGCCAATCGCCTGGTGTTCGACGAGCTTCATCTCGGTGTCATGAAACGCGAGGGCGTGGCGACCTTGGGACGTAAGTATCGGCTGCACGGCCTCGTCGCGGGCCTGATCGTACTGGCGCTGCTGTTCATCTGGAAGAACGCCACCACCCTCACCCCTCCGCTGGATGACGCCGTGACCTCTGGCGCAGCAGTGACCGGTCGGGAATCCAGCGCCGGATTTGTGAATTTGCTCCGGCGCACGGTGTCGCCATCAACGCTGATCGGCAACTGCGTCCGCGAATGGATCCAATCCCATCCCCGTCTCCGCAAACATGCGTCCGCCATGACTGAAATCGCATCACGCGAGAACTTTGAGCGGGCCTCAATTGTCACCGTAAAGAAGTATCGGGAAATCTGTGAACTGCTGAAACGCCACTAACAACCTTTTGCCATGAGTGAACAATCCGAACGTTTGAAAGAAGTCCTGACCAACGCGCGCAGCGAAGTGGGCAAGGTCATCATCGGTCAGAACGAGGTCATCGACCTTTCGCTGATCTGCATTTTCACCGGCCAGCATGCCCTCGTCGAAGGTGTGCCCGGCGTCGCGAAGACCTTGTTGGTCCGCACCCTCGCCCGCGTGCTGGGATGCGAATTTTCACGCGTCCAGTTCACCCCGGATTTGATGCCCGCCGACATCACGGGCACCAGCGTCTTCAACCTCCAGTCCAACGAGTTCAATCTCATCAAGGGCCCGATCTTCACTTCGTTCCTCTTGGCGGATGAAATCAACCGCGCGCCGGCCAAGACCCAGTCCGCGCTCTTGCAGGCCATGCAGGAACACGTCGTATCCATCGACCGCGACACCCACGAACTGCCGCCCAACTTCACCGTGTTCGCCACGCAGAACCCGATCGAGAACGAAGGCACCTATCCCCTGCCCGAGGCGCAGAAGGACCGCTTCATGCTCAAGATCCACATGGGCTGCCCGGAACGGGAAGACGAACTGCAACTGGCCAAACGCACACTTACCCCGGATTCGCCGGAGGCCACCCTGAACACCGGCGACGTACAGCAGGTGATCTCGGCCGAAGACCTGGTGGCGCTCCGTAGCGAACTCAACTCCATCACCGTTCAGGAAGAACTCGTGGCCTACGTCGTGGATCTGGTGCGCAAGTCGCGCGAGCATGAAGCCATCCTTGTTGGTGCCGGTCCACGCGCCACCCAGGCCTTGCTGTTGGCGAGCCGTGCCTTGGCCGCCATGGGCGGACGTGATTTTGTCACTCCGGACGACATCAAGGACATGGCCAAGTCCGTCATGGATCATCGCCTCGTGCTGCGACCCGAATTTGAAATTGAGGGCATGTCCACCAAGGAGGTGATCGACAAGATCCTCCAGAATGTGCCCGTTCCGCGCTGAACCTCCCAACGTGATCTCGCCCAGCAACAGACTTCTGTTTTGGACCGGCGGACTGCTTGTTCCATCCGCCACGGTCGCGGTCATGTCGCCCGAAGCGGCGCTCATCGGCTGGGCAGGTGTGGCCGTCTTCGCTTTCGTTGCCATTATCGATGCCCTCATGGGCGCCCAGACCCTCGATGGACTTACGGTGGAAACAGAGGCGATCATCAGGGTCTCGAAGGATCGCGAAGCCACGGTCTCCCTCACCATCAACAACCCCGCGCAGAAGTCGCGCGGTCTGCGACTCGGATTGCCTTGGCCACGGGACATCGACACCGAGGAGGATGAATTGCTTACCTTGCTGCCAAGCAAAGCCGAATCATCTCGCGTGCATTGGAATTTCACGCCGCGCCGCCGCGGGAAATACCACTTGAGCCGCTGTCATCTGGAGGGTCGATCACCGTTCGGACTCTGGAACGTCCGCCGCCCCACCCCGATCGAGTCCGAAATCCGCGTTTATCCCAACCTGTTGACCGAACGTAAACACGTCGCCGCGATCTTCCTCAACCGCGGCACTTTCGGCATGCACGCCCAACGACAGATCGGCAAGGGACGTGATTTCGAGAAACTCCGCGAATACATCCCTGGCGATGGCTATGACGAGATTCATTGGAAAGCCACCGCCAAGCGCGGCAAACCGGTGACCAAGGTTTTTCAGATCGAACGCACGCAGGAGATTTACGTCATTGTGGATTCCTCCCGTCTGACTTCACGAGAAGTCGCCATTCCCTCCACGGACGGCACGACCACCACTCTGGAACGCTTCATCACCGCCTCCCTGATTCTTGGCTTGGCCGCGGAACGTCAGGGCGACCTGTTTGGTCTCGTCACCTTCAGCAACCAGGCGGACTCGTTTGTCCGCGCCAAGAACGGCAAGGCCCACTACGCCCATTGCCGTGACGCGCTCTACACCCTGGAACCGAAACTGGTGTCACCTGACTTCGAGGAAATGGCCGCCTTTCTTCGCACGCGCCTGCGCCGACGCGCGTTGTTGGTGTTCCTGACCGAACTCGACGACCCCGTTCTTGCCGAACAATTCATCAAGTCGATGGATCTGCTCAGTCGCCAGCATCTGATTCTGGTCAACATCCTGCAGTCGCCCAAGGTGAAGCCCCTGTTCGAAGATTCGAACATCACGTCGATGGACGAGATCTACGAACACCTCGGCGGGCATCTCCGTTGGCGGGAATTGCGCGAACTCGACAAGAAACTGCGACAGCGCGGCGTCACCTTTTCCACCCTGGAGAACGAACGCATGAGCGCACAGCTGGTCACCCAGTATCTGAACGTGAAACGGAGACAGCTCATCTGAGCGTTGCTCGCCATGATCATCGACCTGGAAAATTTCATCGAGATCGAGCGTCCTTACTGGGACGAACTTGAGAAGCTGCTGGCCCGTTTTGCACAGACTGATGCCAAGAAGACCATCGATGACGCGCAACGACTGCACTATCTTTACGAACGTACCTCCTCGGATCTGAACAAGCTCACGACGTTTGCCAGTGAACCCGAAACCCGGCGCTATCTGGAAACCTTGGTGGCCCGGGCCTACGGTGAAATCCACGCCGGCCGATTCCGAGGCCACACCTTCCGTCCGTTGCACTGGTTTTTCAAGACCTTCCCGCGGACGTTTCGGAAGCACGTCAAAGCGTTTCAGCTGATTCTCCTAATCACTTTTGCCGGCTGCCTGTTCGGTTGGTTTGCCGTCCAGTTGGATCCCGAAGCGAAGGCCGTGCTGCTGCCATTCGGGCACGGCGAACGGGACGCCCGCGAACGAGTGCAACGGGAGGAAGAGGCTTTTGCAGAAGGAGACGACCGGCTGGCCGGACACAAGGCCCAGTTCTCGGCCATGTTGATGACCCACAACACGCGGGTTTCCATCACCGCCATGGCGCTCGGCGCGAGCTGGGGACTGGGGACCATCATCCTGATCTTCTACAACGGAGTGATCATGGGGGGAATCGTCTTCGACTACGTGAGCTCCGAGCAGACGGAATTCCTCATCGCCTGGCTGCTGCCGCATGGCTCCATCGAAATTCCGGCAATCCTGTTGGCCGGCCAGGCCGGTCTCGTGCTCGGCGCTGGGATCATCGGCTGGGGCAAAAGGATTTCACTACGGGAGCGGATGCGGGAAATCGCCCCCGACCTGGTCACGTTGATCGGTGGCGTCGCCGTAATGCTGGTGTGGGCCGGCATCATTGAAGCCTTCTTCTCGCAATATCACGAGCCGGTGTTGCCTTACGAGATCAAGATCGCTTTCGGCAGCATTGAACTCCTGGCGTTGATCTATTTTCTGGCCCGGGCCGGAGCCGGGGATGACAAGGAGGACGACAATGTCAGCTGAACGTCAGAACACCCTTCGCATCCGGACACCCGAAGGTGTCGAATTCGCGCACCTCCTGGCCGGCCCAATCCCGCGGGCCATGGCCTGGACAATCGACGCCTTCGTGATGGCGACCCTGTTCCTGGCCGTGATGTTCCTCGGCTTGTTTGAGGCGCTTCTCGGAGCCGATGCCATGATCGCCTTCATGTTCCTGATCATCTTCGCGATTCAGCTCGGCTATGCCATTGGACAGGAATGGCTCTGGAACGGACAGACCCTCGGCAAACGCGTATTGAAACTGCGCGTGGTGGACAGCCATGGGCTTCAATTGCAGTTCAACCAGGTGGTCATCCGTAATCTGCTTCGCTTCGTGGACGCTCTCCCGATCCTCTACTTCGTCGGCGGCATCACCACCCTGCTCAACCGCAGTTCGCAGCGACTGGGCGATCTCGCGGCCAACACCGTTGTGATCCGCAATCACGAACCCAAACAGCCCAATCTTTCTCGCGTGCTGTCCGGCAAGTTCAATTCCCTCCGCCAGTTCCCACACCTCACCGCGCGTCTCCAGCAGCGGGTTTCCCCGCGGGAAGCGACGATCGCCCTGCAGGCGTTGCTTCGTCGCGACGAAATGGAATCCACGGCACGGATCGAACTCTTCACCACGCTGGCCGAACATTTCAAGGAACTGGTCAAATTCCCGGAAGAAATCACCGAAGGCATCTCCGACGAAAACTACGTCCGCAACATCGTCGACGTGCTCTTCAACTCACGCAAGAAGGCGAACGGCAATTGACACACACATGGAGGGAATCGCTCCGGCGCTTCCGCTTCGCAAATCGTTGATTTCTCCCGGCATCGACGGAGTCTGGCCATTGCCCACATCTCTGAGCGGTCAGATTCCGGCATCCATCATCGCGCGAGCGTCTTGGAGTGCGGTCTCGCAGACCGCTTTATGGGGTGTGCATCGGCGCACTCAGAAGGTCCGAACCCTGGATCCGAAATGATCGGTCCTCAAAGCTGCCTGCGAGGCAGCAATCCAGGACGCTGGCGCGCTGAACGAGAGGCCTTTCAACTCCATCACGGAGAGCACTTCCATAGTCCTACAACCCGGCCTCGCGCCGAACGTTTCATCCGTGACGTTCGAACCTCGCCCAGATCCAAGCGAACCATACCGGTCCCGAACCCAATGTCATCAATCAAATTCCGGAACCCTGGCAACCTCGCTCCGTCACGTCGACAACCACCCGGCTGTAGCAACTGACCCTTCCTGTCCCAACAACGGCATCCTCCAACTCCACCCGTTCCCAAACGGAATCAATCCGGTTGGATTGGGTCACCGTGCCGCCAGGAATCCAGTTGATGAGATTGTCAGAGAATTCCACCCGGTACACGATTCCAGGCAAGGTGTCCGGAAGCCGTCGTCAAACCTATCGCGTCATCAAGACTCCATTGTACCAGCAGGCCGGCGTCCAGCGGATCCGACGCAGCAGCTATCACCATATCCAGCACGAACTCGGCAAGAAGCACTCGGACCATTTCTTGGACACCCCATCAGTTTTTCGCAATCGCAATTCTCAGCCGGCTCGGTTCGATCCGATGCCACCCTCAAGGCATCGAGTTACCCGGATCGACAAATCATGATCAGATAACGATCGGTCGTTTCCTTACCGACCCCTACGCGCCAAAGAATCTGAGCGGGAAAAGGTTAGAGTGTGCCCAGAACCACTGGTAGATTCCGCGCAGATTCCCGCATGTTTGGCCTGCACATACTCGATCTCCTGGTTTTGGCTGTCTATCTGATCGGCGTCACGGTCGTTGGTGTCTGGGCGGCCAAGAGCATCAAGTCGACGGGTGAGTTCCTGATGCCGCGCAAGTTCGGCAAGGTGATGATGATGATGCATGGGCTGGGAACGGCCACGCATTCGGATCAGGCGGTGGGGGTGGCTTCGAAATCCTTCACGAACGGACTTTCCGGAATCTGGTATTCCTGGATGTGGTTGTTTGCCACGCCTTTCTATTGGCTCATCGCGCCGATGATGCGGCGGTTTCGTGCTTTGACCACCGGAGACGTATTCGCGGCCAGATATGATCGGAGCGTGTCCGGTCTTTATGCAGCGCTGGGGCTGGGGAAGTTCATGGTGAACATCGGCCTGATGCTGAAGGGCACAGGCGTGATCATCGACGCGGTCACCCTGGGCAGGCTGCCCACCAATACCACCATCATCATCGTCACCGTGTTGTTCGTGATCTACGGACTGGCAGGTGGATTGTCCGCCGCGATCATCACGGACTTCATCCAAGGCATTCTCACCATTCTGTTCTCTTTCATGCTCCTGCCGATCGTGCTCAACGCCGTGGGCGGAATGAGCGGCATGCGGACGACTCTGACGGAGATTCGACCCGACACAGAAATGCTGTCACTGGTCGCACCTGGAGAGATCGGGGTGTTCTTCATTTTCATGATCGCGGTGAACACCCTGCTCGGCGTGGTCGTGCAACCCCAGAACATGGGCACGTGCGCAGCCGGCAAGACCGAGATGGAAGGTGCCATCGGCTTCATGGGTGGAACGATGATCAAACGGCTGTGCACCGTCGCGTGGAGTGTGACGGGATTGGCTGCCGTCGCCTACTATGCGGGAACCGACATCAAACCGGATCTGGTCTACGGCCACATGGCACGAGAATTTCTGCCGCAGATCATGCCCGGACTGTTGGGGCTTTTCCTCGCCGCCATGTTGGCGACCGTGATGGGCTCCTGCGATTCGTTCATGGTCGCTTCGTCCGGGCTCGTAACAGAGAATCTCTACAAGCCTCTGCGCCCCGGCCTGAGCGACGCGCACTATCTCAACGTCGCCCGCGTGTCGGGATTGATCGCCGTCTGCGGAGGCGTAGCCCTGGCCTGGTTTGCCGACGGCTTGATTCCACTGCTCGAGAACCTCTGGAAGGTGAACGCCATGATGGCTATGGCCTTCTGGCTGGGCATCTTTTGGCGTCGCACGACGGTGGCCGGCGCTTGGGCGGCAACTCTCACCGCGCTCCTGGCTTGGTGGCTCGGCAGCAACGGGGAGGTCGCCAAATGGCTCACCCAGTTTCCGTTTCTCGTCGACAACGGCGTGGTGCGCATGAAGGCCGAGAGCTGGGTGGTCTACCTGCCTTGGCAAATGGTCTTCTATCTCACCGCCGGATTCGGCGCAGGCATTCTGGTCAGTCTTCTGACCAAACCGGTCGCTTCCGGGAAACTCGAGAACTTTTACTCCTTGTTGCGGACTCCGGTTGCTCCTGATGAAGAGATCAAGGAGAGCTGCACGCTTCCCGAAGAAATCAAACCGGGCGCACGCCGTGTTTTCTTCCCCGACACCGAACTGGAGATCCCCATTCCATCGCGAATTGCGGTGATGGGTTTTGTCATCGGCTGGGCTTGTGTGCTCGCCATTATCGGCTTGGTCGCGTTCTTTATCGCGGATTGAAATGAGTCAACGTCCCAACATCCTCCTGTTCCTGATGGACGGCGTCCAAGCCTCTGCCTTGGAACCGGGGAGTGCGTGTCACACACCCAACTTCCAACGGCTGCGCGATCGCGGGTTGTTGTTTCGGCGCGCCTACACCAGCACGCCGGTCTGCTCCCCTGCCCGTGCGAGCCTGTTGACCGGTCACCTCCCACACAATCACGGTGTACTTGAGGTCGAGCACGGACGCGATCCCGATCAATGCAACCTCCGCACCGAACTGCCGCATTGGCCGCATTACCTGCAGGACAACGGCTACACCAACGCCTATTTCGGCAAATGGCACGTCGAGCGGAGCAATCGACTGGAAGACTTCGGCTGGCAGATCAACCGCTGCAAGGCTGCCGAACATCACGCTTTTCTCGGACAAGGCAAGGATGAAGGCGCGGATCTGTCCGTCGATCCGTCGTTGAGTCGTTACGTCGAGAGTCCACCTGGTTACAACCGCATCCTGCATTACGGCGTGACCGACATCGCCCCCGAGGAACGCTATCCCGCCTTCTCCACCGACCAGGCACTGGAGTTTCTGCACTCGCGGCAGGACCAATCGAAACCATGGACCGCGTGCGTTAGTTTCTCCGAACCCAACGAATCGCTCGTGGTCAGTCGATCCACATTCGCACAATACGATCCAGCCACCATGTCGCTACCGGAGAATCTCAACGACGATCTCTCCGATCGACCGAACATCTATCAACGCCAGCGGCAGATCAGCGCCAAGGTGAGCGATGCTGAATGGCGCATGGCGAGAGTTTGTTACTATGGCCGCATAACGGAACTCGACGCCCAGTTCGGACGTTTGCTCGGTCAGCTTGAATCCGGCAACCAGCTCGACAACACCGTCATCATCGTGACCGCCGACCACGGCCGCTATGTCGGTGCGCACGGCTTCGATGCCCACAACTTCGGACCATTCGAAGAGATCTATCGTATTCCACTGATCATGGCCGGACCTGGAATTGCGAGTGGCGGGGAATCTCACGGGTTGGTCAACCTGCAGGATCTTTGCCCCACGTTGCTCGAGCTGACCGGAAGCAAGGCCATCAATTCGCCCGACTCCAAGTCATTCACCCCGCTGCTGTCTGCACCAACACAGGTTCCGGATGAATTCAACACCGCCTACGGCGAATACCACGGGACACGCTTCAATCTCGCTCAACGCATTCTCTGGCAGGATGAGTGGAAGTTCGTGTTCAACGGGTTCGACTTCGACGAACTCTACAATCTGCAGGACGATCCATACGAAAGCACCAACCTCGCTGACGAACCCGACCAGAAGAAACGTTGCGAAACAATGATGCGGGAGATCTGGCGAATCATGCGGGAGACCAATGATCGCACCCTGAACGAAACGCACTACTACTCCATGCGCATCGGCTGTGTAGGGCCGAACGAATTCAACCAGTAGCGGGTTCACCAATGGCAAACTGACGGCGAGGGGCACCCGCCACATTTTCTTCGCCCAACCACATGCGCAGCAGGGTTCTCGTCGGCGCAAACCCCAGTTCCTCAGCCAAGGTGCGCGCGGATTCATTCGCATCGGGAATGTCCCAGAAGGTGGGACCGTCAAGCTGACCAATGAGGTGCCGACAAAGCTCCACGCCATTGCCTTCATCCTTCGTCACCACCGGACCCAGGTAATTGGCACGCATTCCATCACGTGCCATTCCGTAACCTCCGTCATTGGCAACCACCAGTCGCGAATCCCGTTCCAGCTTGCGCAGCCATTCGTCGCGATCCGCACCGAAGGCCTCGATGTCGAATTCGCGATGGGCATCGATAGACAATTTGTCCGTCAATTGAGAACGGCCGCCCTCCAACACCGCCTCCCAGCGCTGCAGCCTCCATTCCGGTTTGAAGCCGATCTTCTCGTAGACCGGTTCTCCCGCCGGCGTCGCATCCAGTTTGATGCAACGAACCTCGCGGCTTTGCAGATACCCGATGGCACGATTCATCAGGGCGGTCGAAATGCCGCGACGGCGAAAATCGGGATGCACGAGCATCATGCCGATCCATGCCAGATCCTTGCCATAACTCGTTGTCGTTACCGTACCGGCACGTTCGCCATCCCACTCGGCACAAAAGCAGCCGGCGGGCTCGTGCTCAATGAAACGTTTCCAATCCACGAAGGTCTGGTTCCAACCACATGACGCGCGCACCTGATCGGCGAACTGCAGATCGCCCTCCCGCAAAGGACGGATTTGGAGTTGGCGCGGCAGTTCTCCACTGGTTTGATTCACGCAATCCACCATGGCCTACCG
>JAYPXF010000179.1:0-4538 GCA_038154405.1 Verrucomicrobiales bacterium | reverse complement strand
GTGCAAAGCCCAGATCATCGGGCGTGAGTTTCATGATTTGCAGTTGGCCGGGTCCGGTTTTGCTGCTTTGATCCATTCACTCCACCATGGCCTACCGTATCGAATCCATCGAGGTCTTTGTCCGCGAAACACCGCGCGGTCGCATGTCGTTCGTCATCGGCAAGCAGAAGAAGCCGGTCCAGTCCAATTCCAAACCTTCCACCGGTAAGCGACGTCCCCGGGGCATCCTCATGTGCCGGATGGAAATCTCCGATGATCAGGGGCGCAAGGCCTGGGGAGCATCCGGCGATCGCCCCTCGTTTGGCTGGTTGGACAAACGCCTACGATACGACAGCGAACAAAAACTGAACCGGTTGTTCGACCTCGTTCAAGCCGCCCGAAAGTTTCACCTCGATCATCCGCGTTTCGTCTCGCCCTTTGTTCAATGGGCGAATTGCCACGCGGAGATCCAGCGAATCGCCCGTCAAGACGATCACGAATCCCTCTCCGCCAGCTACGCTTCTTCGCTGATCGAACGGGCCATGATCGATGCGGTCTGCCGGTTGCACAAACGATCGTTCTTTCAGATGCTCAGAGAGGACGGCTTTGGTTTCGATCCCGGCCGCTTCTTCCCTGAATTGAAGGGCGTAACGTTTTCCAAGATCCTGCCACAACGACCTCTCACCCAGTTGCATATCCGTCACACCGTGGGCCTTTCGGATCCGATCCGCGCCGCTGACCAACCGAAAGAGAAACGCGTCAACGACGGCGAACCTGAAACGCTTGAGGAATACATCCGGCATGACGGCCTGCGTTATTTCAAGGTGAAGATCTCCGGCAATCCCGCTGCCGATCTCGATCGCCTCAACCGCATCTGGTCCACCGTTCTGAAGGCTGATCAACCCGTTGTCACGCTTGACGGAAACGAAAGTGCCGATAACATCGACGCCTTTGCCCGCTTCGTGGAGGATTTTGAGAAAAAACTCCCCGGCTTGTTCCAGCATACCGCCTTCATCGAGCAACCTCTGACCCGCAAGCTCACCCATGACACCGCAACCACCGGGACGATTCATCGCATTTCAAAGAAGAAACTGCTGGTGATCGATGAAGCGGACGGGAACACCACCTCTTTCAAACACGCCTTCCCGATCGGTTACTCCGGGGTCTCGCACAAGAACTGCAAGGGCGTGTTCAAGTCCCTGATGAACTTCTGCCTGTGCCGACATTTCAACGAAACCACCAAACGCCACGCCTTCCAGACCGGCGAAGATCTTTCCCTGATGCCTGTCGTGCCGCTGCAACAGGACTTCGCCGCGCTCGCCGCCATGAACATTTCCCACTGTGAAAGGAACGGGCATCACTACGCCTACGGCAACGATCATCTTACGGAGGCGGAACAAGAACTCGCGCTGAAACATCATCCGGATTTGTACACCCGTCGACGGGGGGAGATCTTCCTGAACATCCGCCGTGGGCGAATTGATTGCCGATCCCTGCAATCAGCCGGTTTTGCTACACGCTTCGAACCCGACTGGAATTCGATGTCGCCGCTGAACAAATGGGAACCGCTCTGGTAACTTGAACATGCAAGAATCAGTTTGCATTGTTCAGCAACGAGCGTGAGCGAGCAGATACCTCAAACAATCCGTCTGCTCGCTCAAGGCCGCGTGACCGACTTGAGCTTCGTTCGAAGTGATTCCATCGCCGCATCGTTTGCTTTCTCGATCCGCTTCATCACGACACCATTGGTGCCCGCCAACTGCGGAGTGACATCCATATGCAGGGTCAACGGCTTGGCAGTGGGAGTGAAAAGAGTGAATGCGAGAAGGGAGAGAACAGTTTTGTGAATCATTATGAGACTTTCGGAATTGCTTTTCTCATAAGACAGCCCAAGGACGAAATCCTTAGTCAATTTCCACGCAACGTCGCGGCACCGTGTCCGTCCGGTGCCGAGGCGATGGAATTCTTTGCCAATTCCGTGAGGAGAAGGACGCTGACTACTGGGTGAAGACCTTTGTCTGGCTCCAGGGGCGGACCCAGTGGCAGGTATAGCCGTTGGGTTTATTCTTCAGATAATCCTGATGATAATCCTCGGCGTCGGACCAGTTCTTCACCGGTTCCACCGTGGTGACGATCGGACCGTTCCAGCGGCCAGCTTTCCCGACAATCTCGATCGCTTCCCGGGCGATCTTCTTCTGCTCATCATTGGCGTAGAAGATCGTGCTTCGGTAGCTGGTGCCGATATCGTTGCCCTGACGGTTCAACGTCGTCGGATCGTGAATGCGGAAAAACCAGTCGGTGAGTAGTTTCTTGAAGGAGATCTTCGCCGGATCAAACACCACCTTGATCGCCTCCGCGTGCCCGGGATGATTGCGGTACGTGGCGTTGGCATTTTCTCCGCCGCAATAGCCCACTTCCGTATCGATGACACCCTCGACCTTGCGCAGGAGTTCCTCCATGCCCCAGAAACATCCGCCGGCGATGATCGCCTCTTCAGTCTTGCCTGACGCCTTTCCTTTGTCTCCCTTCAGGGGCCATAGTCCAGCCGTTTCAAACTGCTTCAGGTATTTTCCATAGCCTTGGTCCTTCATCACCGCGAGCGGGACAAACTTCAAGGACGCGGAATTGATGCAATAGCGCAGTCCGCCGTTGGCCTTGGGACCATCGGTGAACACGTGACCAAGATGGCTGTCGCCAAAGCTGCTGCGCACTTCTGTCCGGACCATGCCATGCGTGCGGTCTTCCTTGTTCGAAACTGACTTGTCGTCGATCGGTTTGGTAAACGCCGGCCAACCGCAGCCGGAATCGTATTTGTCGAGACTGCTGAACAACGCCGCACCGCTCACGATGTCCACGTAGATGCCGGGTTTGTAATGCTTGTCGTATTCGCCAGTGAACGGCCTTTCCGTGCCGTTCTGCTGAGTGACGTAGTATTGCAGCGGTTTCAGCTTCTTCCGGAGTTCCTCTTCCGATGGTTTCATGAATTTCTTCCCTTGCGATGCGGCGGGTGCTTTTTCCTTGGCCGACGATGTCACTTCCGCGTTCGACAGCAACGAGGCGGCCAGCACGGAAAGCGCGGCCAGCGGGGACAACAAAACAGACAACCTGAGGCGTGATGAATTCTTCATGACAAAACGACGTGAGTCTACAGTTTAACCGACATCCGTCAGTCGGATTCGTTCATATTCTGAATCCGAGCAAGGTAAGGCAGACTATTGGCGAGCGGAACCCTTAATCATTGCCAATTTTAAGATGTTTAAAACGGCCTACAATTCCCACGAATGGCTTATTTCAGGACGTTTCTCACCGCTCTCATGAATTTCCGCATTTCGTCGTTGGTGCCTATGGTTACCCGGAGATAATCGGAAACGGCGGGATCGCCGAACCATCGGACGATGATCTTTTGGTCCCGGAGTTTCTTCTGCCAGGTCTTGGCGGCAAACTTTGGCGGACGAACGAGCACGAAGTTAGTCTGGCTCGGGAGGACCTGAAATCCGAGACCGGCGAGTTCGGCGGCGGTTTCCTCACGGAGGGCGATGATGCGTCTGAAATTGCGGCGGTAGTAAGGCAGATCCTTCAACGTGGCAAGGGCGCCGACCTGGCCGAGGCCGTTCACGTTGTAGCTGTCGCGGATCTTGTCGATGGCCACTACAAGCTCGGCCGGTCCGATGAAGTAGCCGATTCGTTGAAAGCAAAGGCAGTAGGACTTGCTGAAGGTGCGCGAAATGATGACGTTCGGGAACTTGAACGCGAGTTCCTCCGCGCTTTCATCCGCGAAGTCGACGTAGGCTTCATCGAGGATGACGACACCTTTGGTCCGGCGGCAGAGCGTTTCCAATTCATCCGTCGTGTATCCGCGTCCGCTTGGCGCATTGGGGGTGGTGACGTAGGTCAGAGCGGCATTGTTCCGCCATCCACGGCGGCGCAGGTCGGCGGCGGAGGGAATGCTGAAATCTTCGTCCAGCGGAACGGGATTCGCCCGCGCGTCATGAATGTCCGTCAGCACGGGATAAAGCGAGTAGCTCGGATGAAAATATTGGATCACCTGACGATCGGACGGTTTGGAAGACTTACCGCCGGCAGTTGGCACGGGTTCGACGAATGCACGGGTGGCGAGTGCGAGAAGTTCATCCGAGCCATTACCGATGATGATGTTCTCCGTATTGCAGCCATGCAGCTTGGCCAGGCGTTCCCGCAGTTGCTGCGCGGTCGGATTGGGATACAGGCGAAGGCGGCCATCAACGGCATCGCGTATCGCCTTCAACACCTTGGGCGATGGCGGGTATGGATTCTCGTTGGTGTTGAGCTTGATAAGGCCACGCACCTTCGGCTGTTCACCCGGCACGTACGCGTGCAGTCCGTGAACCAAGGGACGGATCAGCTTGTCCTGCGGCATTAGCGACGGCTTTTGGAACGTGATGCGCCGCGACCCGACTTGGTGGTCGTCTTGGCGGCCTTGCCGTTGCGAGCAGGGGCCTTCTTCTTGGCTGCCTTGACGGCAGCTTTCTTCTTCGCCCCGCTCTTCTTCTTCGCCCCGCTCTTCTTCTTCGCCCCGCTCT
>JAYPXF010000178.1:0-14757 GCA_038154405.1 Verrucomicrobiales bacterium | reverse complement strand
AAACCCAAGTTGGCATGCCCGTCACACCCCCATCCACAACTTCTGGTCATATCTCGACAGCTCGAACTACCAAAGCCTCGCCGGGATTCCCGGCCTATCAGCAATCGCTGGCACGCATGACCGGCAAACCGCAGGCATCGTTGAATCGGCCAAGGCATTGGCGGCAGCGGAACCCGGAGACGACTCGAACTCGATTCTTGAGAGCGCCCTGTGTCTGCAGATGCTGCAGGATCTGTTGGCCAAGCGCGCGGACCTGAAGCCGCTTTCCAACCGCACACGGGAGCTGTGGGACACGAGCGATCTGTTGATTCATCTGCTGGACACCGGCGGCGCCCCGGCTGCATTCATCAAGGAGCATCCGGCCGCCAAGCAGCTGATGGCGTTGGCCGAGAAACGCCGGCAGTCCTACCCGGAATGGCCGTCCGTAGAAGATTGGGCCTTCGCCCGCCATCTCGATCCCGTGTTGGCAACCAAGTTGTCAACGGCGATGACCAAGGATCAAGTGGGCGCCCTCACGTCAAAGCTCTATCTGCGACTGGCACCGTACGGTTCCTCCGTTGTGCTGGAACAGTATCGACGGGAACTTGCGGCCGGAAAGGAACAACAGGCCAAGCAGACCTATGCCGCTGCCATCAAGCGCGGGATTCCGTTTCCCCAGCTCAAAAACTGACCGACTGATGAAGTCCGATCAGATCGACGATCAGCGAATCATTCGTGTGAGCGGCTTGCCGATGCATCCGGATGGGAATTCCACCCGCAGGATCGCCGCCAGCGTCGGCGCGATGTCGGTGATGTAAAATTCGTCGTCATAGCGACCGGGCTTGACGCCTTGGCCGTAGAACAACATCGGGACGTGGGTGTCGTAGTTGTACGGTGATCCATGCGTGGTGCCACCCTTGCCATAGGTTGGAATCCAGAATGGCTTGGCGATCAGGATCATGTCCGCTCCGCGTTCGCCATGGAAACCGTTGAAGACCGCCCGGCCGATTTGTCCCGGCGCCCGGCCATCCAGCAATTGGTCACGGCTGTAAGCAGCCTGATACACACCGGTGTCGAAGGCCCATTCACGAACGAAAGCATCCACCTGACTGACTGGGATCTTCTTCTCGCGGAGGACGGCGTGGTCGTAGATGAGCTGTCCGGAACGGAACTGCGGATAGAGGAAGTACTTCGCCGGCCCGAAGCGGTCGCTCAATTTGCCCATCAGATCAAGGAGCTGGTCGGCAGCCTTGTAGCGACCCGCACCTATTCCCTGACTTTGTGCAAACTCCGGCAGCGGCGCGACGCCGTGATCGGCGGTGAGCTGGATCAGCACGTTGCCCAGTCCGATCTTCTTGTCGAGATAAGCGAAGAGATCCGCGAGCTGACGATCAAGGCGGATGATGGTGTCCTGGATCTCGTGCGAGTTCGGACCGAAACTGTGCCCCACATAGTCGACCGGCGAATAGGAGATGCACAACAGATCCGACTGCGAGCCGGTTCCCAAGCCCTCGCCTTCGATCGCCGCGATCGCGAACTCCGTAAGGATCTGGTTGGCGAACGGTGTGGGCATGACGGCAGAGCGGGTCTTGTCCTTCTTCTTGCCAATCTGGTGGGGGAACACCGGTTTCTTCTCACCCGCCAGCGGTCGCTCACCGACGCCGTCGTCCTCGAAGTCGTATTGGTCGACCGGCAGAAGCCGCTTCCAGGAGGTCCCCAGGAATGACCCCGCGCGATCTTTGCCATTGTAGTCGGCAACCCATCCCGGAAGCTTCTTCGTGTAGTAGGTGCTGGTCACGAAATGACCAGTCTTGGAATCAAACCAATAGGCGCCCACCGGTTTCTTGCCCGCGGGCAGGATGGCGCCACGATCTTTCATGGAGATGCCGACCACCCGTGATCCGAGGTGCAGGCGCATCTGGTCGGCCAGATTGGAGCCGATGAAATTCTTGGGCGAGCGTTGACCGCTCTTTCCAGTGACTCCGACGCCCTCAACTGAGGTGTCCTCCGCACAATACACCGACTTGCGCGTGCGCTTGTCGAACCATTCATTGCCGATGACACCGTGCTCCGACGGAGGCCCGCCGCTCAACACCGTGGCATGGCCGGGTGCCGTCGAAGTCGGAAAATAGTTATATCGGCCGAAGGACAGCACCGCGCCCTGCTTGTAGAAAAGACCAAAGCCTTTCTCGGTAAAATGGGACTGAAACCGCTCGAGGTAATCGTAACGCAGTTGATCTACGATGATGGAGACGACGAGCTTGGGCCGTTCGGCTTGGGCCGAGGTGAGACAGACGCCAACGAGGGCGACAAGGAGCAGGAGTCTTTTCATGAGATGGGGTGGGAGAATCAGACAAACACACCGGGCGTGTCAATTGACATAGATTGTCGACCGGGAATGACTGAATTCATCACGAAGCATTTGCGCAGCCTTGGCTTCGTTGCACAGCTTCTCGTAGGCCTCGTCGATTGGCACGACTGCGCCCGAACCCGGGGCGAAGCCACAGTCGGGGTTCAACGTGATCCGCTTTGGATCGATGACGGCGGCAGCTTTGCGCACGCGATCGGCGATTTCCTCCGGTGAATCAATCTTGCCCGGCATCACATCGACGCAACCGAGTCCGATTTCGAAATCCTCGCGCAGTTGTTTCAGCGCTTCAAAATCGCCGGAGCCCGGCGTCGAGAATTCCATCGTGATGTGGTGGACCTTCAATCGGTTCAGCTGGCCGATGATCGGATCAAATGCCCCGGTGTGACCGGCATCGCCGCGGGCTCGTGCGCCGGCACGGCGGCAGAGATGTTCAGCGAACTTGACGCCGTCGATTCCGCCCACCAGATCGTTGATCATTTCCGCGGCAAAATCCGCATCGCGATCGGGGTTGTTGCACCGACAGCGGACTTCGGGATCCACAAACAGGCAAAGGTGCGGGTCGTCGATCTGGATGATGTCCGCGCCGGCTTCCTTCAACAGTTCGGCTTCACGGCGCAGCACCGGCACGCAGTCGCGCACAAAGTCATCGCGATTGGGATAGGCCTTGGCGGATTTTTCGGCATCCCACATGCGTTCGCCCAACAGCGCGGGCGATGGCAGCGTGGCCTTGATCTTCCTGGACGTTATGCTTTGAACAAACGTGACCTCCTTGGAGATGAATCCCGGCGCTTGAGCTACGATCTGTGCCTTGGAATCGTCGAACCTTACTTCGCCGCAATGTTCACCAGCTTGCCCTTGGGGATGATGATCTTCTTGATCTCTTTCCCTTCCAGGAACTGTTGAACCTTCTCACTCGCGAGTGCGGCTTTTTCCAGTTCTTCGTCCGTGGCTGAAGCAGACACGGTGATGCGATCACGCAACTTGCCGTTCACCTGCACGGGGATTTCGACCTCGTCTTCGACAAGCAGAGATTCGTCGAACGACGGCCACGGCTGATACGGCAAAGCCAGGTCGGGATTGCCGTCGAACTTGGACCAGAGTTCCTCGGCCAAGTGCGGAGCAAACGGCTGCAACAAGATGAGGAAGGTCTTCATCGCTTCCGTTGGCAGGGTCTTCCAGCCATTGGCAGCGTTCACGAATTCCATCATCGCAGAGATGGCGGTGTTGAAGCGCATGTGATCAAGGTCTTCCGTGACCTTTTTGATCGCGGTGTGCAGCACCTTCAACTGATCCGCGTCAGATTCCACGTCTTGGATGGCGCTGTTGAGTTTCACCTTCGCTAGATGATCCGCGGCATTTTCCGCATCCGCGGTGCAGGCCTGTTCGAACTCGCGATAGCTCTCGTCGTCCACGAACAGACGCCAGACACGACCCAGGAAACGATAGACACCGGCCACGCCTTGAGTGCTCCAGGGTTTCATCATCTCCAACGGCCCCATGAACATCTCGTAGAGACGGAACGCATCGGAGCCGAAGTCGTCGATCACGACGTCCGGGTTGATCACGTTGCCGCGGCTCTTGGACATCTTCTGGTTGTCTTCACCCAGAATGATTCCCTGGTTCACCAGCTTGTAGAAAGGTTCCTTTGTCGAGACGTGGCCGAGATCGTAGAGCACCTTGTGCCAGAAGCGGGCATAAAGGAGGTGCAACACGGCATGTTCAGTCCCGCCGACGTAGAGGTCCACACCAGGCTTCGCATCCTTGGCCGTGCCCATCCAATAGTTCTCGGCTTCCTTGCTCGCAAAGGCGCCACCGTTCACCGCATCCAGGTAGCGCAGGTAATACCAACAGCTGCCGGCCCATTGCGGCATCGTGTTGGTTTCGCGGATCGATCCGTCCCCACGATTCACCCAGTCCTCGGCGCGGGCCAAGGGTGGTTCTCCGGTGGATGTCGGTTTGTAATCATCCAAGGGCGGCGGCTCGACCGGCAGATCCGATTCGGGCAGCGCTTCGTGATACGATTCACCGTTCTCATCCTTGCGCCAGACAATCGGGAAAGGCTCCCCCCAGTAACGCTGACGACTGAACAACCAATCGCGTAGCTTGTAGTTGATTGTCTTCTCGCCAAGACCCTTGTTCTGCAGCCATTCGGCGATCTTCGCCTTGGCTTCCGGTGTGGGAAGACCGTCGAGCGAAAGGCCATCGTTGGTCGAATTGATACCCGTCCCGTGATCGGTGAACCCCTGCCAAGGCGTGTCTTCATCCGGCGGCTGCACCACCTGAATGATCGGCAGCTCAAACTTCTGGGCGAATTCGTAGTCACGGGTGTCGTGAGCCGGAACGGCCATGATCGCTCCCGTGCCGTAGCTCGCGAGGACGTAGTCGGAAATCCAGATGGGAATCCGCTCGCCGCTGACCGGATTGATCGCATGGGCGCCCGTGAAAACGCCGGTCTTGTCCTTGGCCAACTCCGTCCGTTCGAGATCGCTCTTCTTGCCCGCCTCTTCGATGTAGTCCTCGATCTTCGACAGCTGATCGGCGGAGGTGATCTTCTTCACCAACGCGTGTTCCGGTGACATGACCATGTAGGTGGCACCGAACAAGGTGTCCGGCCGCGTGGTGAAGACACGCAGTTTCACCGCGTTGCCGTCCTCATCCTGATAGTCGGCGATTTCGAAATCCACTTCTGCGCCTTCGCTGCGACCGATCCAATTGCGCTGCATCTCCTTGAGCGAATGGCTCCAGTCGATGTCTTCCAAATCATCGAGCAGACGCTCGGCGTATTCCGTGATGCGCAACATCCATTGGCGCATCGGCTTGCGCACGACCGGGTGACTGCCGCGTTCGCTCTTGCCGTCGATGACTTCCTCGTTGGCCAACACAGTTCCCAAGGCTTCGCACCACCAGACCGGTGCATGGCTTACAAAAGCGAGCCGTCTTGAATCACGATACTCGCGCTTTTCGGTTTCAGTGCCGAGCTCCGCCGGATACGGCAAGGAGTCGATGGGTTCCGCCTTGTTGGTATCCGGATTGAACCATGAGTTGTAGAGCTGCAGAAAGATCCACTGGGTCCACTTGTAGTAGCCGACATCGGTCGTGTTTACCTCACGCGACCAGTCGTAGCTGAAACCGAGTGCTTTTATCTGCCGGGTGAAGTTGGCGACGTTCGCCTCGGTGGAGATGCGTGGATGCTGCCCGGTCTTCACCGCGTATTGCTCAGCCGGAAGGCCAAACGCATCCCATCCCATCGGGTGCAGCACATGATGACCGGCCGCCCGCCGATAGCGCGCGAGGATGTCCGTGGCCGTATAACCTTCCGGATGCCCCACGTGAAGGCCGGCGCCGGACGGATACGGGAACATGTCCAACACGTAGAATTTTGGAGGTAGCTGGTCGACGCTCACGGAACCGGAAAGTCCATGGCGCTTGGCAAAAGGATGCTCGGCGGGGATGTCTTCGCCCGGGTTGAATGCCCGGAAGGACTGCTGTTCGTCCCAGCGTTCCTGCCACTTGGGCTCAATCAAATGAAACGGATATTGTCTGCGACCACTGGCCATAGGGCCGCGGATACTGCGGAAAACCCATTTCCGGGGCAACGGTCGATTTCGACTCTTTGAGGGCCGTAAGGAGATGTCTGACGGGTACCCATAGACGATAATCGTAGCGCCAGCGCCGTAGTGGAGACGTCCCCGTCGCCGCTGAAGGCAACGCCTTCAAAGGAGCCCCCCACCTTACCCCCGGCGATTTGGAAATCGCCGCTACGGGAGAACAGATCATTGACATCAGCCGCCAATATGTCACTCATAGGTGACATGAAGGTAGTGCACGACGACAGTGTTTGGAAAGCGCTGGCGGATCCCACGCGTCGGCAGATCCTCGATGTACTGATGGACGCCCCGATCACCACCGGCGAGATTGTCGAGCAGTTTTCGCCCCGCTTGGTCCGCACGGCGGTGATGAAGCATCTCGACGTGCTGGAGTCCACGGGATTGGTCCGGGTGGAACGAAAAGGACGCAATCGCCTCAACCACTTTGAACGGGCTCCCCTGAAAGAAATCTCCGCCTGGCTGAATCGTCGGATCAGCACGCACAAAAGCAATCTCACCCGTCTCCAACAACTCGCAGAAAAGAAATCCTCATGAGCGAAAAGAAAGAACTCCTCACCGCCGGTGCCGCCAACGTCGTCATCGAAATCCCGATCAATGCTCCCGTGAGCCGCACTTGGAGCACCATGATCATCGACATCAGCCGTTGGTGGCGTAAGGACTTTCTCATCTGCGAAGATTCCAAGGGAATGACCATCGAACCACGCGTAGGCGGGCTGTTGTTCGAACGCGCCGGACTGGAAGGCTGCGGATACGCTTGGGGATAGATCATCTCCTTCCAACCGGACAAGCACCTGGGTTACATCGCGCAGATAGTCCCACCTTGGGGCGGTCCGGCGCAATCCGTGGTGCAGATCAGTCTGAAAGCAGATGAATCCAATCCGGACACCACTGTCTTGACGCTCACCGCTTCCCTGATCGGACACATAAGCGAAGACCTGATGTCCTGCCTCGATGACGGTTGGCAGCAGTTGTTCGGCGAGGGTGGACTAAAGTCTTATATCGAAAACAACGGCAACTAGGCTCTACTCTCGCGCTCGTTCATTCGAGCATGAGAAAGATAGAAGTCATTTCGCCACAGGACGGCGCCGTCCTGGATTCGATCGAAGTTGCTGACGCCGACGCAGTGGACGCTGCTGCAGGTCGCGCGCAAACCGCGTTCGAAACCTGGGGCACCACCCCGGTCAAGGAACGCGTTCAACCGCTGTTCCGCTTCAAGCAGCTCGTCGAAGACAACGTTGCCGAACTCTCCAAACTCGTCAGTGATGAAAACGGCAAGACCCTCGGTGAGTCTGAGGCCGGAATCCGCAAGGGTCTCGAAGTAGTGGAGTATGCCACCTCCCTGCCGGCCTTGGGCCAAGGCGGAAAACTTGAAGTCAGCCGCGGTGTGGATTGTTTCACCCGTCGCTATCCATTGGGCGTGGTCGCGGGAATCACCCCGTTCAATTTCCCCGCCATGGTTCCGCTGTGGATGATCCCGCTGGCCATTGCGACGGGCAACACGTTCCTGCACAAGCCGTCGGAACAAACACCTCTGACACCGATCCGACTCGGCGAATTGCTGCTCGAAGCCGGTCTGCCCGAGAATGTCTACCAGGTCGTGCAGGGGGATCGGGAAACAGTTGCAGCCCTGCTGGATCATTCCGGCATTGCGGCAGCCGCTTTTGTCGGCTCCACCAAGATTGCGAAGCTGGTCCACGATCGAGGCATCGCCCGGGGCAAACGCACGCTCGCCTTGGGTGGCGCAAAGAACCACCTGGTGGTCGTGCCGGACGCGGATCCGGAAGTGACCGCAAAGAATGTGGTTGCATCGGTCACTGGATGCGCCGGCCAACGCTGCATGGCCGCCAGTGTGCTGATCACGGTGGGCGATTGTTCGCAGGTCTTGCAGGCGATTGAGACGGAGATGAGATCAATTGTCGCCGGCGAGAACATGGGCGCGATCATCAGCCGAACCGCCCAGGAGCGCATCGAGGGATACATCGACCGGGCAGAAACGGCTGGCGCCAAAATCACCTTGGACGGCCGGGGCGTAACTGTTCCCGGAAAAGAGAACGGCTTCTACGTCGGCGCCACGATCATTGACGGTGTCGATATCGGCAACGAATGCGCCTGCGACGAGATCTTTGGTCCGGTGTTGACCGTTCTCCACGTCGACACGCTCGATGAGGCTCTGAAGATCGAGAACACCAATCCCTACGGCAACGCGGCTTCAATCTATACCGGCAACGGCGGCACCGCCCGTTACTTTGAGGAGCATGCCAGTGCCGGCATGATCGGGATCAACATCGGCGTGCCCGTGCCGCGTGAACCGTTTTCATTCGGCGGGTGGAATGAATCGAAATTCGGTGAGGGCGACATCACCGGCGAAGACGGGATCCGCTTCTGGACCAAGACCAAAAAGATCACGCAGAAGTGGAACGCAAGCTCAGCGAAGAATTGGATGTCATGAAAGCAGCAGTCTACAAAGGCAAGGAAGCCATCGATGTCGAGGAGGTGGCCGATCCGAATTTGGATGATGGCGAGGTATTGATCGAAATCGATGCGTGTGCAGTCTGCGGCACGGACCTGCGCACTTACCGTCACGGCGACAAGAAGATCGCACCGCCGCGCGTTCTGGGACACGAGTTCTGCGGCACGATCATCGAGTCCCGCGCCGACGCCAATGTCGGCGTCGGTGATCGCGTCGTCATGTATATCGTGTTGCCCTGCGGAGAATGCCGCTACTGCAATATGGGCCGGCAGAATCTCTGCGAATCGCGCACGACCATGTCGTATCACTACGACGGAGCGTTTGCACCGCTCATGAAGGTTCCGGCCAAGGCGGTCGCGAACCGGCAATTGTTCAAGGTCGAGTCGGACATTCCCTCGGACCAGATGGGATTGTCAGAACCATTGGGCTGCGTCATCAACGCCCAGGGTCGCCTCAACATCGGACTTTACGACACGGTTGCCGTCATTGGCGCCGGCCCCATCGGCACCATGCATGCTGTACTTTCCCGACTCGAAGGAGCTCAAAAGGTCTGGATGCTCGACACCTCGGAGAACCGGCTGAAGATCGCCGAAGATTTCGACATCGACGGCACGATCAAGGTGACTCCGGACGGAGCCCATCGCGAACGAATCAAGGAACTCACCGACGGACTTGGCCCCAACGTCGTCATCGTTGCCTGCAGCAACGCTCACGCCCAAGCCGACGCCCTAGAGATAGCCGGCAAGGGAGGTCGGGTGGAATTCTTCGGCGGCCTGCCCAAGTCGGCCCCCACCACCGTCTTGAACACCAACCATCTCCACTACAAGGAGATTGTGGTGACCGGTTCCTACTCGGAAAAGATGACCGATTTTCAGGCGGCACAGGCGCTGATCCAAAGCGGCCGATTCCCCGCCGATCGCATCATCACCGACACCCTTCCCTTGGATCGCATCAACGAGGCGTTTCCGCTCATGGAATCCGGCGAAGCCTTGAAGGTCTGCATCAACCCCAAGGCGTAGCAATGCTGCTCTCTCCCGATCAAACTCGTGCTCTCTATGCGCACGCGGTCGAAAACCGCTACGCGATACTCGCGGTCAATGCGGACAGTCCTGCAGCCATTGTTGACTGTCTGGAAGCAGCCAAGACCTGCGATGCCCCAATAATCATTGAGACCAGTTTGTGGCAATTGACCGGACATAGCTTTGGCGCGGGAGATCCGTTGCTCGGAATGGATCGATGTCTGGCAGACCTGCGCGTGTTGGCAGATTCGAATCAGTTTCAAAACGTCCCGGTGGTCTACCACACCGATCACATCAAGGGACCGCATACAATGGAGATTCTGCAGCATGCGATGAAGTCCCACGCCTCCAGCATTTCACTCGACTCGTCGGAACTGAGTGCGGAACAGAACATTTCGCATCTGTCCCAATTGTGCGAGTTCGCCACGGCCAACCGACTGTCAGCAACCCTGGAAATGGAAGCGGGCGTGGACGACGGGGTGACGGATCTGGCCGAAACGAGATCCCTCTTCGGTGAAGTGGAGTCACGTCATCCCGGTTATCTCGTGCTGTGGGCTCCAGGTGTCGGTACCAAGCATGGGCTCGGCGACATGTGCGGCTTCTCTCCCAACGCGGTCAAGGAACATCAAGACCTCGCATCGCAACTGGCCGGACGCCCCATCGGAATCGCACTGCACGGATCATCCGGATTGAGCGTTGAACAGTTGAAAGCCGCGGTTGCCAACGGCGTCGCCAAGGTAAACTGGTCCAGTGAATCCCTGCTCATCCGCTCCCAGGCCTTGCGAGCGTTCTATCAATCGAACAGCGACAAACTTGAGAAAAGTCATCCGGAATTCAAGGCGACGGCCATGGACCATGGGCCGCAGTCGTACGTGGCCCAGCAGTACCAACCGCGCGTGCGGGCTCGCATCGAGACCCTCGGCGGAAACGGTTTCGGCCGGGCTTTTCTGAAGACGGTCGAATAAGGTGCGGCCATCTTTCTGGCGCAAGCGGTCAACAAGCTCAGTGGGGAGAGCGTACCAGGTTGTGTGAAAACTTCCGGAGCCCAAGATTCGGTGTCGTAAACAGGGTTCCAAACACCTTCAAAGGAAATCAAAGTTCGTGGGCAAGCGGCACAAGACCTTGCTGCAAGCCAACGAAAGAGGTCGCACGGCCTTCACCGCGCATCGCCAGGCGCTGCGCGAGATTCTCGGCGAGTCGTGACCCAATTGACTACTCAGCCCGGCCGAGAACGGGATTCCGCCACACGGCCAGATTCGAGGTCGATTGAGCAGGGTCTTCTGCAGTCGTGATCAACGACAATTTGAGAACCGGCACGGACGGCAGTCTCACATCGATCTCAACCCCTGAATCAGATCGCCGAAGATACTTTGTGCGAATCAGTTCCTTCCCGTTGGCAACCACCGCAAACGCGATTGCTCCGTCTTTGCCAGCGGTTTCGTGAAGACCGACGCTGCATCTGAAACGCGAATAGACACCTCCCGGTGCCAGCGTGTAGTCGATGGAAAATGGCGCACCCGTTCCGAAACCAGTGGAGTTCTCGGAGCCGGCCTGACCGTTGGCAAAGCGAAGCGGATGCAGATTACGCTTCGCATCCATGGCCTGGTTCACGAGGAAGCCGGTCACGTAATACGGATGCCCCGTCCTCTTGCGAACAGGATCAGGAAGCCATGCGGTCAGCGCCTGGCCGCCCTGCTCTACCGATTCCAACCGGTCGTAGGCGAAGGCAAGCACGGTGTGGATCACATCGGCGATGTGTCTGGCGTTGTAATGCGCGGCAGCGGCCCGGTGTTGGGCGGCCTTGCTGCCGTCGCCGCACATCATGTCCTGAACGAGCGGAACAATGTGGGCCGCAGCGTTGCGTTCCAACAACCGCTGACGTTGGCAGAGACGAAGCGCAATCTCCTCCCGAGTGCGTCCCAAGAGGAGAGGGTGATAATCTTCATCGGGTATCTCGTAGTGGCCGACATCCGCAATGCCGCCGGCTCCGTAGAGATAGTTGTAGCGGACCTTGTTCCGCGGGGGCGGAATGAGAATCTTCAATTGCGCCTCGTTGATCGGACTGCTGTGAGCGGATGGGCAACCCGGATCCTCATGCCAGTGACAAAGGACACCGAGGAACTTCATCGCCGCGTCCGTGTCGCCCTCACGGATGTGGTCGACGACCTGGTCCAGATACCACAGAGCGGCCTTCGCGCTGACTTCCGGTCCGTTCACATCGTGCAGCGACAGTCTCACGTCGGGCACCTTGCAGTAGGGATCCAGGTGGGGTGCCTTGCCACCCGCGTGCTGATCCTGCAGGGATTTGTATTCCACACAAAGACGGCGCAGATGCCCTTCCCCGACTGCCTTCCGCTGCCATTCGGGAAGACGTTTGACGGCCCACTCACGGATCTTTCGGTGTCCCTGTCCCCAGGCGAACAACTCGCATTGTGTCCCCATGAAAAGCAGACAGACCACCGCGCAACGACCGATGAGAGATGTCTTATTCATCACGTGTCAACTCGCCTCAATTCTCTTCACACCGGATTCACCCGCCAGACTGACGCCGCCTTCAATGGTGCAGGCCGCGATAAGATTGTCCTTCCCGGTACCGGCGAAGCGAATCGCCCCCTCGCCGCGTTTGGAGGTCAATTCGCCGCCAAAGTTGCAGCCTGTCACGTTCACTCCGCTGCTGCGCGCCACATCCAATCCCCATGGCGCGCCGTCGATCAACTGGCATCCCTGCACATTGATGCGGCGACAGTCGGCGAGTTCCAGCAACGAAGCCCCGTTCGACTGGTCCTCTTCAGATTCGTCGCGAAAGGAGCACCCACTGAAGATGCAGTCGGTCGAATCAACCACCCGCACGCCCGTAAACAAGCGAGGTGTATGACGGCGGAACACGTTGCCGGTTACGTTGATGTGGCTGCTCAGCTCGATCAGCAGATTGCGGTTTTCGGAGGAGTAGATCGTGTTTCCGGAAATGGTGATGCCGTAGCAACCGGTGAGGTGCATGCTGTTGACCTGGTTGCCGATGACGTTACCGGTGATGTTCCAGAGACCGGGAGGACGATCGGCCCCGGGTTCTTCCTTGATGCGGATATTGCAACCGCCTTCCGAAGGGGTCGCCTGAATGGTGTTGGAGGCAATGGTCACTTCGTTCACCGTCGCTCGCTCCGCAGTTGTGTCGATCAGGATTTCCGCGGTGACCTCAGGGTCCGTTCCGAATGCACGATGATTGTTGTATTCGATGTCGTTGCCCGTGATCTGCAGGTTGCGTACTTCGGAGCGTTCGATCCGGATGCCTCCGAGTCGATTGTAGCTGATGTGGTTTCCGCAGATGTTGATCTGATGCAAATTCACCGCGTCGAAGTAGATACCAACACCGAGGTTGTGATAGATGTGTGAGTCATTGATCAGCACGTTGCGGTTGCGCTTGTGCAGCCGGATACCATGACGGACCTGCCGGATCAGCACCCCAGAAAAGACTGCCTGCATCGTCTCGATCAGTTCAACGCCATCGGCTTTCTCGCTGGTGGCGGTGATCTCGATATTGCGGATCGTCGGCATGCGTTGCTTCTGCCAGATGTTTGGCTTCGCTGAATTCGGATCCCCCGTGCCGGCATGCGTACCGATGATACGAAAGGCGGGGCCTTCACCGGACATGATCACCGTGGCCGTTCCGTCCGTACCATCAATTCCCAATCGACCAGTTTCATCGAGGCGCACCTCGATGGTTTCCGAAATCAGATAATCTCCCCGGGGAAACTCCAGTGTCCCATCGCCATCCACCAAAGCGTGCCGAATCGCCTCGGTGTCATCCGTCTCACCGTCACCAACGGCGCCAAAGGTTCTGACATTGCTCATATGCGGATAGCTGTATCATTCCCTCAATCGGAAGGACAGCCGTACGCACGGCGCTCAATCGGAGGGAACCGCTCCTAGTTTATCGCAAACATGGGTCTCACGTTCGGAAGAGGCCTGAAGGGCCGATCCTATGTCAGCCCAGGGCAACGCCCTGGGAACAACGAATATGACAATCCTGAGCACCAAAGTGGGCGGCCCCAACTGAACCGGATTTGCACTGCCCGCTCCGGGGCTTCATATTCTGTCGGACGAATACCCAGGGCATTGCCCTGGGCTGACTTAAGCCTGGCCCGTTGGGCCGGGAAAACAGACTCCTTGCAAGAAACTGAGATGCGCCCGATCGATGCCCTCCCTCAAGTGTCCGGTTGACTCCGCGCATCGCTCTGTTAACTTCCCGCTGGAATGCAATTGAACGCGCAACGATTTAGCAGCTATTGGTTTGGCTATTTTGGCCACCGATAACCTGCGCGTTGAGCTCCCTCCCCAAAGCACTTTAACCACTAACCGCAGGTTCCACGCCTGCGGTTTTCTTTTGCCCCGCCCCGGTTTGCTTCCTGCCCCAAAAACACCATGATAATAGTACTAAAACCAAACATCACGAAGCAGGCCGAGAAGGAAGTTCTCTCAGAAATCCGCAAACTTGGCTACCAATCCCACGTCATGCGCGGCGTCGCACGAACTGTCATCGGCGCCATCGGCGATGAAAGCTCCCACCACACGTTGGAGACGCTGACGTCCTACGATCAGGTCGAAAGTGTCACCCCCATCCAGAAACGCTACAAGCTCGTCAGCCGCGAGGCTCATCCCGCGGATTCCTCCATTGAGCTCTCCAACGGCACGGTCATCGGTGGTGAGGAACTGGTCGTCATGGCCGGACCCTGTTCCGTCGAGGACGAGAAACAGCTGATGGAATCGGCTGAAGCCGTCGCTGAAGCCGGCGCCAAGGTGTTGCGTGGCGGCGCGTTCAAACCACGGACTTCACCCTACGAATTCCAGGGACTCGGCGAGAAAGGTCTGAAGCTCCTCGCCAAGGCGAGCAAGGAGACCGGCTTGCCCGTCATCACGGAACTGCTGTCGGAAAACCACGCGAATATGATCGCCGAATACGCCGACATCCTGCAGATCGGCACCCGCAATGCGCAAAGCTTCCAACTGCTCATCGCCGCCGCCAAGACCGGACGGCCGGTGCTGCTCAAGCGCGGTTTGTCCATGAAGATCGAAGAATGGTTGCTCGCCGGAGAGTACGTGCTGTCCAACGACAATCCGAACCTGATGTTCTGCGAGCGCGGCATCCGAACCTTCGAGACCTACACGCGCAACACCCTGGATCTGTCAGCCGTGCCGATCATCAAACAGGCCTCGCATTGCCCGGTCGTCATCGACCCGAGCCAAGGCTGCGGTCGCGCCGACCTGGTGATGGCCATGTGCAAGGGTGCGGTCGCCATGGGAGCGGATGCCCTG
>JAYPXF010000177.1:0-14829 GCA_038154405.1 Verrucomicrobiales bacterium | reverse complement strand
CCGTGCCCAGCCGCACCGTGATTCGGACCACCCCATCGAGAACCGTTGCCGGACCGACGGTCAACTCACGTCCCACCGCCCGTCCATCGGCTCGGCCTAACATCCCGGCAGCACGCCCGACCGCCCGTCCAACCCCGACCGCCCCGCCGCCGGCTCCCAAGGTGACGTCCTCACCGGCTCGCCAACCGGCATCCACGTCGGGCAGCAAGAGTTCCTCCGGGAACGAAAGCAGTGGACGTCCCGGCGGGCGTCCGACCGCCCGTCCCGGCGGCAATTGAGGAATGGTCCCATGCGCACCCTGTTCTCCATCGGCATGCTCCTCATGCTGGCGTGGCTCTTCGGCACGCAGGTGATTCGCGGCGCCTCCACGAATACGGTATACACCACTTCGTTCGAGGCCGGCGAAGGATACGACAACGGAGCCAACGCGTTGCTCGGTGGACAGAACGGCTGGTCCGTTGACGGCACGGCCGTGGCGGGATTCGTTCAGAGGTTCTCCGGGCGCGGTGCCCAAGCGTACGTCGGCTTCTTCGGTCCCACCGACAACAGCGAAACCGCGTTCAAGCTCACCCGGAACCTGAACTACAACCCGGAGACCAATCACACGACGATCGTGAAGTTCAGCACCTACATGGAGATCGTCGATTCAACCACGACCAATCGGGATTCGTTTCGCTGGAGCGTACTGAACTCCGCTGGGCATCGTTTCTTCTCGCTCGATTTCGACAACCGCAACCAGTTCATCTGCTACGTGGACGAGAATCCCACCAACTTTCAGGCGACGCCGTTTTCGTTCGCGCGCGAAACGCCGTTCACGCTGGAGATCACGATGAACTTTGCCAGCAATCTCTGGTCCGCCAAGGTGGGGTTGGACACGGTCGTCTCCAATCTCCCCATCAGCACCAACAGCGCCGTCGTGATGGATGTCGGCCAGATCCTCGCAGAATGGGATTTCATCGGCGACGGCGCCGGTGACAACGCGCTCGTGTTTGACGACTACACCGTCACCGCCATCGATGGAGTACCGAGCCCGCCGAAGATTTCCCTGTTGTCGATGCTGTCCACCGGTCACCCGTTGCTGCAGGTGAGCGGCGAAGCCAACCGAACCTACGTGCTCGAGTACACGACCAACTTCACCTCCTGGATGCCGCTCAAGACCAACACGCCAAGCGACGGCAACTTTCAACATACGGACGACAGCACCAACGGCACCAGCCGTCGCTTCTATCGGGCGAGAATGCCCTGACGCATCTGATACCAGATATCGCAAGATGCAGAATGTTCCGATCAAGGAGCGACAAGGACACGCTCCCTGGTTGTGCACAGTCCCTTGCCAGGCAGACCAATTCTGGAAATCATGGGAGCGTTCTACCCCATTGGCACCGACATCGGAATTCTTTGCGAATTCCGCTACGGCTCTGAATCGTCCCCGGGCGTTACGAGTGCCAAAGTGTCAGTCGAGGTGTGACGTGAGACAGAGATTGCACACCCCGTGAGCAATGTGATGCAGATCGCTGGTGATGAAAACGAGCCATCATGTTCCTGCAGACTGGCGAGAATTGCCCACCGAATAGCAATTTGGAGCAGTGAGATGCGGTAAACACCCTAGATACCCGACCGCTTCTGCGGCTGGCACAGCCGGTGCTAAAAAGACTTCCGTGAATCTAATACTGACAATTCAAATCGGTACGCGATTCGCCTCACCGTTCCCGCCTCCTCGAACGCGGGAACACCCATCCTACCAAATCCCCTGAAGCGAGCCGGGTGTTCTTTTTCCCGCTACTCGCTTTGATATGAAAACGAACCGGTGGTCGCCTCGCGCGGCCGCCGGATTTGTTTTTCATCCGCTCTTCCGCTGCTGAATCAGCCGCCGCAGTTCGGTCAGTTCCGTTTCCAGTTTGTCGACTGTTCGTTCCAACGCCTGTTCGTGTTCTTCGATTGCCGTGATGTCCAGCTTGTGCCGCAGCGCCTCCGCCTGTGCTTCCGACAGGCTCGTGACCATCACGCCGACAAACAGGTTTATCATGACCATGGCACCGACGACCACGAAGCTGACGAAGAACAGGACTCCCCACCAACCGAAGGCATGCGGTTCGGGTCCGACCGGAATCGGACCCTGCGCATTGTAGACGGCTGTTCCATGCACCGCCGAGTACATCACATCGGTCCAGTCCTCCAAGGTCACCACCCGAAACAGCGAAAGCATGGACTGACCGAGGTCCCCGAAATGCCCCGGGTCGTTGCCACGAAACAGGAACGTTCCCATCACCGCATACACGTAAAAGTGCAGTCCCAGCAACAGCGAGACGTAACCCATTGATGGCAGCGATTTCAGCAACGCCCCCACCAGCACCTGGAGACGGGGAATCTGCGTAATCAATCGTACGGCCCGAAGAATCCGTGCCAGGCGAACCACCGTCACCCACGCCCCGGTCGATGGCAGCAGACACACCGCGACGATCGTGAAGTCAAAGACGTTCCAGCCATTCCGGAAATAGTTCAGCGGCCGCGAGCCTTCCGCCGCCATCTTGATGACGATTTCCACGATGAAGATGAACAGGATCAGCTTGTCGATCCAGTGCAGGACCGCGCCGTACTGGGAGACCAGTTTCTGGCTGGTCTCAAACCCCACCAAAACGCCGGCGGCAACGATGACGCCGATGATGAAAATTTCGAAACGATGGTCGTCCCGGATCCGTTGACAGATTGACTGCATCTCCCTGTTTGAGCGCGCCGTTCCGGGTGCGCCTCTTCCCTTACTTCAGCTTCTCCGACTTCACCCGCACGTCATTCAGCTGTGGGTAGTTCGGAAATTTCGTGAGGAACAGTTCGTAGAGTTTCTTAGCATCCTTCGTCATGCCGATCTCGGAGAGCTTGTCGGCCGTCTTGAGCACGAGTCGCTTGTGCTGCTGCCTTGATTGGCGGCTCTGCAATGCCTGCCCCCACATGCGGGCGGCATTCGTATTGGCCCCCGTGCCCGCGTAGAGATCACCCAGCTTCTCCAACAGCACCGCGCTCTTCGGCGTCTGTCGCATGCTGCTGAGGAACTTGATCATCTGCGTCGCATTGGTCCCGCGAGCCACGTTCAGATTCGCCACCCGGTGCAACGACCATTCGGCCTCGGCACGCTGACGTTTCTCCAGATCCTGATGCAGCAGGCGCGGATGCCGGGCGTTCGGCCGGTAAAGCGGATCCCCCACCACGGTGGTCATCCAGGAGATGGACGGCTGAGCGGCATACGCAGCCTCGCCAAGACTGAACCCCTGATGCGTGAATCGCTGCAAGAACACGCCGATGTCCGGCGTCCCCGTCAGGTACGGCTCGTAGACCGAACCCATGGAGGCCGACGCCCCCTTCGCGATGAGCGGCCCGACCCAGTTGTTGGTGGTAGTGCGAATCGTGGACGCACTGAAGGAATGCAGATGGTAGGCAAAGGCGCCCGGCATGAATTCCACCCGTGCATTCGTGAACACACCGGAAACCTCCTGGCTGTACCAACCGGCATAGATCCCGACATGACTCAGCGGGTAACCACCATCAAACAACGCCGGTTTGTCATCGATCACGACATCCAGTCCCCACATCCGTGCATGCTTGGCCGCCTCGCCCAGCATCCGGTCACCTTCCGCATATTCTCCCGACTTAATGCCACGGAGGTCGAAATAGGCGCGCCCCCAGAATCCGTTGGTCTCGCAATTAATCGCCGCATCCACCAGGCGCTTGGCAATGTCCGGCGTCGGACCATCCACACGACCGACCATCAGCAAGCCGTTGTTGGCGGAGAAATCGTAGAGGTTGGTCGTGCCATGAAAGACATTGGCCAGGGCGCCCGACAACACCGACTTCATCTTCGCGCGAGGCAACCAGGCCAGTTCGCTGTCCACCGCCGCCTCGTTCTGCGCCCGCAACCGTTCCGGCAGCTTGGCGGCGGCCTCCTCTTTTAGTCCCGTCTCCCGCTTGATCTTCAACGGCACACCGAAACAGAGAGTCACGTACCTCAGCTTGCTGCCCACAACGCGACCGTCCTGAAAGTTCATCAGCTTGCGCTTGTCCAGTTCGGCCAACAACGGCTTCTGAAGCTTGTCCGTGAAGTCGGCCCGGGAAATCTCCTCCGTCACGGGCAGTTCCAGACCGATCAGGTTGTCTCGCGGGACGATGCGGCGCGCGGCGTAATGCCGGGCCACTTCCTCGGATGCCTGGACCTTCGTGTTGTAGACGACCACCACCGACGAGCCGGTGTCGATCGGATTGGCCCGGACTGCGGTCACGGAAGTGAAGCAGAACAAGGCGAGCAGAATTCGTAGACTGTTCTTCATGGCAATTGGATTTTCAGACCGTCATAGGCCAGTTCGACTCCGGGCGGCAGTTCCGCCTGGTCCACGTCGTGATCATAGCAATCGGTCAGGTGCGTCAACACCGTGCGATCCGCCCGGATGCGCCGCGCCGCGGTCAGTGCCTCGTCGAGGCTCATGTGCGTCCAGTGTTCGGACTTGCGCAACGCATCCAGCACCACGCAGCGAACCCCCGCGATGCGGTCAATGACAGCGTCGGGAACTTCTTTGCAATCCGTGCAATAGGCAAGCAACTTCTCCCCTTCGCGCTCGAAGAGAAAGCCGTCGCTGCCCATGGAACCGTGCGGCAGCGGCAGGGGAGTGATGGTGAGACCGCCGATCTCGAACGGACCGTCAATCTCCACCGGAGCCGGCACCAGGTAGGTCGGTGATTTCTCCCCTTCTCCAAACGCGTAGGCAAACACCTGTCGCAACAGCTTCATCGTCTTGGCCCGCGCATACAACGGCAACGGCTTCCCATCCCTCATCTCGCAGAACCGCCGGCAGTCATCCAAGCCCATGATGTGATCCGCGTGCGCGTGGGTGAAGAGCACGGCATCGATCTGCGGCACCTTGGCGTTCAGCATCTGCAGACGGAATTCGGGCGGCGTATCGATCGCAATGCGGACATCATCGATCTGCACCAAGGCGGCCGGCCGCAGCCGATGGTTTTTGGGATTGGCGAGAAACTCGTCCGGATAATCGCGCCCGATCACGGGAACGCCCTGAGAGGTGCCGGAGCCGGTGATGATGACCTCAAATGCCACGCCTTGTCTCCGCGCAACCGGTCAGAAACGGTAGCTGAAATGCAGCGCCCCGCCGATGTCAAGTTTGCGATAGTCCGCGATGAAGGCGAGGTCGGACTCGCGGGCGTCGTAAGCGCAGAAACCCCGAAGACTGAACATGTCGTTAAACGAATACAACAGCAGCGCGCCGATCGAATGGGTGAGATCATCGCGATTCGATTGATTTCCAAAGTGGTTGTGAATCAGTCGGTAGTACGGCTGGACGACCCATTGCGGATTGAATGAATGGGTATAACTCGCCGTGAACACCTGCTCAATGCGATCTTGGATGTTGATGTCCGTCAGATCCCTTGGCGACTCGCTGAAGTGATAGGCCGCCTGATAGTTCAGTGTGAAATATCGCGTCTCACTGCGGGCAAAGGTTCGGGTCACCGAAACCCGCGGAATCCAGTCACGATAGAATTCCTTGTAGGACGAAAAGGTCGGTGTGTGATCCAGCAGTCGCTGGTATTCCAAGCTGGCCAGATACTGCCACTGGTTGCCCGTATCCAGACTCACGTAGCCAAACAGCGCCTGCGAATCAAAGTCCGTCACGCCGGGAGCCGCCCGCGAACCCATGAGTTCATAATTGAAGAACTGATGCCGGTAACCGATGCGCGGTCGCAGTTCACCCCACTTCGTATCGATCACTTCCGGTCCGACCGAAAGTGACACCGTGTTTACAAACATCGTCGTGTCATCTCCATCCTCCGACAGCCCGGAGTTGGACGTGTAAAAGAACTGGGTGTCCGTGTCGAAATTGAACCACTTGACCCGGCGGCGCGCGTTCAGAACCTCCAGCGGACCCACATCCGCGATCTCACCCTCAAACAGTTCGGGCGCCACTTCCAACGCACTGCCCCTGCCAGCAGCATTCTTCTTGCTCCGGTTGAGTGTATCCTCCAGGTCCCGCTGCTGACGGGACTGTTCCGTCGCGCCGATTGCGGGATTCACCTGGGCCTCAGCCGAGGTCACACCAAACAAACAGGCAGTTGCGGCAAGGATGGGGGTAATACGGCGTGTGCTCATTTATGAATCGTCTCCCAGTCGGATAAAATGGCTCGGATCAAGGTTGCGCATGAAGATGAATGTTCACGCCCACAGCATCCTGCGCCGGCTGACCGGCGTATTGGACACCCGTGATGAAATTCACATGGCCTGTCTCCGACGCTGCACCAGTGTTCGGATTCGGTGCCAACAATCCGAGCGTCGAGGTTAGATTCACCGACGTTCCGCTCGCCCAGTTGATGTTGCTCAGGTTGATCGTCTTCGCGTTGAGAGCGACCTGGGCCACGTTTTGAAACTGCACGGTATTGAGGGAAAGCACTTCGGCCGCCTGCATGTTCACCGTTTGCGACCGGAACACCACCGGCACGGAAGCGGAGGCACCGTTCACATAAACACTGCCGCTTGCCGAACGGATGGTGACACTGTGACCGGAAGTCTGCGCCGAATATGTCCCGCCATTGACCAGCTCCAGGTTATTGTTGGCGCCAACCGTGAGCGAACGACTGCCGTTCTGGATGAACACATTGTCCAGTCGCATCGACGTCCCTGAGAACAGTCCGAAGTTGCCGACGTGATTCGCATAGATCTGCGTGCCCGCCGCGACATTCACCCCAGCCCGCCCGATGAATTTCAGTTCGAAGTCCGGATCAAACCCGCTCGTCCCGGCTGAGGTGAGAGAAGATATCTGACTGGCAAATATTCCGATCGAGGGGCCGACGATGTTCAGCGCCGCATCCGCCAGGACATCAAATGATCCGCCGGCGATATGCTGACTGAAATCCAACGACACTCCCGACTGACCGGATGCCGGTGTGAGAGTGATGTTCCTTCCCAGCAAGCCCTTGAAGGAACTCTGGCTCAAACCCGGTACCGTCGTGTTGTAAGGATCGGTAAACACCTGTGAGCTGGGAAACGGCGTACCTGTGATGGTCGCACTCGTCCCGATCGCCGTCTGGAAGCGATCCGCGAAACTCAACACCGCGGTCTCAACGGTTTCCTTCGTGACCGTCGGGACCGCATCCCCCTCAGCCGCACCGGCGGCCGGAGCCAATATCGATTCATCCTCCGGTGGTGTCAGGACACCGTTGTCGATCATCTTCTTCTGCACAACCACCGCCTTCTTGATTTTCTCAATCGAAGGCAGGGCCGAATCACCGGTCTGCTCCTGGTTGCCGGTCTGGTTCTGCGTCTGATTCTGATTGCCCGAGGGATTCTGCTCCTGCGTGTTTTCCTCCGCGACCTTCTCCAAATTCACCAGATTCGACTCCTCAACCACCTTTTCCAGATTCACGTCGACCGTCGGCCCAAAATTCTCCCCGCCGGACTGCACAAACACCACCTGTCCAGCCCGTGCCACCCGATAATTCCCATTCGGCATCTGCAACGCCGCCTTCCCTTCCAGCACCACGCACTTGAACCCCCCATCCACCGTGGCGGAAACAATCAGCGTCGTTCCGAGCACCGAAGCCGAAGCCGCCTTCGTCCGAATCACGCCACCGCCTTTTCCGCGCGGGGAATGGAACAGGAGGCTGCCTTTCTGGAGATTCACCGTCCGTCCCCGTCGCTCATAAGAAAAAATAGTGTTGGAACCGACTCGGGTGATGGTCTTGTCCGGTGCCGTAAGCTCAGCCAATGAACGCGGGCCGGTTCGGATCAAGTCAGGGTTATTGAACGGATCTCTAACCTTGGCCGGCCGGATCCCGGAGGTTGCGGATACCACTCGCACTTGATTCACCACCTGTGTGAAGGTGGCTCGATTCAACGCAGCGCCATAACCATTTGATGCCAAGAAAGTTGCGACGGCGGTGAGCAGGAGTTTTCTCATAAGCACGCTAAACCTTGACCCCACGATCAGACTCCCCGAAATATCCAGAACCAACACGTTCGTCGCAAGCTCAAAACCAGCTCATGGATCCCAAACGGAAGTTCAATCGGAAGATCACTATTGGTGCGATCAGTCTTCTGATTGTCTCTCTATGTGCACTTGGATTCGGCAAGTTTGCCGGATTCACCGCCGCGGAAGTGGGGATGCAGGACTGGTTGTCCTATCACGGGAGAAAGGCCCCCCTCGACACCAACCGATTCGAATACGTTGGGGTAGACAAACCCACCTACGTGGATCGCTTTTTCCAGATCCAGGACAAGATCGCTGCCGGCAATGACGCCACTTATGACGATCATATTCTTGCTCATATCTGTGAAAAGCAAATGGGGGCATGGAGTCGATCGGTTTGGGCCACGTTCGCAGAACGCATCATGTCCGCGGGAGCCGAATGTCTCATAATCGACGTGGTCTTCGAAGCTGATGCCGAACGTCTAAAAGGAGATACCAACCTAGCAGAGGTTATCTCAAAATACGCGCCGCGTGTGATTATCGGAAGCACGCTTCAGACGGAACAGGAGAACATTTGGATCAAGGGACCACCACTTTCCATCATTCCGGATGAATTGATGGACAATTCTCTGAATGAGAGTGTCGGGTTGGTATCAATCTTTCCGGAGGACGATGGGATATATCGCCGCGGCATATACCGATTCTCCGAGCACGACATCTACAAGATGCTGTGGGCGGATAAACCGGAGGCGGAGAAAATGGGAGACATGGGGAAAGAAACCATATACCCCTCCCTGTCCGCTCGCGCCGCAATGCTCGCAGGCAATGAGTCAAACCTTCCTCCAGTCACCGTACGCCCGCTGATCCGATTCACGGGATTACCGGACACCGCGTTCCCAATGGTTTCCATCGCGCGCATACTCGACCCGGTGGAATACCAAAGCCAATTTGTGGAGAAGGAGCGACTCAAGGACAAAATTGTGCTCGTCGGACCTCACCACAACATTTTCCAAGATTTTCACAACACTCCTTTGGGGGTAATGCGCGGTCCGGAATATCACTTGAACCTGATCAACGCCGCGATCACGGGAGAGTTCATCAGAGAAACAACGTTCGAACAGGATTTCAGAATCGTCCTTTTCACGGCCATTCTCGTGTTCCTCACGACGGTGTTCATGAAGAACTACATCCTAAGATTCTTCCTCGGGCTCGTTTTGTCGCTCGGCTATTTCTATGTCGTTTGGATCCAATACAACGATCATAATCTCCTCTTGGGAGCAGTTGCCGTCCCCTTGATAATCATCAACTCGAACAATGTTATCACGATGGCAGTACAGACCATTTGGGCGTACGCCGATAACCAAGAATTCGAAGCTACCATGGGACGGTATTTCTCCCCGGCGGTGATGAAAGAAGTCCGAGAGAATCCGGGCTCCCTGGACGCCCAATCGGCATCCGTCACGTTGCTCTTGACCGACCTTCGTAATTCCACTCCATTAGCCGAGCGTCTGGGCCCGCAGGGCATGTTTCAGATACTCAATCAGATTTTCGAGGCGCAAACCGATGCCATCATGGATCATGAGGGACAGTTGGAACATTTTCTTGGCGATCAGTTCTTGAGCTATTGGGGAGCTCCGCAGGAACAACCCGATGGCCCCAATCAGGCGCTGGGAGCCGCGCGCGATCTCATCGTCGCAATGGAAAAGGTCAAAGGAATACAGATAGAGGAAGTCAAAAAGATCTTTGGGTACGGCGTAGCTCTTCATTGTGGTTCCTGCCTTGTTGGTAACAAGGGCTCGGAGAAGAAGATGGAATACGGTCTCGTGGGAGACACAATCAATGAGGCTGCACGCATTGAGGCGCTGACAAAACACTATCAGGCTCAGCTGCTAGTCTCGAAGGAGATATTTGATCAATTGAAGGAACCCGGACGCCATCGACTGATTGATCGGGTCATTGTGAAAGGAAAGAGCGAGCCGGTGGTGTTGTATGAGTTGGAGCAGGCGAAATCGCTGGACAATTTTGATGACATTGCGGCGGCGTTCAAAGAGGCGTTTGACGAATACTCCGAGGGCAAGTTTGAAAGTGCCAAGGGCAAGGCGCAGAAGCTGGTGGATGAATACGATGACGGGCCCAGCAAGGTGATCGTGAGTCGTTGCACAGAGTTGATCGCGGAGCCGCGCGACGATTGGGAGGGCGTCTGGAAGATGGAAAGCAAGTAGGCGCATGAAACGGATCTGCGTCTATTGCGGCTCGAATCCCGGGGCCGATCCGGCCTTCGCCAAGGCGGCGCGGGAATTGGGGAGAATTTTGGCCGATCGCGGCCTCGGGTTGGTCTACGGCGCAGGCAACGTCGGGTTGATGGGCATCATCGCCGATGCCGTACTGGAGGCGGGCGGTGAGGTGACCGGTTTCATTCCCAAGGCCCTGGAGAAAAGGGAACTCGCGCACACCGGCATCACGGAACTGGTCGTGGTGGATTCAATGCACGAGCGCAAACAGCTCATGGCCGACCGGGCGGACGGGTTCATCGCGATGCCCGGCGGGGTCGGCACCTTGGAAGAGGTCATCGAGGTGTTCACCTGGCTGCAACTGCGGTTTCACGCCAAACCGATCGGCTTGTTGAACATAGCGGGATTCTACGATCCGTTGATGACCTTTCTGGAGAAGATCTGCGAACAGAAGTTCCTCAAGCGCGAACAGCTCGACATGCTGATTGTGTCCGATTCACCTGCCGAACTACTCGATCGTTTTGCGGCGTTCAAACCTGCGACCGCCGACAAGTGGTTCGAACATCGCGAAGAATCCTGAAACCATTCCGTGAGCAAAATCATGGGTGGCAAAATGACAAGTCAGCACATGATTTTGCGTCCCATCATTTTGCCCTCTTCTTCCCGTATGGATGCGCGGAAAGACGCGCCGTCGTAGCGGGAACTTTCAGTCACCCTTGAAGGGGAAGCCTTAAAAAGTTTCCCGAGCGTCTGCCACGATTCACTCCACAAACACGAACGGGTTGGCCGCCAACAACATCCGCGCGACCGGTTTCATGTCTCCCGCTTTCTCCCGCAACCGTTCTGCGATCGCCATCTCCTCATCCGCGGCGGGCCGGCCGTAAGCGGCCTTGAACCACCAGTCCAACCCCGCCTTTTCCAATCGTGCCGTGAACGCATCGGCACATTCGTGAAAGAACCCTGAATTGAGGAACAACAACGACTGTAGCGCGGTCGTGCTTTCACCGCGCGCCGACGTGTTTGCGGACGGGTCGGCACCATCGAAAATAGCAAGAAAGGGATGCGGCGCGTTGCGGTGCTGAGACAGATACAGACTCCTTACGTTCTCGAATTCCGGATAATCTGGCCGGTAGGGACGCCCTTGGGAATGATACAGCCGGTTGATGGTAGGAAACTCATGTCATCCCCCACCCTTCAACGCAAGTCGGCCACTGGCCAGTAACAGGCTGTCACGAATCTCTTCCGCCGTGAGCCGCCGCGGGCGGAATGAGGCATGCAACTCAAGATGCTCCGGTGAAGCGCCCGCGTTCGAGGACACGGCATGGGCACGGGAGTTGAGGATGAGACGATTCACCCCCTTCACCGACCAGCCGTTCTCCACGAACCACGCCGCCAACCAGTCGAGCAGATCCGGATGAGACGGACGTGCGCCGCGATGGCCAAAGTCGTTGGCAGACGCCACCAATCCGCGGCCGAAGTGCCATTGCCACACGCGGTTGACGATGACCCGAGCAGTCAGCGGATTGCGCTTTGAAGCCAACCAGAGTGCCAGTTCGCGACGGCCGCTCTCTTCGATGTCCGTCAACAAATGGTCTCCAAGAATCTCCAGGAATCCGCGCGGCACCTCATCCCCCGGCTTGTCCGGATCGCCCGTGAACTGAAACCGCGCATCACGCCCTTCCCCATCACGCACGGCATAGATCAGGTCCATCTTCAAGGCGGGAAACTTTTTGCGCAGGTTGTCCGTGTCCTTCTTCATCTTCGAACGTTCGCTGCTTAACTGGTCATAGCGCGCATCGAGATCTGCGAGTCGCCGGCGCTGCTCTTCCGTCGAATTCCGGATCGCTTCCAACGCCCGGATCTCCTCCCGCATCCCCAACCGTTGACGTCCGATCTCGGAGTACCTTCGCGTCATGTGTTCCGCCTTGCCGAACAGTTCCCGGGCCATGTCCGCATCCGTGTGTTCATCGACCACGTGGTACCCGAACGACATTGTGTTGTGTTCCTTGCCAGGAAACGGAAACAGCGTGCTGTCGAAGATGCCGTAGAGCGCGTAGTAGTCCCGCGCCGGAACCGGGTCGTACTTGTGGTCGTGACAACGGGCGCAACCGAGACTCAGACCAAGGAACGTCTTACCCAGATTGTCCAATACATCCTCAATGATCAGATGTTTGGAAATACCGGCATTGTCGAAGCGTTTGGCCAGGGCAAGATATCCGGTGGCGGTGATCTTTTCCTCCCGGCGGGATCCATCTGCGTTCGCCAACAGGTCGCCCGCGAGCTATTCCCGCACGAACTGATCAAAGGGCAGATCTTCGTTGAACGCGCGGACCACATAGTCCCGATAACGCCACATCTCCCGCAGCGGATAATCCGACGGCGCGCCGGACGTGTCGGCGTAGCGAACCAGATCCAACCAGTGGCGAGCAAAGTGTTCTCCGTACGTACGCGACTCCAGCAGGCGATCGACAACTGCCGCACGCGCGGTCGGGTCATCGCCCGAATCATCCAGAAAGTCCCCCAGCTCACGTACGGTCGGCGGGAGTCCCGTAAGAGAATACGTGACGCGACGCAGCCACGTTTCTCGATCCGTCAGTGCCGCAGGCTGCACTCCGGCCTGTTCCATGTGTGCAAGAAGAAAGCGGTCCACTTCATTGCGTGGCCACGCTCCGTTGCGCACTTCAGGCACGTCAGGCTTCCGCACGGGCTGGAAGGACCAGAACTCGCGTTCCTTCACGAAATCAAATGATGCCTTCTCCTTTCTCCCGGCCGATGCCGCTTCGCGGGGATCGAACGCGCCATCCGCAATCCACCGCATCAATGCATTGCGTTCCGCTTCGGGGAGTTTTGCATCCGGCGGCATCTGCAACTTGGGATCGGTATGGCTCACCGCCTTCAGCAGCAGACTCAGATGCGGCGAACCCGGCGTGATGACCGGACCGCTTTGACCGCCCTTGATCCAACCGGCGCGACTGTCCAACAACAGTCCGCCCTTCGACTTGCCGCTGTGTGCGCTGTAGCACTCGTAACAGTTCGCCGCCAACAACGGCCGCACCCGTTTCTCGAAGAACTCCTCCTTCGACATGCGTTCCTCAGCCCGGCCGTTCACCGCCAACACCGCAGACAGAACCAAGATCGCAATGGCGTTTCGGCACAATCGGAAATGGAACACCCGGTTCGGCATCGGCGGACATATTACACGGCCAACGGCGCCGTTCTATTCGATTCTGACAGCACCCACCGGCACACTTTCTTTGAACTATTCTGCAATTCCGCTCGTCAACCCGGGTCCACACATTGAATGATCAAGAATCGATGGACGTAATCGAACGTGACATAACCGTCAGTTGGCGGCACCAGATCCACTTCACTGAAAGCGTTTTTGCACCGGAGAATCCGCTGTTGAAGGACGTAATCATGGCCGGTGGAGATCGTCCGCCCCACAAGGTGTTCGTCGTGCTCGACGAAGCCCTGACCCGGTTCGGCATCGACCGCCAGATCGAGGAGTTTTTCAACGCACACAAAGGCCAGTTGGATCTGGTGCGCTCACCGATGGTGATGGAAGGCGGCGAGCGCGTGAAGAATTCCTATTTCCACGTCTCCGAGATCCATTCGCAGATCGACCGCTTTCACATCGACCGGCACAACTACCTGATCTGTGTGGGTGGAGGCGCGATTCTCGACATGGTCGGACTGGCCGCGACGACCGCCCATCGCGGCATCCGCCACATCCGCATTCCTTCAACCACCCTCTCGCAGGACGACTCGGGCGTGGGTGTGAAGAACGGCATCAATGCCTTTGGCAAAAAGAACTTCATCGGCACCTTCTGTCCGCCTTACGCCGTCATCAATGATTTCAAGCTGCTCGAATCGCTTCCGGAACGGGAAAAGCGGTGCGGCTATGTTGAAGCACTGAAGGTGGCATGTATCCGCGACCGCGAATTCTTCGACAACCTGGAGAGGGATGCCGAAGCCCTGTCGCAATTCGAACTGAACGCCATCAAGCGGCTCGTCCATCGCTGCGCCGAACTGCATGTCACGCACATCGCCACCAATGGCGATCCGTTCGAGATGGGATCCGCGCGGCCGCTGGATTTCGGACATTGGGCCGCGCACAAGCTGGAGCAGATTTCCGAATACAAGATCCGTCATGGAGAAGCGGTCGCCATCGGCATCGCGTTGGATGTCATCTATGCCGTGCGCAAGGGATTCCTTGCCCGTGAATCGGGCGATCGCATCCTGCGCCTGCTGCGTTCGCTTGGGTTCGCACTTTTCGCCAGCGAGATGACCCACACAGATTCCGAAGGCAGATTGCTGGTGATCGAGGGACTCAACGAATTCCGCGAACACCTCGGCGGCGAGTTGACCATCACCTTGCTGCGCGAGATCGGGGAAGGATTCGAAGTGCACGAGATGGACATGCCCGTCGTGCTGGAATCCCTCCGCGAACTTGAGAAGCGCTTCAAATAAGGAATCGCCCGTTACGAGAGCGAACCCGCGAGCCCACTTCAATGGCCTGAAAGGGCGACACTCGGTTCCACGATCCACTCTTTCGTCCCTTCGGGACTCTAGTCAGGGCTCGCGGGGACCCTCGCCCCACCGGAGTCGTTGAGCGCTGGCGCTGCAGGAGTAGGTCTTAA
>JAYPXF010000176.1:12826-14937 GCA_038154405.1 Verrucomicrobiales bacterium | reverse complement strand
GTTGCGTGGTCGTTGCGCCCGTCAGGGCGACCCGGGTTCTTCCCACTTCTACATCGCCCTCGAAGACGACCTGATGCGTCTCTTTGGTTCCGACAAGATCGTGAAGGTCATGGAACGCGTTGGACTTGAAGAAGGTCAGGAACTCGAACACCCGCTTCTCAACCGTTCCATCCAGACCGCCCAGAAGCGCGTCGAGCAGCACAATTTTCAGATCCGCAAACGCACGCTCGAATACGACGACGTGATGAACAAACAGCGCGAAGGCATCTACGGCTTCCGCAACGAGATCATCCGCGGCGACGACGTGCGCGACCGCATCATGGACATTCTGGAAGAGGTGGTCGTCGACAAGGTCGACAGCACGACCAACGCCGAGCAGGACCACGACGAATGGGATCTGCGGCCGTTCGCCGACTGGGTGAACCTCACCTTCCCGCTCGGAATGCCCGAGGAAGAGATCCGCAAGGCCGCCAATGCCGAGGACGAGACGCCGGTGGAGGATTCCATTTTCGCGGGTCTGAATCGTCCGCAATTCGGCATTGCCAAGTTTGTCTCTGACGCGGTCCGCCGCGCCTATGACGCCAAGATCAGTTTTGAAGATCCCGAAGCGCTCGAAGGCGTGGAGCGTTACATCGTCCTCAGCGCCATCGACAAGGTCTGGCAGGAGCATCTTTACAACATGGACAGTCTGCGGACTGCGATTGGTCTGCGCGCCTACGGCCAGCGCGATCCGCTGATCGAATACAAGACCGAGGCGTCCAATCTGTTCGAGGACATGCGGATCAACGTGAAGACCGAGATCTGCCACAACATCTTCCGCAGCGCTTCCAGTCTCGTCGCTTTCGAAAGCTTCATGCAGAGCCTGCCGCAGCAGACCACGCACGCCGACGTAAACGCCTTTGGCGCGGAAGCTGCAGCCCAACGTCAGGCCCGGGCATCCGACATGGTGAGCGAAGCCGCCGAAGACATCGAGCGCGCCGCCCCGGTCCGCACCGGCCCCAAGGTCGGACGCAACGACAAGTGCCCCTGTGGCAGCGGCAAGAAGTACAAGCACTGCTGCGGCCGCTAACAGCTCCTCCCATTCTGCCCGTAGCGGAACTCGTCAGAGTTTCGTTCCTCGCGTATTCTCTCCCGACGCGAAACTCGGACGACCGGTGGTGAGCCAGTCGAACCAGTTCCGCCACTTGGTCGGCGCATGAGTCTCGAAGACAAACTGTATCCGTTGCTATCGGTCTACGAATCGATGCCGCTCGGTGTGCGCAAGGCCATCGGCGCCGGTTGGCGGATGTTGCCCAACAGCTTCCGACTTGGTGAGCGGTTTGACGAATTTCAAAGACTGATGGCCGATTGCGAGAACTGGTCTGCAGCTGAAATCTCCGAATACCAACTGGCGCAGGTAAAGCAGAGCGTGGAGGTGGCCTGGCGAAACTGCCCGTTCTACGAAAAACGATTTCTGGACGCCGGTTTCGATGCCCGAGGACTGTCGGCATTGAAAGACCTGAAGCAGTGCCCTCTGACCGAAAAACGAGACCTGCAGGAGCACCTGGCTGACTTGACCTCGCGTCGGCTGCACGAATCCGAACGGCTATACATCACGACCGGAGGATCAACCGGAGTGCCGGTGGGATTCTATCTTCACAAAGGCGTCAGCCGTCCGAAGGAACAGGCCTTCCTAGAAGGACAATGGCGTCGCGCCGGCTATGAACCGGGCATGCGCCTGGCCGTCATCCGTGGACAGGTGACTGATGAAAAAGCCGGCGGGCGGATCTCCTTCTACGATGCCACGCGCAACTGGCTGATGTTGTCCTCCTATCACCTCATCGAGGAACGACTACCCGAATACCTCGCCGCGATCGAAAAGTTTCAACCCGATCTCCTTCACGCATATCCTTCCGCCGCACTTCAACTGGCGGAGTTCCTCGAAAAGAGCGGGCAGTCCTGGCGCACGGACCTGCGCGCGGTGTTGTGCGGATCCGAGCGATTAAACATTCCTCAGAAACGCCTGTTGGAACGGGTGTTCAACTGTCGCGTCTATCGTTGGTATGGACATTCCGAACGCGTGGTACTGGCGGGCGAAGGCAAGGACTCGGAGCACTTTCACTTCTGGCCGA
>JAYPXF010000176.1:0-12816 GCA_038154405.1 Verrucomicrobiales bacterium | reverse complement strand
TCGGTTACGTCGAATTCGGCGATCCCGATCCGGACGGTTTTCAAGAAGTGATCGGAACGTCGTTTCACAACCACGTGATGCCGCTGATACGGTATCGCACCGGCGACTACGTAAAGCTGACAGATGATGGAGCCGGCGAGTTTCCCTGGCCGACCGCAGTCGAAGTCGCAGGCCGTGAACAGGAATTCCTGGTCAGCAAATCCGGCCGGCGAATTTCACTGACCGCCTTCAACATGCACAGCGACGTGTTCGACGACTTGTATGCCGTCCAGTTCTTTCAAGAGGAACCGGGCATCGCCGAACTACGGTACGTTCCCGGCCCCGGATTCAAGGATTCACGGTTGGATGCGATTCGCACTGCGGTGCAGGTCAAACTGGGTGACGATTTTCAGTTTGAAATGCGCCGCGTCGCAGACACGGAGAAAACCTCCCGCGGAAAACACAAATGGTTGGTCAGCAACCTGAATTGATTTAGGGGGTTCAATCTGAAACGCTGAACGGACGTGAAGCAGATCGCGCAATATCAGGACGGACGGTTGGAACTGCAGGACGTGCCGCTGCCGACCGCGCCTCCCGGCGGGGCGTTGGTGAGGGTGACGCATTCCGTGATCAGCATCGGGACGGAGAAGATGAAGGTCGAGCAGGCCAAGATGAACCTGCTGCAAAAGGCCAAGGCCCGACCCGACCAGGTCCGCAAGGTCTTGGAAACGGCCCGCAATCTCGGCTGGCGCGCCGCGTTGGACAAGGTGAAGAACCGATTGTCCGCCCCCACCCCACTCGGCTACAGCGCCGCCGGCATCGTCGAGGCCGTCGACCCGGGCAATACCCGGTTTCGTGAAGGCGACCGGGTAGCCTGTGCCGGAGCAGAATGCGCCTTCCATGCCGAGTACATTGCGCAACCTGATCTGCTCATGGCGAAGGTGCCGGATGGCGTCCGGAATAATCACGCTACCTACACAACAATTGCTTCGATCGCCCTGCAAGCCGTTCGCCAGACGGAACCCACTCTTGGTGATCGCGTGCTGGTGCTCGGCCAAGGTCTGGTCGGCTTGTTCGTCACCAATCTGCTTGCGATCAACGGAGCCCGCGTGATGGCGGTGGACCTGTTGCCGGACCGAAAGGAACTTTCGGCGACGCTCGGCGCGGAACGGTTGGTGATTCCCGGCGCGCAGAATCTGGAGGAGGAGGTTCGCGAATGGACGCAGGGCTTCGGCGTGGATTCGGTGGTCGTATGCACCGCGGCTTCTTCCAACGGACCGATCGATCAGGCGGTGGATGCTCTGCGTGATCGTGGGCGCATGGTGATTGTTGGCAACACGCACACCGAACTGCACTGGAAGGTCGCATATGCCAAGGAGATCGAGGTGCGCTACTCCCGTTCCTATGGCCCCGGACGCTACGATCCGGCATACGAATTCGGTGGTGGTGATTATCCGATCGGCTACGTCCGCTGGACGGAAGGCCGCAATTTCGACGCCTGCCTGCACCTGATGCAGACCGGGCAACTGCACATCGACGAACTGACCACGCGTCGCGTGAAGTTCGATGAATGCCTGGACGTCTATCGCGAACTGGGAGAGGGAACATCCGCCGATGTGGGCGTGGTGATTGAATATGGTGGACCTGCGGCGCAGGAGATGGGAGATGGGAGTTCAAAGATGGGAACTGGCGCAGGCTCGGAACTCAAATCTCAGATCTCAAATTTGAAATCTCCGGTGGAGGCGGTCGATGTGATCGGTGCGGGGAATTTTGCGCGGACCATGCTGTTGCCGCACCTTGGGAATCTGAAACGGGGTATCGTGGTAAACCAGACGTCCCTGAGTGCCAATCACGTGAAGAGCAAGTTCGGCTTTGCCGAGGCCGGGACGGATGCCAGCGCCGCCCTCGCAGAATCCGCAAACCGAGCAGTCATCATCGCAACGCGGCATCACCTGCATGCGGACCTTGTCGTCCAGGCATTGAAATCCAACCGGCATGTGTTTGTTGAAAAGCCGCTCTGCCTTCGGCGCGAAGAGCTTGCCGAGATTGATGCCGCATTCGAAAAGTCGAACAGCAGTCTGCAGATCGGTTTCAATCGCCGCTTCGCGCCGGCCAGTGTGGAGTTGCGATCCGTTCTGGCGAACACGCCCGGCCCGAAAAGCGCGAGCTTCCGGGTGAATGCCGGCAAACTCGCGCCGGATCATTGGTATGCCAACCACGCCGAGAGCGGCGGTCGTGTATTGGGAGAGGCGTGCCACTTCTTTGACTACTTCTGCTTTCTCTTCGGCTCTCAACCGACGCGCGTGTTTGCCCACACTGTATGGCCGCCTGAAGGACGCCTGCCCTTTCCCGATACGGTAACGGCCCAGATCGAATTTGCGGACGGCTCCTCAGGCCAGGTGATCTACACCGCGGAAGGCGATACCAGTTTCCCCAAGGAAACCCTGACCGTATTCGGCGCCAACCTCGTGGCTGAGATCGAGAACTTTCAGCAACTGATCATTCACCGCGGACGCAAGAAGACGAAACACAAGTATTCGTCCAAAGGGCACGCCGAGCAGATCGCCGGTTGGAGTTCCTTCCTGAGCGGCAATGGCCCGCATCTTTTCCCTTATGATCAGGGTCGACGAAGCATGGAACTCACCTTCGCCGTGTTGGAATCGATCCAGATTGGACGGGCGGTCGAATTGACCGCATCGGGAGAATAACGGAGCAGACCTCACAACATTCGAATAAAGCGCACACAAAAACCGGTTGACTATATCCATTACAGATATAACCGTAACCGATAGTTTCACCATGCCCAAGCAAGCAGACATCCAATCGTTTCTTCCCCTGACACCCGCGGTATTCCATATCCTGATGTCCTTGTACGGAAGCGAAATGCACGGCTACGCGATCATGGAAGAAGTGAAGCGGACCACCGAGGGTCGCGTAAAAATGGGGCCTGGAACACTTTACGGAACCATCAAGCGTCTGCTGGATGCGAAGCTGGTTGAAGAATCGGATCACCGCCCCGATCCGGAGCGGGATGATGAACGACGACGCTATTACCGCCTGACGAATCTGGGAGGCAAGGTGATGAAGGCCGAAATCCAACGCTACGCCAAAGTTCTCGAAACCGCTGCCGCCAAAGGGCTGCCCATCCCCGCCATCGCATGAACACAAACAAAGAAATCGAGTCCAAGTCGCCCCGAAGCCGACAGCAAAGAAAAGCGATGCTCAACGGAATTGCCGCAATCGTCGCGCCGGCCGCGATCGCCGTGTGCCTGGATTGGTCTTCAATGCAGGGCGGTGAGCTGTACTTTTGCCGTGACACAACTCGGAGCCCTGGCCGTCGTCATCGCAGCCTTGGCGATGTTGATGGCGCTGTTCGCCATGCTCGATACCGAGCTGGATGTTCGCCGTCGTCTGGGTTTCGGACTGGAAGCCGTTGCTTTCTTCGTTGTAACCGGTCAGTACTGGCTGGCCGGATCTGCAAGCGCCATTGGTGACCCCGTGCTGACGTTTGTGCAGTTGCTCACCGTGGGGATGATGATTGCGGTCATTTACCACGTGTTCGCATTCGTCACCACCATGCGAAAACGGTTGCAGCCGATGGACGACACCACAGACACGGAGGTGCCCCAATGAAATCGCAACGACATTTGCACGACCTCGGACTGCGTATCTACCGGACACTCCTTCGGCTCTACCCCGCCCCTTTTCTGCGGGAATACGAAGCGGAGATGCTGATCTGCTTTCGTGACGCGCGACATGATCTTTCGGACAACACCGGTGCCCGTTGTCTCTTCTGGATCTCTCTTCTCGGTGATCTGATCCGCTCCGCCTTCAAGGAAAACTCCCAACACCTGTTTCGACTCATGAACCCCAAACCCGGTCACTCCAATGCCCTCCTCCGCTTCGTAAAGACTTACCCGTTGAGGGCGGGCGGAATCATCCTGTCACTCGCGAGCGCAACTCTTCTGTCGATCAAAATGCCGCAACTGGATTTCACGAAGACTGGCTATCTGATGGCCATGGCACAGGTTACGGTTCTCTGCCTGATCATGCTGATCTCCGGCTTCATCATCGATGTGGGCAACATGTGCCTGAAGAAGGTCAAGCGGCAGGTGATCGTCCGCACGTCGGCGCTCCATTTCATTGGAATCATCGCCATGGTGGTCGCAACCTGGCGCCTTCAGAATTTTGATCTCACGGTTGAACAGCTCTTGCCGGTGGTGCTGCAGATCAACATCTTCGCGATGATGTGGTTTCAGTTGGTGTCTCTCAACGACATCCGCCTCATGCATCGTGAAATTGCGGAGTTCGAAGGAACGGACTCCTGACGCCCAGACGGTGTAGCCACGAGGAGAAGCGCATTCCAACTACGCTCCCGTTTTCCGCCGGTCGTGGTTTCGGCTTTTCCTCGATCGGCAATTTTGAGCAAATGCCGGGTCTGGTGACGAAGACACGACAATTCCGCGAACTCCTGCAGTCCGACAGCATCGAATTCATCATGGAGGCGCACAATGGGCTGAGCGCCAAGATCGTGCAGGAGACCGGCTTCAAGGGCATCTGGGCCAGCGGGCTGTCCATGTCTGCCGCGCTTGGCGTGCGTGACAACAACGAGGCCAGTTGGACGCAGGTCCTCGAGGTCTGCGAGTTCATGGCGGACGCCACCGACATTCCCATCCTGCTCGATGGCGACACCGGCTACGGCAATTTCAACAATATGCGCCGCCTCGTCCGCAAGCTGGAGCAGCGCGGTGTCGCGGCCGTTTGCATCGAGGACAAACTCTTTCCGAAAACCAACTCGTTCATCAACGGCGAGAAGCAACCGCTGGCGGACATCGACGAATTCGCCGGCAAGATCAAGGCGGCCAAGGACGGCCAGGAGGATCCAGATTTCACGATCATCGCCCGCCTGGAAGCGTTCATCGCCGGATGGGGGCTGGACGAGATGCTGAAACGCGCCGATGCCTATCACCGCGCCGGAGCCGATGCCCTGTTGATCCATAGCAAGAAATCCACGCCCGACCAGATTCTCGCCTTTGCCGATGCCTGGCAGGGTCGCTGCCCGATCATCATCGTGCCGACAATGTATTACAGCACACCGGGGGAGGTGTTCGAACAGGCCGGAAGCAATCTGGTCATCTGGGCCAACCACAACATGCGCTCGGCGATCCGTGCCATGCAGGAAACCAGCCGACGCATCTTCGAAGAGCGTTCGCTGATGAACGTGGAGGACGAGGTGGTATCGGTGAAGGAGGTCTTCCGCATCCAGGATGCCGCGGAACTCGCCGAAGCCGAGGAGCGTTACCTGCCTCAGAACTCCGGCACGAGTGCCATCGTGATGGCCGCGTCCCGCGGAGACGAATTGCGGGAACTGACCGTCGAGAAACCCAAGACCATGGTGGATGTCAACGGCCGCCCGATCCTGCATCGCCTGGTCGGTCAATTCCGCAAGGAAGAGATCAAGGACATCACCGTGGTGCGCGGGTTCGGCAAGGAACACGTGAATGCACCGGACGTGACCTTTGTGGACAACGACCGCTACGACTCGACCGGGGAACTCGCCACGTTGAACGCTGCAATCGAAAAACTGGACGGCGACTGCGTGATCTCCTTCGGCGACATCCTGTTTCGCCGCTACATCCTCAGCAGCCTGTTGGAGATGGACAGTGACATCACCATCGCGGTCGACGGCGTCTGGACAGAAAGCAAAGACGATGGCAATGGATTCCAAGATCTGATTCAGGCCAGCAGCCCGCATTCACTGGACTACACGACGGACAAGGTCTGGTTGGAGAACATGGGTCCAACGTTTGAGAATGGCCAGACAAACGGCGAATGGATCGGACTGTTGCGCGCGAATGAAAACGGTTCCAAGGTAATCGCATCCGCACTGAAGGAACTGAGTCAGCGCGACGACTTTGATTCGCTTCACTTGTACCATCTGTTCAACCACCTGATCGACCAGGGCGAGAAGATCCGCATCCTTTACATCACCGGCCACTGGCTCGATGTGGACAACCTCGACGATCTGACCAAGGCACAGTCTTTCCAGTCGGCGTGAACTAGCGTTGCCAGTTCAACATTCTACTCGCTCACGCTCGTAACTACAGTCGCTTGAACCCGACCATCAAATGCCCACTATCCCTCTCATTCCATGATTGAAGCAGCGCAGTTCATCGAACATTTGCGCCGGCTGGAATACTCCCAATACGCAGGAGTTCCGTGTTCATACCTGAAGCCGTTCATCAATTGCGTGATCGATGATGCGACGCTCGATTACGTGGGGGCGGCAAGCGAAGGCGAGGCCGTGGGAATCACGATGGGCGCATATCTCGCCGGACGCAAAACGGTGACGATGTGCCAGAACTCGGGGCTGGGCAACATGATCAATCCGCTCACCTCGCTGAACTATCCGTTTCAGATTCCCACGCTGCTTGTCACCACCTGGCGCGGTCAACCGGGCGTAAAGGACGAGCCCCAGCACGAGCAGATGGGCAGGATCACCAAAGACTTACTCGACGCCATCGAGATCCCGTCACTCCCATTCCCCACAGAGGAATCGCAGATCGCGGGGGTGTTGGATACCGCCGAAGCACACATGAACGAGACCAACCGTCCATTTGCCCTCATTATGGCAAAGGACTCGGTTGCACCGCACAAACTGAATTCCGTTTCCAATCCGAGGCCAGTTGTTTGTGACACGATCATCAATCCGTTCGGCGAAGTGGCCGATCGCAATACCCGAACCGATACTTTGAACGCCATCCTCGAGAATCTTCACGGCGACGAAGCCATCATCGCCACCACGGGCAAGACCGGGCGTGAACTGTTCACGATCGCCGATCGCGAGAATCACATCTACGTCGTCGGCGGCATGGGAACGGCATCCGGCATCGGACTGGGAGTCGCGCACGCCCTGCCCAATCAACCCGTGGTCGTCATTGACGGGGATGGGGCTGCGCTCATGAAGATGGGAGCGTTGGCCACCATCGGTTACTACCAGCCGAAGAATCTCATTCACGTGATCCTCGACAACGAACAGCACGATTCCACCGGCGGCCAGCAGACCGTTTCGGGCACGACCCATTTCGCCGCTGTTGCTGCCGCATGCAATTACCGTCGTGCAATCGCCACCGACAATCCAGCGGATCTGCCAAGCATCGTCCGAGACGCCCGGGCGAGCGAAGGACCGACGCTGTTGCATATAAAGATCCGGCCGGGTTCACCGGCGGAACTTGGTCGCCCAACCGTCGAACCCTTTGAAGTGAAGGGCCGCTTCATGCAGTTCCTCCGCAACCAACAATGAAAAAGCTCTTCACCCCCGGTCCGCTCAACACGAGCGAGAAGGTCAAGCAGTCCATGCTGCACGACGTCGGTTCGCGCGACGCCGCGTTCATCCAGATCGTGCGCAACATTCGCGACCAATTGCTCGCCCTCGGACACGTGAGCCAGGCGGACGGTTACGAGGCGATCCCCATGCAGGGCAGCGGCACGTTCGGCATCGAGGCCACCATCGGATCCGCCGTTCACCGCGGTGGCAAGCTGTTGGTGATCATAAACGGCGCCTATGGCGAACGTATCGTGAAGATTGCAGAACGCCTCAACATCGAGACGGAGACGATCCGCTGTGCGGAGAATGAGAATCCCGATGTGCAGTTGATCCATGACACCCTGCAGGACGACGGCTCGATCACGGACCTGGCATTGGTTCACTGCGAAACGACGAGCGGCATCCTGAATCCCGTGGAACAGATCGGTGCGGTCGTGCATGAGTTTGGGCGCACGTTCATTGTTGACGCAATGAGCAGCTTTGGCGGCATTCCGCTGGACGTGGATTCCGCACGCATCGATTACCTGATCTCTTCCAGCAACAAATGTATTGAGGGTGTTCCCGGATTCTCATTCGTCATCGCAAAGCGGTCCACATTGTTGGAAAGCAAGGGATCGGCACGCAGCGTGAGTCTCGACCTGCTTGCCCAATGGGAAGGACTGGAAAACAACGGACAGTTCCGCTTCACGCCACCAACGCACGCCATGCTGGCCTTCCATCAGGCCTTGACCGAACTGGAGGAAGAAGGGGGAGTGCCGGCGCGTTACAGACGTTATCAACAGAACCATGCGATCCTGACCGCCGGCATGCGTGAACTCGGGTTTCGTGAATACGTTTCACCGGAACTTCAAAGCCCGATCATCACCACCTTCCACTACCCGGAGGATCCGGAATTTCAATTCGAAGAGTTTTATGAACGGCTCAGCGAAAAGGATCAGGTCATCTATCCTGGCAAGCTCACCAAGGTGGAATGTTTTCGCATCGGCAACATCGGCCGATTGAATGGTGATGACATTCGCACCCTGCTCAGTGCGATCCGGGAATCGATCGAGGAACTAAAATTTACGGTCTGAGTCGTGGGCAAGCCGTTCCGCATTTTCGGGCTCGGCACAATTGTCGTGGATCATCAGGTGATCTTGGATCGCCTGCCGGAAGCGGATTCGAAATCGGAGGTGTTCGATGATCGCCACCAGGTTGGAGGGCCGGTCCCAACTGCCCTCAGCCTGCTGCGACGATTCGGCTGCGAAGCAACCTTCCAAGGGAGATGGGCGGCCGACCGATATGGAGAAATGATCGAAGCGGATCTGACCGCTCAGGAAATCGGGTTTCATACGCCCTCCTTTCGAGCGGACAGCAAGACGGGATTTGCGCACGTGTGGGTCGAGAAGGAGACCGGCCGTCGCAGCATCGCGGCATTTCGCGGCAGTCATCAGGTCGAAGCCCGCGAAGTGAATGAGCCATCGTTGATCGGTTTCGATGCCCTTCATCTGGACGGTTGGTCCACCGACGCCGCGATCAAGGCCGCCCGAATCGTTCGCCGGAACCGCGGGGTCGTGTTTGTGGATCTCGGTTCACCCAAGCCACACCTGCCGAAACTGCTCGCCGAAGTGGATTCGGTGAACTGTCCAATCAGCCTGCTGAATCGATTGTACGATACCGACGATCCGGCTTCCGGGGCGCAACTGCTCATGAAGCACGGTCCCCAACAGGTCACCGTGACCGAGGGCGCGAACGGCGCGTGGCTCTTTCAAAACGGCCGCCCGGGCATCCATCAACCGGCGTTTCCCGTGACCGCGATCGACACCAACGGCGCGGGCGACACCTTTGCCGGGGCCATGATCTACGCGACCATGCAGGGATGGCCGGCGAAGGAGCGACTGCGGTTCGCCAGCGCCGCGGCAGCGCTGAAGTGCGCCGGTGTTGGAAACCGTGAACCACTGCCCTCGCTCCCCGCAATCACGGAGATTCTGGGTAGCCACACGTAGGGAAAGATCGGAATTTCAATTTTCGCCTTGATGTCACGCGCAATCAGGGTGGAATAGGGTTTCGCTGCTCTAATTCCCGGTTCCAAGAAACATGCAAGGTCAATTCCGATTCATACTGGCGGTGATCGTCATCATCGCCTGCCTCAGTTGGGGGCTGAAACGGCATATGAAAAATGCCGCGGAAGCAGCCAAGGCTGAGCAGAAGGCAAAAGAAGAAAAACTGGACGCTTCAACGAATTCTCCCGCCGGCCAGATTGCGACCAACACGTCGACTCCCATGGCGCCTGCATCCACCGCCGGCAGTGCCAACGTTCAACTTTCCCAACAGGTGCAACTTCAGATCCAAGCCTTGAGCGACATCCTGACCGCACAGATCACGAAGCAGGCCGAGGTGAATCGAAAAATCGACGAGCAGCTCAAGGAGATCTCGTCCGGCATCGGCCCGGGCTCGGGCGGTGGCAATCTGGCCAATCCCGATCCCCGGGTGATTCAGCTAGAAGCCATGATGCAGGTGATCCGTGCCCGGGACCTGCTTGGGCTTTCCAACCGTCTTCAGCGCGTCGAAGTCGCACTGACTCGCCTCTCGGCCGACCCCGCCCCGACCTCCAACGAGGCCATTCAACAGACCATCGACAATCAATTGAAAGGCATCCGGGAAGATGCCGCCAAAAACCGCAAGGAACTCGAATCGGTCCGCAAACAACTCGACGCGCTCAAGCTCAAGACCTCGCAGGTGAAGCCCACCGCGCCGAGTGGCCACGTCCAAGTGAATGGCAGCAGGATCGCCCCTTCAACAACCGGCGGCACTGCGACCGCCTTGAAGATTGACCCGATCCGCCCGCGGTGAACCGGTTCCTGGCGGATTCGCCCAAGTGGTGATCACGCGCCGCTCGATCGCGCGTTGCAGAGCATCTTACGCCCGAGAAGGCGCCGGCAGGAGACGGGTGGGATCATTCAAGACCGGACGCTGACGGCGCTGTGCGATTTTCCAACCAGCCGCGCCTACGACGCCCACCATTCCAACTATCAAGAGCGCTGGCAGGAATATGGCCGCCGCACTGAGACCGCTCGAAGCTGCTGCTTCAGTGGTCGAGATCACCGGATTTGCCAGACCACCCGTGGAAGCCGTGGACGCGCCACGAGCCAAGGCCGTCACCGACTGCACGGCACCCGCAGCAGCACCGCCCGCAATCACGGACAAACTCCATTTCAACCACGGATCCATCTCCGGAACGAACGACGCCATCACTATGGTGCCGGCAATCACTGACAACGGCGACGCCGCGGTATCGAGCAGGTTGTCGATCCAGGGCAGGTAGTAGGCTCCGATCTCCAAGGCAGTTGCGACCGCAAACGAAGCCAAAGCCACGTCCGAACCCAGCCAGGAAAACGACTCATTTACCTGCAGATGGCCGGTCTTCACCGCCAGACTCATGAACAGAAGGGGCACGAAAATGCGGAATCCACACGCTGCCGCCAATCCCACACCCACACTAAGACTCAAAAAAACTTCATAAAACTCATTCATTTCGTTCCCTTTTGGTATTGTTCAACATGCTGAACACAGGCAGAGGTTTCGCGGTTTCACTTTTTTCGGGATGATTTCGAATGAAGGCGGGATTCCGGCAATTTCTTTTCCGATTTGCCATTTGCAGGCCGATCTGATTGCGTACCAGGTCCCTTGTTTGGGGAACGAGAGATGAGCAAACGCTTCTACATCACCACGGCGATCGATTACGTGAACGGCGAGCCGCATATCGGGCACGCCTACGAGAAGATCATTACCGACGTGATTGCCCGCGCCCACATGTCGCTGGGCGAAGAGGTGTTTTACCTGACCGGGCTGGACGAGCATGGCCAAAAGGTGGAGGCGTCCGCACAGGAAGCGGGCAAATCGGCCCAGGAATACTGTGACGGCCTCGCCGAAACGTGGCAGGAATTTGCCAGCCGACTGAACTTGGCGAACACCGACTTCGTCCGCACGACCTCGACGGAACACAAGAAGGTGGTGCAGGCCGTATTGGCCAAGTTGCAGGACAACGACCATTTCTACCGGGAGAAATACTCCGGCAGCTATTCCACCAAGCAGGAACAGTTTCTCACCGACCAGGACCGGGAGGAGGACGGCACGTTCGGCCCGCAATGGGGCAAGGTGATCGAACTTTCCGAGGAAAACTACAACTTCAAGATGGGCGTGCATCAGCAATGGCTGATCGATCATATCGAGGCGAATCCGGAATTCGTTCAGCCCGACTATCGCCGCAATGAAGTGTTGGGCTTTCTCAAGAACAACGACCTCGGGGACCTTTGCAGCTCTCGTCCCAAGGAACGCCTTTCCTGGGGCATCCCGTTTCCGTTCGACGAGGACTACGTAACCTATGTGTGGTTCGACGCGTTGACAAACTACATCAGCATTCCCGCCGTCCATGGCGATGCCGGTATCCGTGAAGCGTTGGGATTGAGCGCCGCGGATTTCGAGAGCGGCGACGAACACGTCGAACTCTGGCCGGCCAACGTGCACGTGATCGGCAAGGACATCCTCCGCTTCCACGCCGTCTACTGGCCGATCATGCTAAAGGCCATGGGACTGCCAATGCCCAAACAGGTCCTGGTCCATGGCTTCTGGCAAAAGGATGGCGACAAGATTTCCAAGTCGACCGGCAATATCATCGATCCCATCGAGGTGATCGAGGAGTGGGGCATCGATGCGTTCCGCTATTACGTCGTCCGTGAACTCGACATCGGCCCCGACGGCAACTGGACCGATGAGGGATTTGCGGCGCGCTACAACAATCTCGCCAACGGCATCGGCAACCTGGTGAATCGCTCCCTCGCGATGACCAACCGTTATCGCGACGGCGTGATCGCTGTTCAGAACGACGACCTCCGCGAGATCACTGAGAAGGCCGTGGCCGAAACCCGGGCACATCTGGCCAATCACCGCCTGCAGCAAGGCCTGCTCTCCATCACACGGTTAATCGATGAGGCAAACAGCTATATTGACCGCACGGCTCCTTTCAAGCTGGCCAAGGATCCCGAGCAGGCCGATCGCGTGGGCGAGATTCTCTACAACCTCGTCGAAGTGGCACGTGTTCTGGGAGTCCTCCTCTGGCCGTACGTTCCCGGCACCTCCGAACGGATCTTCGAACAGCTCAATTTGGATGGCACCCCTGACCGTCTTTCCCTGGCCACGTGGGGCGCTATCCAGGCCGGTCATCAGGTCGGCAAACCCTCCCCGCTCTTCCCGCGGAAGGATCTCCCGAAAAAGGGGTCCTGAAGGTGCGCTGAATTCACTTCGTGCAGCTGCAGCGGAAGATGCGAAATCTTCCGATTCCGATGCCACAGGCGGTCCGAGTTGCTCTTCAAACTCCACCACCTCAACGATTTCGACGGAATCGAGTTAGGACATTTTACTAACCACAACCGCCGCCGGAGCAGCGAAAGTTGTCATTCATGCGTTCGCGGGTAGACATCATCAAGGGCGACATCACCAAGCTGGAGGTTGACGCCATCGTGAATGCCGCC
>JAYPXF010000175.1:0-15102 GCA_038154405.1 Verrucomicrobiales bacterium | reverse complement strand
CCACAGTGCCCCAAGCGGTTGTGGAGGCAATGTCCGCAATGGAATTGACATTATTCCAGACTCACCGATACAGGCCTCCGGCACACGTCCCGGAACAACACGGACACTGGTATCGTCAACACGCGGCCGGTGTGAGAAGAAAGAACAAGACGAATTTCGCAGACAAAGTGAAACAGGCCGGGTTCGTCGGCGCGGGTGGCGGCTTCGATTGTGAATCGAAGCCTCGATGACGGGGAATCCGCCAACCGACAGCAGGTTCTCTCAAGCGGCGGTGTAGCCACCATCAACCGTCCATGCTGCGCCGGCAACAAACGAGGCTTCGTCTGACGCGAGGAAGGCGACGACATTGGCGATTTCGGATGGCTTTGCCATACGCCCCATCGGATGGAGAGCTTTCATCGTTTCGTGCACCTCGGGAGTGTCGGTCACATTTTCGGTGAGCGCGGTGTAAACAAAACCCGGACAGACCGCATTGACGCGGATGTTCTCGGCAGCCAGGCGGATGCCCATGTCACGGGTGAGCTGAAGCACGGCACCCTTGCTTTGCGGATACGGACTGAAGCCGTCGGAAAACGGAAGCGAAGTCGGGTACGAAACCAGACTCATGATCGAACCGACGTTTACGATGGAACCACCACCGGTCTGGCGCATCTGATCCACAGCGGCATGGCACATCAGGAAGGTGCCTTTCGCGTTGATGTCCATGACCGCGTCCCATCGTTCCTCAAAATCGGCTTCCCGCGGCAACGTTCGCGGCGTGATGCCGGCAGAATTGACGACGATGTCCAGTCGGCCAAATCGGGAGACGCATTGGTCGACCACTGTTTCTACGTCGCTTCTCTCAGCGACGCTGCCGGCGCAGGTGATCAGATGTTCACGGCAATTCCCGGCGGAAACGACCAGTGCGTCCAAGCCCTTCTCGTTGACGTCGGTGGCCATCACATTCGCCCCTTCAGACAGGAACTTCTCAACAGTTGCACCACCGATGCCGGAAGCGGCTCCGGTGATGATTGCGACCTTGCTTTCCAATCGGCCTGTCATGGTTCGGTATCTCTTGTTCTATTGGTTGGCTGTGGCGTTTGACCAAGATCTCTCGATCGAAGGATACTTCCGGGAATCGCCTTCAAGATTGCTTGGGCAATGGCCTGCATTCCCTTGTCGCCCGGATGGGCGGCCACGCCCATGTGTGCAGATTTTCGTTCCGATCGTGCATAGTTCTCCTCGTCTTTTCCGAGTTTGCCGATGTCGGCGAATATTCCACCAGCGTCTCGGCAGCCTTGCCGAAGAATCTTGTCCTTGGCCGAATTGGCCCGGAAACAACTTCGCACGAGAAGGATCGGGTTGTGACCATCCTTTAGCCGCGACAGAAGTTGTCCAAAACTCTTGGCGAACTGTGCCTTGGATTTGTCTGAGTTCAGCCGTGGAACATTCTCGCCGATGGCCACGATGATCAGGTCGGCATCAAACTCGAGGGCATCCTTCAGATTCTCTTCCAAATCATAGGTGGTGTGATGTCGCTCAAAACCGGCCACGTTCTTGATCATGACCTCGGGCGTTGCCCCTGTGCTCTTGGTCAGCGAACTGGCCACGAGGTGGACATAGTCCTTTTCTTTGGCGCCGGCGGCCATGCCCCAATCAGACATCCAACCGATCTTGGCCAACGGACCATGGCGGGTGATGCTGTTGCCGAGGAACAGAACCTTGCCGACTGGTCGTTGTTTTTCGGAGAGCGTTGTGTCCCACGGCTGGGCCAGGGCGGACAACGTTAGCAATGTCGTAAGCAGAAGCTGTCTCATCATGGGGTCATTTTGTCAGCGGGGCACTTTCTGAGCCATTCATCGATCCAACGCAGCGGCGCCACCCTACCGAATCGCTTTCAGCACGCGGCCGATCGTTTCGTCGAGCAAGGCGTAGGCATTCGCGGGACTCGGCCCCATACGGACGACGACGAGTTTCCTGGAAGGGATCACCATCGTGACCTGCCCCATGAAGCCGGCGGACCAATAACAATCCTTCGGCACCTGTTTCATGCGCGGCAGACGATTGAGCCAGAACATGCCGCCGTAGTTTTCCTTCTTGTCGGCGGGCGCCGGAGTCGCGACGAACTGAGTCCACCCTTCCGGCAGAATGCGTTCGCCTTGCCAGACACCGTCGTTGAGGTAGAGCAGTCCGAATCGCACCCAGTCGCGGGCCGACAGATAGTCATAGCCTGAAAGAATGAAATTGCCCCAGGCATCCGTTTCCAGCACCGGACTGCGCGCGCCGATCTTGTCGAACAGGGCGCGTTGTGGGAACTGCAGATAGTCTTCCCCCTGCGCTTCGACGGTGTCGCGGATGATCTCGCCAAGACTCAAAGGATCACTGTTGCGATAGGCGTTGCGCGTGCCGGGCAGAACCTCCAGCGGTGGGCTGATGGCGTGTTGCAGCACGTCAAGCGAATCAAAATACACCCGCATGTGCTCGTTCTTCCTCGTCAAGGTCTCCGCCTTGAATCCGAGATTGGCGAATTTCAAACCGCTGCTCATCTGCAACAGATCACGGATACGGATCTGCTTTCGCTCATCGTTCTGCCATTCCTTGATGGGAGCAGGTTGATCGAGTTCCAACAGGCCCCGCTGGATGAGAATGCCAATCAATGTCGCCGTGATGCTCTTTCCCTGCGACCAACTGATCTGCGGCGTGTTCTTGGTCCAACCGGGCGCATAACGTTCGCCGATGATCTGGCCGTCGTAGGCGACCACGAAGGCACGGGTGTTGTACTTCTCCTGTTTCATCGCCCAATCCAGCGCCGCGACCACCGCTTTGCGATCAACGCCTTCGGGCAGGGGTTTGGTGGCGTCAACATCTCCCATGGGCCACGGTGTCTTGGATGCGTCGGGCAGACGACGCGGAACACTTACCGGTTTGAAAGCGACCTTCTTCCTTCCACGCGGAAGAATCGTGCTGCCTTGGTCGCCGGTGTAACGGGCACTGCGCGGCGGTGCGCCAGGCGCGGTCACCGTGACGACCTTCCGCTTCTCATCCACGTGATACGTAAAATCCGACTGCCAACCAAAGAACGTGAAAGGCGCGATGTCCTGGGCAACAACCTCTTCCGGCGTTCGTCGGTAATCGCGTCCCACCACCCACAGTCCGGAAGCCAGATGATGCGCTCCGATCGCGGCGCGGAACTCCAGGTTCTCCTGTTTGGACTGGTCGGCAGCCGACAGGCCGATCGATTGCGACAAGAGAACAAGACTGAACAGTGACTGGAAACCAACGCCTGAAACGACTTTCTTCATGGGATCGGTGGATCATTTCGCGAACCACCTCAAAGTCAAACTCCGCCTCGTCCCCGTTTTCGGAGGGAGCGTGTCCGGTTCCTATTTCATGAATCCGCTGCGGACGGCCACCTCGGAACTGATCCTGTCGTTCTCCGGATCATCCAATGCCAGCAACCAACGGAGCTCGTCGGACAGCGCCTCCTGTACAACGGACCGAAGCATGCGCTTCTGATACTGCTGCTGCGGTTTGTCTCGGCGGCAGTAGAAGGCGTGCAGCGCCGTCCGTGGGCGGTCCGTGCGATTGGGCAATCCCCCGTGCCAGGCATGGGCGTTCATGATGGCAACATCGCCCGCCTCGCCCGTAACCAACATTTCATCCGGATGCGGCGCAGTGAGATCGGAGAGTCTGTCTTGGGGAAGACACCCCCAACGTTGAGATCCGGGAATGATACGGGGCGCACCGTTCTCCGGAGTCAAGTCGTCGAGCATCCAGATGACGTTGCAGACCCAGAAACCATCGCCGTCGGCAACGGCGGCCATATCGGCATGCAATGGCTGCGTCATATCGGTCTGCGGGTTCACCGAACGGGCATTCAGGCTGCTCAGTTTGAACCCCGAGCCCAGCACCTGACCGACCGCATCAAGTATGCGCGGCTCGGCCACCACACTTTGAAACTCCTCTCCCTTGTCCACAAGATTGGCCAATCGCCGACACCCCTGCTCCTGCTTGAATTCGGCGCCGGCTCGGTCGCCTTCGGTGAGAAACTGCGCTTCGGTGGCCTGCCGCAACTGTTCGAGAAAGCGGTCGTCCATGAACTGCCGCAAGGCAATGTAACCGTCAGTCGACAGCTGCCTGCATTGTTCCACCGTCAGTCCCATGACACCGATCTTCGACCTAATCGGATCGTTTTACAACGTGCAAGCAGCAGCGACCAAGCGGGTGTGCCTCAGATGCCGATTCGAGGCCAACGGTTTCAGGTTGGCAATGAATTGCTCAACCCCGAACGTCTCCATAGTTTCGCCAGATGACATTCAACATTCGTTTGCTGTTCGGGATCACCATCTGCGTGTTCTCCTGTCTGGCAGTGACCGGTTGCGGCGAGAAATCGATTCAGGCAACACCCGCCCGCGAATCGGATCACTTCGAAGTCAAATTGGACGTCGTATCGGATGATGCCGAACTCTACATAGCCAAGATCAACCTGCTCTTTTCCGGGCGCCACTCGGTCAAGGTGTTGGAATCCGATCACGGGCAATCGAAGATCCACTCGGCGGTGTCTCCAAATGGTGAAGCCTCAGTTCTGGTCGTCTTCTCGTACTCGGATGTCGGCAGATTGGAGACTGCCAAAACCCTGTTCTCGTCAAATGCTGTCTCGGAAGGCGAAATGTCCACGATGAAGGTCTCTGCCGGCGGGCCATCGGAATTCGTGGTCAGGGAAGACGAGGAACCCAAGGACGTATTCTCGTTCACCGCCACTCCAGGAGACCACTATCCCTTCGGCCAACCGATCACGATCGCCAAGATACCGGGGGAACCGGTCAAGCTCGTGGTCGATTAGCCTCGTGCGGCAACCACACAGATCTACGCCGAAAGGCCGATACAAAAAAAAGGCGCGGCTGGTAAGCCGCGCCTTTATGCATCCAATCGCAGATTGGTCAGCTGAAGAGCTTGGTGACCGGCTTGCCCTTGTGGGCAACCTTGAAGGGGCGGAGACTCGGGCTCATCACGATGCGGTCGGTGGAGACACCCACGCCGTAGGCGATGGTCGCGTTGAAGTCCTGCGGTTTGAGCATGTTCTCTTCGACTTCTTCGCCACCGGCACTGGTCTTGCCGTACTTCTGGCCGCCGATCACGCCACCACCGGCAATCATGGTGCTGAAGGCTTTCGGGTAGTGATCGCGACCGGCGTTCTGGTTGATGCGCGGGGTGCGACCGAATTCGGTGGAGAGGACAACCAAGGTGTCTTCCAGCATGCCGCTGCGGTCGAGGTCGGCCAGCAGGGCACTGAGGGCCTGGTCGAGGACTGCAGTGCGTTCGGGAACGCTGATGAAGTTGTTCTGGTGAGTGTCCCAGCCGCCGTAGGTGACCTCCACGGCGCGGACATCATGCTCGATGAGGCGCTTGGCGAGCAGGCAGCCCTGGCCAAAGGCGTCGTCGCCGTACATCTCGCGGGTGGCTTCGCTCTCCTGTCGGAGGTCGAAGGCCTTGAGGTCTTCGGATTCCATCAGGTTGACCGCATCTTCATACATCGCGGTGTAAGCGCGGGTGGCCTTGAGATTGTATTTCTTGCGGAAGCCGCCATCGAGTTCCGCGGCGAGGTCGAGGTTGTTGCGGAAGTCGGTGGGATTGAACTTCGCGCGAATATTCTTCAGGCCGCTCTCCGGGTTGTTGATGGCCAACGGTTCGAAGGAGGATTCGAAGAAACCGGCGCCGCCGTCGATGCGGGAGTTGCCGCCGATGAAGACGTTGCCCGGGAGGTCCTTGTTGAGCTTGCCGAGATACTTGAGCATGTAGGCGCCGATGCCGGGATGCTTGATGGTGGCGCGCTTCTCGTAGCTGGTGTGCATCAGGTAGCGACCCTGTTCGTGGGCGCCGGCGGTGGAGCTCAGGGAATTGATGATGCACATCTTGTCCATGTGATTGCTCAGGCCGGGGAGGTATTCCGAAAGGTGGATCCCGGGCACGTTGGTCTTGATTTCCTTGACCGGGCCCTGGTTCTCGTGGCCGGGCTTGGTGTCGAGAGTGTCGAGATGGGTCATACCGCCGCCCATGTAGAGGAAGATCATGCGCTTGGCGGGATTCTTGCGCAGGGGGATGCCGGCTTTGGTTTCTTCTGCGCCGCCGAGATTCGGCAGCATGCTGACCCCGAGCAGCGAGCTGGCGGTGGTGAGGAAGTTGCGCCGGGTGAAGTCTTGGTTACGGAATAGGTTCATGATGTGTGTATGTGGTTGAACGGTTAGGTAGCAAAGGGTTGATCAGGATCGGGTTCAGATGCTGAAGATGAATTGTTGCGTGTTGAGCATCGCCCAGATGACGCTGCGGCGGGCGTTTTTGCCTTCGGTCTCATAGACCTTCAGCAAACGTTCAGTTTCAGCCTTGGTTGGCTGGCGGGTGAGCATCAGCTGGTAGATCGTCCTGATCTCCTCTTCCGGGCTGTCACACTTGTCGAGCGAGCGGCCAAGCACGGAATACGGATGCATCAGCTTGTAGGCCATGTCGCCATTCATGAGGCTGAGGGCCTGCGGGACACTGGCTCCATCGTTGGCGTTTTCGATGAGCTCGCGATCGGACTGGCCGAATTCGCGTAGAAAGTGACCACGCGGCGCGGGCGTCGGCAGCTCGGAGGCGCGAGCCATGCCGGCAGCCGTACGGCTCCATGACGAAGCCATTGACTTCTGTTGGCGAACCCAGTTCTTACGCTGAGAGGCGGAAAGGCCTTCGGGCATCTTCTTGGTCTCCACCCGGGGAAGCGAAGTGCGGACATAGCGTTCACCGCTGCCGGTCATGCCGGCACCGGCCATCATCATTTCCATGCTGCGTCCACCACTGCGACCGACGTTGTTATAGGCAACCTTGGCGATATTGCTCCGCAGTTCGCGCTGCACGTCACGAATCTCACGGCCCAGTTCACGGATGAGTTGCTGGTCTTCCTCCGCGCGGGCCTTGTTGTATTTCTCACGAAGCTTTTCCTGTTTGGCATAGCCTGCGCGGGCCTGGGCGGTGAGTTCCTTCAGGATCGTCTTGAATTGCTCAGGAGTGTGCTTGCTGAGTTCTTCGTAGATCTTGCGTTCCCCGTCGATGGTGCGCAATTCCCGACCCAGGTTCGGTTGGAAGTGATCGGGATCATCGATGGTCAGGATCGAGAGTGAATCCCAGATCTGTTCGGCGGTCATGCGTTTCAAAGCAGGTCCCTGGAAGTAGTAGGGTTTGCCGATCGGAATCTCCTCGGCATGGGCAGAGCGTTGCCAGGCCTCGGTCTTGTAGAGCATGGCGAGGAAGGACTTCATGTCGAAGTTGAGTTCCTTCATGGACTTCTCGAGGTAGGCCATGAGCTCCGGGTTGTAAGGTTTGGTGTAATCGGTGATCTGATCGACGGGTTCGATCAATCCCACGCCAAAGGCCTTCTTCCAGAGACGATTGGCAACGACCTGGGCGAAGCGGGGATTGTCCGTGGAGGTCATCCAATCGGCGTAGGTATCGAGATAACTTTCGTCCAGGCCGTCAGCGTTGAACTTGCTGTCAAACATCGGCTCCGGAGCGATCTCATCGTTCGGCTTGGCGTCGTCGTACTGGTAATCGTGCGGGAGCTTCGAGTTGCGGTCGTTCGCCGTCAGTGAGGAATAGCGAATCGGATTGTAGATGTCGCTGAGGATCTGGCTGGTGATGCGATTGTCGCGATCATACTTGGCCGTGGCGGCGAGCACCTTTTTGTTGATGGCCTTGTATTCCTCGGCGGTGGCGATGCCTTTGCGACGATAGACGCTGCGGCGATCATCCTTTTCATACATGCGGTCAATGTCCGCTTCACGGCGGGTCGGGTAGAATCCCTTGATGCCGGAGATGCGCTGCGAAATCTCCATGATCTTCTTGCGGCGCTCGTTCTGCATCTCCCGGCGAACTTCACTCTGGGAGTTGCGGTTGTAGCCCGCGCGAACGCCGTAGGTGAAGGAGGCCATCTTGAAGAAGTCCTTCTGGCTCCACTTGTCGAAGGGGTGGTCATGGCATTGGGCGCATTCGAGACGCGTGCCGAGGAAGATACGGACCGTGTTGGCCATGTTGTCCAACGGCATGCCGCGATCGCGATGGTAGTAGCCGGCAGCACCGTTCTCCCAGGTCTCACCGGTGGCGGAAACCATTTCGCGGACAAACTGATCGTAAGGCTTGTTGCTGCGGAGACTCTCCTTCACCCAGTGCTTGTAAGCGTATTCGTTGGCGTTGCCGGAACGGCCGAGGCGCGTGTTGAGACGGAGGATGTCGGCCCAGTAGTTGTAGAAGTGGGAGACGTAGCCTTCGGATTCGAGGAGTTCGTCGATCAGCTTCTCGCGCTTGTTCTTGTCCTTGCTGGCGAGGAACTCAGCGGCTTCGGATCCGGAAGGAATGCGACCGATGGCGGCAAGATAGATGCGGCGCACAAATTGTTCGTCACTGATCGGTTTGTGAGCTTCGAGTTTCTGTTCGGCCAACAGCTTGTTCACCAACTTGTCGACCTGCTTGGAGCGGGCCCTGGTGTTCTTGGTCTCAGCTTGCGCAGGGAGCACGACCACGAGCGCCACCGCAAAAAGAGCTGCCAGCGAGAGAATCCTTCTGTTTTTCATGGTTTTATATGCAGACGGCCGAGCAGATCGGCCGGTTTCATGGTTTCACGTTTTCAACCGGATTAAACGCGGATTTTGTGGCGCTTATTCGAAATAAGATTCGCCGATTTGTGCCGTTTCTTATGCCAGAATGTCCTTCACCACGTGACCGTGAACGTCCGTCAGGCGGTATTCGCGACCTTGGAATTTGTAGGTCAACTGGGTGTGATCGATGCCCATCTGGTGGAGGATGGTCGCCTGTAGGTCATGAATGTGGATCGGATTCTCCGCCACGTTGTAGCTGAAATCGTCGGTCGATCCGTAGGTCATGCCGCCCTTGATGCCACCGCCGGCCAGCCACATGGAGAAACACCACGGGTGATGATCGCGGCCATAGACTTCGCGGGTCAGCTTGCCCTGGCTGAAGGGAGTGCGGCCGAATTCACCGCCGAAGACAATCAGCGTGTCGTCGAACAGGCCGCGCGCCTTCAAGTCCTTGATGAGGGCCGCGGCCGGTTGATCCACATCGCCGCACATCAACGGCAGATCGCGGGGGATGTTCTGATGATGATCCCAACCGATATGGTAGAGCTGGATGAAGCGGACGCCGCGCTCGGCCATGCGGCGGGCGAGCAGACAGTTCGCGGCAAAGCTGCCGCGCTGACTGGCATTCTCGCCGTAAAGGTCAAACGTGCTCTGCGGTTCGCCCGTGGTCTCCAGCAATTCCGGAACGCTGGCCTGCATCTTGTAGGCCATTTCGTATTGTTTGATGCGTGCAGTGATTTCCGGATCGGCAAACTCCTGGGACTTGATGCGGTTCATCCTGGTCACCGCGTCCACGGCGCGACCTTGCAGGTCACGATCAATGCCCTTGGGATTGGAAACGTAGAGGATCGGATCACCAACGGACTGCAGCTTCACGCCCTGGTATTGGGACGGCAGGAAGCCGCTGCTCCAGAGTCGCACATTGACCGGCTGGGGCACGCGTTTGCAGCTGCCGTACGAATTGAGAACCATGAAGGCCGGCAGGTTGCTGCTTTCGTTGCCAAGTCCGTAGGTCAGCCAGGACCCCATGCTCGGGCGACCGGCAAAGATGGAACCGGTCTGGATCAACATGCGCGCCGGATCATGGTTGATGGCTTCACCGTGGATGGACCGAACGACACACAGATCATCCGAGACCGTACCGAGGTGGGGCAGCAATTCGCTCAATTGGTTACCGCTCTGACCGTGTTGATCGAAGCGATATTTCGTCGGGGCAATCGGCTTGGTCTTCTGGTTCTTGGTGAAGTTCGTGAGGCGCCGGCCCTTGCGCGCACTGTCGGGAAGATCTTCGCCAAAGCGCTTCTGCAGATCCGGCTTGTAGTCAAACAGATCCATCTGAGACGGACCGCCGGACTGAAACAGGAAGATGACCCGCTTGGCCTTGGGGGCGATGCGCTTGAGTCCTTCAATCCCACCAATGCCATCACGGAGCGGGTTGTTCAATCCAGCGACGGCTCGATCAGCAAGGCTGCCGGCCATGGCCATGGCGCCGAGGCGAAGCGTGGAGGAGGCAAAGAACTGGCGGCGATTGAGCGCCTGACTGCATTCGGTCAGAGGATTCATTCTTTGGTGAGCGTTTCGTCGAGATTGAGAAGTATGCGGGCGATTGCGGTGTAGGCGGCCAGTTCCGCTTCGTTCACATTGGCGGGCAAAGGCGACTCGCCTTCGCTGAGAAGAGCCTTCGTTTTCTCTTCATCCGCCTTGAATGCCTGCAGGTGAGCGGTGAACTCCGGCAGCAATACGGATCCTTCGGCGGCTGACATGGAACGACCGAGCAGTTGTTGAATGCCGTAATTGATCCGTGCTTTCGGATCTCCCTTTATCTCGGTCAACATGCGTGACGCCAATCCGCGTGATGCTTCCACGAAGGTGACGTCGTTCAACATCATGAGTGCTTGCAGGGGCGTGTTGGTGCGCTTCTGCCCCACCGAACAGGTGTCGCGTTCATTCGCGTCGAGCAACATCATTTCGGGAGGTTTCACAGCACGCCGCCAAAGGGTGTAGAGACTCCGGCGATAGAGTTTGTCGCCCTTGTCCTGAACATACTTCGGACGGCCCTTCAGGATCTCCCGCCAAAGTCCGGCCGGTTGATACGGTTTGACGGGCGGGCCACCGATGGTCTGATGGATCAACCCGGCCGCGGTCAGCGCCTGGTCGCGAATGATCTGGGCCGGCAGACGATAGCGCGGGCCGCGCGAGAGCAGCCGGTTCTGCGGATCCGCGGTATAGGATTCCCGCGAGCCTTTCGACGATTGCAGGTACGTGGCGCTGTTGAGAATCTTGCGTTGCAGTACCTGCAGATCCCAACCTGACTCGATGAATTCAGTTGCGAGATGGTCGAGCAGATCCGGATGACTCGGCTGTTCACCCTGCGAACCGAAGTCTTCCTGTGTCTTGACCAGTCCCACCCCCGTGAAGTGTTCCCAAACCCGATTGACGATCACGCGGGCAGTGAGCGGATTGTCCTTGCTGATGAGGAACTGCGCCAAACCCATTCGATTGGTCGGATAATCCGCGGGAATGGAGGGGAGAAAACTTGGAGTATTGGCGGAGACCTTCGTGGTGGGCTGATTCCAGACGCCGCGATTGAGAACGAACGTGTCGCGAGTTTTCGGACGGTCTTCCATGACCATCACCTTGGCGCCGGACCGAATCAGCGCATCGTAGCTTCGTTTAGTGGAGAGATACTCTTTCCGGAATTCCGCAATGCCTTCGTAGATCGTCTGGGTGAAATAGGTCTGCGCCTTGGTTTTCTCGGCGGCCTTCCAGCTCTTCATCGGTTTCTTGCTGAAGCGTGCGCGGAGCTTCTCGTTCTTCTTGTCGGCCAAGCCCTTGTACCATTCGTTGAATGCTGTCTTAAACGGTTTCGATTTCTCGGCGGCAACAACCTTCTCCCGCAATGGCTGATACTGCTTGGAGACCTTCACGAACTCATCCGTGCGACTGAGGTGCGGCATGTCGATCATGGGCGGCGCCCGGTTGGAACCCCGGCCGTTGCCGATTTCGTCCAGCTGATTAAAGAAGGCGAAGAGCTGGTAGTAGTCTTTCTGCGTTATGGGATCGTACTTGTGATCGTGACAACGGGCGCAACCCCAGGTGAGTCCGAGAAACACGGTTGCGGTTGTCTCCGCACGATCAGCCACGTATTCGATGCGCCACTCCTCCGGTTCGATGCCGCCTTCGTTGTTGAGGCGATGATTGCGATTGAACCCGGTGGCCAGCTTTTGCAGCAACGTCGGGTTCTCCAACTCGTCACCGGCGATTTGTTCCACGATGAATTCATCAAACGGCTTGTGCTCATTGAACGCCTGTATCACCCAGTCGCGCCAGGGCCACATGTTGCGCACCGGGTCCGATTCGTAACCATCGCTGTCGGCATACCGCGCGGCCTCAAGCCACGACCATGCCATGTGCTCACCGTAGTGTTCCGATGACTGGAGGCGTTTGATGAGCGCCAAATAGGCGCTGTCGAAATCTGGAGCGTTGGCGAATGCCTCGACCTCCTTCGCGGTTGGCGGCAAACCGACGAGATCGAGCGCAACACGCCGAATAATGCGTCGCCGATCGGCACGATTCGATGGTTTCAATTTTGCCTGGCGCATGCGCCGGAGGGCGAACTGATCGATCGAGTTCCGCGGCCACGACGACTTGATCTTTGGCGAGGCGGGATTGCGAATGGGCAGGAACGACCAATGCCCTTCGTAATCCGCGCCCGACTTGATCCATTCGCGCAGCTTGTTGATCTCCCGCCGGGTGACTTTCTTGTGCGTCTCCGGCGGCGGCATGATGTCACCGGAGTCGGTCGCCGCAATCCGCTTCATCAATTCGCCCGCATCCGGATTCTTCAGGTCGATCACCTTGAGCGCGTGCTCACGAACATCCAACCGCAGCTTGGCCTTCCGGGCATTGGCATCCGGTCCATGACAGGCGAAGCATTTGTCGGAGAGAATGGGACGAATATCACGATTGAAACGCACTTCAGCGTTCGCGATCAGAGTCGCCAGGGAGAAAGCCAAAATTCCAGCCAGCCGTGTCATGTGTCCGCGCAATCTATCCAATGATTCCCAATTGGAAATATCTGAATCGGACTTATTCGACGTGAAGTCTGGCATGATCTCGGATCGGCGGGCGGAATTCGGCTCTTCGTTAGCTTCGGTTGCCAATCGAAGCCTTGCCGCGAAGGATTCGGATACCATCCGAATCTAGGGCGCGGCGGAATCCGTGCATTCCGCAGACCTCTCACGTACTAAAGCCTTGCCCCCGAACAGCCGATGCAAATCTGGAAATGAGCGCATCCGCATTGGCCCCCGAACAGATCACCAGCCAGCCCGATCTCGTCAAATGCTGGGAGCTCATGCTCGTGGAAATCGACCGCGGCCGTCTGGCGGCTGCCGTTAATGCCGGGCAACGCCCGCGAGGTGATCCGGCTGTCGGATGACGCGGACGCCGATACGGAGAATCTGGTGCGGATAGTTGAGCGCGACCAGGCGCTGGCCGGGCACCTGTTGCGGGTCTCCAATTCCACGGCTTACTGTGGCGCCGAGCCGATTCACTCGGTCAAAGAAGCCACAATTCACCTCTGTTTCCGCTTCGTCGGCCGGGCGGCACTGGCCATCACGCTCAAGAACGAGTTCTTTCAAATCCCCGGCTTCGAGATCGAGGCGCAACGCATCGCCCGCCATGCCCTGCCATCTGCGTTCTATTCCCGCGAAATTGCGCAATTACAGCATCGAGACGCCGATCGTGCTTATCTCTGCGGCTTGCTGCACACCATCGGCAAACCGGCCGGGTTGAAACTCCTGACGAGCCTGCGAGAGAAGAACCGTTTCCAAATGAGCGACGACGATCTGATCCGCCTGAACGACAAAGAGCACAGCCAACTGGGTGCCCGGCTGCTCAGTGAGTGGCGATTGCCCGCGGAAACCGTTCAGGTCTGCCTTTGGTATCGCATGCCGGATCGAGCCGAGAAGTTCCGACCGGAGGTCGCCATCACCCGCCTAGCCCACCTCTTGGCCGATCGCATGATCGATCCGGAGTTCGACGTCGACGACGAGATTCGCACCGACCCGGTGATCGAACTCCTCAACCTCTACCCTGAGGAAGTAGAAGTCCTGCTGGAGCGACGCGACGAGATCCGTTCACTGGTCGATGGCTGAACCTGCGCGCTTCAGGCGTGATCGGCTTTTCAATCCTTCATCCGCCACCCGTCTCATCAGATCCTTGTGTATTGGTCGCAGCACCGATGTTTCCCGCCGTGATCAATACAGCGAACAGGAGGCTGAACGCTCCCAACGGCACGAGGTAGACACCGTGTCCCGGATCACCGCCGTAGATGTAGACGCCGCCAAGCAGGAAGCCGCCGGGCAGCAGCACGGTCGCGCAGGACAAAAAGGCTGACGCGGTGCGGGGCCAGTTGCCGGGTTTACATTCAACCATCGCCAGCGTGGCGGCGAAGGCGATGTGTATGAGGGAGAAAAGCGTCCCGTGTGCATGCGCAAGGCTGAACATCAGTCGGCGGGTCTCGTTGGATACGTTGAGGTACCAGCCGATCTTGAAGGCGTGGAGCGTTTCCAGGACCATTCCCAAGGTGAGGAAGAACAACAGGCTCCACCAACCAATCCGCAGATGGCGGCGGACGCATTCCTGATGTTCGGGACGCGCATTCATGGCTGGAACTATGTCGGACGGGGGACGGAACGCAGCAAGAAAAATGATCGCCGACCTGCGCCGGTTCAGAAACTCCGTTTGCGGATCTCCAGGCTGATCGGCTTCCGTTTGCGCTGCTCCTCACGTTTCTCGGAAAAGCTGGGACCGTTTTTGAAATCAATGGGCATGCTGCGCGTGTCAAAGGCGTTCGGCAGACCGGGGGAAGCCATCCCCTGCCCCAAGGTGGGAAGCGTCGGGGTGGCGTTGTTCAACGTGCCGGATTTGAAATCACCGAAGCTCACGGACACGCCGGGCAGACTTTCTCCGGATGGACGGCTCGGGCCGCCGAACAGAGATCCGCCACCTGTGGCACCGGCCTCAGAAAACGGATTGCTGAGCCGGTCACGAAACGAGCTCATCTCCCGGCGATGCCGGACATCGGCCTTTTGCCGGAGCTCATTCGCCATGAACTTGCTGAAGGTGTCGTCCTTGCCCGGCGCACCGGTGAACCCGCTCTGCATTTCGCGCGACAGAGGGTCGCGGGAGTTCAGACCGGGATCCAGACGCTGGAAGTGCAGTGGATTGCCATTGCGATCGAAGCGGGTGTTCCGATTGCCACCATTGCGATTCCGGTCCTTCCGATCGGAATCTCTTTTATCGCCCTGCTCCCCGTCTTCCCCATCGCGCATGTATTTCAGCATGGCACCGTCATTCTCCTCATCGTCGAAAAGCCGCGGTTCCTCGTCTTCCTTGCGGTCTCGCGAAGTGGTGGATTCCGCATTTTCAAATATCCAGTCACGTTCCCGGCGCGTCTTCTTGGTGGACTCACGCCGCTTGGCACTGTTGGGAGAAT
>JAYPXF010000174.1:12237-15165 GCA_038154405.1 Verrucomicrobiales bacterium | reverse complement strand
GGTGAAGGCCATCCAGTTTGATGACGAAAACCTGCAGATGCCGCCGGACGAGAAGATGCCGGACAACGTGATTGCCGACCTTGTGCAGTGGGTCCGCATGGGTGCGCCCGATCCTCGCGTCGGCAAGCAGGCCGGCGTGTTGAAGTCTGAAGAGGACCGGAAAAAGGCGATGGAGCACTGGGGTTTCAAAGTCGTCGAGAAGCCCGAGGTTCCTGATATCGGCAATCTGAAGTTTTGGGCCAAGAACGAGATCGACCACTTCGTTGCGGCCAAGCTGAAGGAGAAGGGAATGATTCCGTCCATCCAGGCGGACAAACACACATTGATCCGACGGGCCTATTTTGGGCTGATCGGCATCCCGCCATCCATGGAGCAGGTGCAGGATTTCATCGCTGATGAATCTCCCAGCGCCTATGAAAAAGTCATCGATGACCTGTTAAGCTCCGATCACTATGGTGAACGCTGGGGGCGCTACTGGCTGGATATCGCCCGCTACGCGGACACCCGGGGCGTGCAGAACAACAACCGCGGCATGCGCAACCGCATGGTCCATGCGTGGAACTACCGCGATTGGGTGGTCAATTCGCTGAACAAGGACATGCCCTACGACAAGTTCCTGCAGATGCAGATTGCGGCCGACCTGCTGCCGACCGCCCGCAAGGAAGATCTGCCGGCGCTCAGCTACCTCACGATTCATCGTGATGTTGCAAACACCCAGGAGCGGATCGATGACCAGATTGACGTGGTGACCCGCGGGATGATGAGTCTCTCGGTGTATTGCGCCCGCTGCCATGATCACAAGTTCGACCCGGTGACGGCAAAGGACTACTACGCTCTCTACGGTGTCTTCAACAGCATCAGTGTGCCGCAGAATCTGCCGCTGATCGAGGAACCCACCGAGAATCCGATGTACAACGATTATCTCACGGAGAAGTCCGAACTGGTTCGCGAGTTGAATGAGTTCCGCGTCGACAAGCTCAACGAGTTCATCTCGGAAGTCCGCACCAACACCGTCCGTTACATGGTTGTCTCCTACATGATGGATCAGGGTGCCGGCATTTCGCTCGGCAGCCGCGCCGATCAGGACAAGTTTGAAGACGATTACGAACTGGAGGCTGATGTTGCCCGCAATTGGAACCGCTTCCTCAAGAGCCGCACGCGGCGTGACGACCCGGTGTTCACACCGTGGCGTGAATTCACCAAGCTCACACTCACGAACTGGAACGCGGAGGCAAAGAGGCTCTCCAAGAAGTATTACAGCGACGGCAAGGTTATGAAGGGGCTCAATCCGCTGGTCGCACGTTCCTTCACTTCCACGCCGAGAAACCTCTCCGATGTCGCCGCGCGTTATTACCGACTGTTCATGAAAGCGGACGCCACCTGGGGACAGGCCGTTGCCAAGAACTATCGCGATCGGGCGCGTAATCCGGAGAAGAACATCCCCGAGATCAAGAAACTTGAGGACAAGGACATGGAGCAGCTGCGGCAGGTTTTCTACGGTCGCGGTGCCCCGGCCAACATGACCTACGATCGACTGAAGCGGCGGGACAATCGTCGCATCGAGAATCAGGAGCGCCGTTGGCACGATGACATGGAGCTGTTGGAAATGAATCACCCCGGTGCGCCGCGCCGCGCGATGGTCGTGGAAGATCAGGGCCGAGCTCGAGATTCCAAGATCTTTATCAAAGGTGATCCCAGAAAGCAGGGAGATGAAGTGATTCGACGCCGTTTCATCGAGGTGCTGGATCCGAACGGCCGCCCGTTCTCCCGCGGATCCGGGCGACTGGAGCTGGCTTATAAGATCACGAGCAAGAAGAATCCTCTCACTGCCCGCGTCGCGGTCAACCGGATGTGGGCCAACCACTACGGGGCGCCCATTGTGCGCACTCCCACGGATTTCGGCGTGCGGGCCGCCGACCCGACTCATCCGGAGTTGCTCGACTACCTCGCCGCTCGTTTCATGGAACGCGGTTGGAAGCTGAAGGACATGCACAAGTACATGATGATGTCCGCCACCTATCAGCAGTCTAGTGACCTGAAACCGAAATACATGGTGAGCGATTCGGACAACAGTCTCCTGTGGAAGGCAAACCGTCGCCGCCTCGATTTCGAGGGCTTCCGCGATTCCCTGCTGTCGGTCAGTGGCATGCTCGACACTTCGGTCGGCGGTTCTCCCTACAACATCTTGGAAACCCCGTTCGTTCCGCGCCGGACCATGTATGCCTACATCGACCGTCGCAACCTGCCCGACGTGTTCCGGACCTTCGACTTCGCGAACCCGAACATGACCCAGGGCGAACGTTTCAGTTCCACCGTGCCACAGCAGGCCCTGTTCATGATGAACAGCCCGTTCGTCGCGGAAATGGCCCGCAACATGGTCGATCGCGCCGACATCAAGAACAAGATCGACGAGAATCAGAAGATCAAGTCCTTCTACAACACGGCCTTCCAACGGGATCCCACCGCTCTCGAAGTCAAGCTCGGCATGCGCTTCCTCAAGCAACAGGACGAGATCGAGAAGAAACGCGCTCCGAAGAAGATCTGGACCTACGGATTCGGTGCCTACGATTCCTCGGCCAAGCGGCTGCTGCGCTTCACCGAGTTGCCTTACTACAGCATTCTCGACGGCACTTGGCAGGGCGGTGAGGAGTATCCCGATTCCCGCCTCGGTGGCGCCCGCATCGGTGCGGACGGTGGCTCACCCGGTCCGAGTCGCAACATCTCCGTGATCCGGCGTTGGCGTTCCCCGATTGCCGGTCTGGTTTCCATCGATGGCACGCTCGAACACCTCGGCGAAGTCGGTGACGGCATGCTCGGTTACATCGTGTTCCGCGGCAACATTCAGCTCGCCGGCTACGGCGTCTTCAACCAGGACCGGCAGACCCGGATTCCCAAGCTGCGTGTCCGGCCCGGCGACACCATTGACTT
>JAYPXF010000174.1:0-12227 GCA_038154405.1 Verrucomicrobiales bacterium | reverse complement strand
ATGGCGACATCTTCTACTGGGCACCGCGCATCACCATCGCGAAGGACGATCAGGAACTGACCGGCACCTTTGGCGGAGCCGCAGCGCCCAATGGCGGTGGCGCACCCATGGCGGCCATGGGTGGTGGCATGGCTCGTGGTGGTGGCGGCACCGTCCAGAAGAAGGGCTGGAATGCTGAAGAGGACTTCTACATCGAACAGGAAGCTGCCGAGCTCCGCATGCTCAATGCCTGGGAGAAATATGCACAGGTCGTCCTGCTCTCCAACGAGATGATGTTCTACGATTGATCCGCCGTTCATCGGGTTCTCAAACAAAAAGGCCGCCATGTTCTGGCGGCCTTTTTTGTGCTCCAATCCGAAGGGACGGCCTCGATCAACCCTTCAAAATCGCCTTTCCATAGTCACGATTCATCTTGGCGATGAAATTGATGCTGATCTCCTTCGGGCAGGCAGCCTCACAAGAACCGGTCACGGTGCAGCCGCCGAAGCCTTCCCCGTCCATCTGCTCAACCATGTTCTTCACCCGACGATCCTTCTCCGGCTTGCCCTGCGGCAGGAGATTGAGATGAGAGACCTTGGCGGAGACGAACAGCATTGCGGAAGCGTTCTTGCAGGCCGCCACACAGGCGCCGCAACCGATGCACTGGGCGGCGTCCATGGATTGATCGGAGACTTCCTTGGAAATCGGCAGGCAGTTGGCGTCTTGTGCGCCGCCGGTGTTCACGGAAACAAAGCCGCCGGACTGAATGATCCGATCAAAGGCACCGCGGTCAACAACCAGATCCTTGACCACCGGAAACGCTCTTGCGCGCCAGGGTTCGACGATGATCGTGTCCCATTTGCCGAAGCTGCGCATGTGCAACTGACAGGCGGTGGTGGCTTGCTGCGGACCATGGGGGCGCCCGTTGATGACGCAGGAACAGGTGCCGCAGATGCCTTCTCGACAGTCCGAGTCGAAGGCGATCGGTTCCTCGCCCTCGGCCATCAGTTCTTCGTTGACGACGTCGAGCATCTCCAGGAACGACATGTCTTCGACGATGCCTTCCGGCTTGAAGGTTTCAAAGCGACCGGCGTCGTCCGGGCCCTTCTGACGCCAGATTTTCAATGTTATGTTCATTGTGTCGGACATGGCTTCGTAAATTATTTGTAGCTGCGCGTGCTCATCTTGATCTCTTCGTACTTGAGCGGTTCCTTGTGCAGCTTCGGTTTCTTGTTCGGCCCGGTGTATTCCCAGGCGGCGACATAGGCGAACTTGTCGTCATGACGCTTGGCTTCACCTTCATTGGTGTAGCCGCTCTTGACCTCGGGATCTCTCTTGGTGAACTGATGTTCGGTGCGGAAATGGCCACCACAGCTTTCCTCGCGCCTGAGAGCATCGGTGCAGAGCAGTTCGGCGAATTCCATGTAGTCGGCCACTCGGCCGGCGTATTCCAGGGCCTGGTTGAGATTATCGCCGCTGCCGGGCACGTTGACGTTTTCCCAGAATTCAGCGCGGAGTTCCGGAATGCGCTTCAAGGCGGTGGTCAGCGTCTTCTTGTTGCGGGCCATGCCGCAGTTTTCCCAGACCAGCTTACCGAGTTCGCGATGGAAGGAACGCACCGTGCGTTTGCCGTTCGCCTTGAGCAAGGTGTCGATGATGCCCTTGACGTTCTCTTCCGCTTCATCGAAAGCCGGATGATCGGTGCTCGGGCAGTTCTTCTTCTCCGAGGCGAAATAGTTTCCGAGCGTGTAGGGAATCACGAAGTAGCCGTCGGCCAATCCCTGCATGAGGGCACTGGCGCCGAGGCGGTTGGCGCCGTGATCTGAGAAGTTGGCTTCCCCGAGCACAAACATGCCGGGGATGGAACTCATCAGATTGTAGTCCACCCAGACGCCGCCCATCGTATAGTGGACCGCGGGAAAGATGCGCATCGGCTGCTGATAGGCGCTTTCGCCGGTGATGCGCTCGTACATGTCGAACAGATTGCCGTAGCGCTCGCGGATCTTGTCTTCGCCGAGGCGCCTGATGGCATCGCTGAAATCCAGATACACTCCCAGTCCCGTGGGTCCAACGCCCCGTCCTTCGTCACATACCTCTTTAGCGGCGCGAGACGCGATGTCGCGGGGAGCGAGGTTGCCGAAGCTGGGATATTTGCGCTCGAGAAAGTAATCGCGATCTCCCTCGGCGATCTGGCTGGCGGGTTTGCCGCAGTCCGCCTTGTTCTTGGGCACCCAGACGCGGCCGTCGTTGCGGAGCGACTCGGACATCAGCGTCAGTTTGGACTGATGATCGCCGGTGACCGGAATGCAGGTCGGATGAATCTGGGTGTAACAGGGATTGGCAAAAGCTGCGCCGCGTTTGTGAGCGCGATAACCGGCGGTGACATTGCAGCCCACCGCGTTGGTGGAGAGGTAAAAGACATTGCCGTAACCACCGGTGCAGAGGAGCACGGCATCGGCGGCATGGCGCTCGATTTTGCCGTTCACCATGTTCCGGGTAATGATGCCTTTGGCATGTCCGTCGACGACGACGACATCGAGCATTTCCGTGCGGGGATGCATCTTCACCGTGCCCGCCCCAATCTGGCGACTCAGTGCCGAATAGGCGCCGAGCAGTAGCTGCTGACCGGTCTGACCACGAGCGTAAAACGTCCGGCTGACCTGCGCGCCGCCGAAGGAGCGATTGGCCAGCAGACCGCCGTATTCGCGGGCAAATGGAACGCCCTGAGCGACACATTGATCGATGATGTTGGAGCTGACTTCCGCCAGCCGATGGACGTTGGCTTCACGGGCGCGGAAGTCGCCACCCTTGATGGTGTCGTAGAAGAGACGATGAACGCTGTCGCCGTCGTTCTGGTAGTTCTTCGCCGCATTGATGCCGCCCTGGGCGGCGATGGAGTGGGCACGGCGGGGGCTGTCCTGATAGCAGAAGCAGCGGACATTGTAACCCAGCTCCGCGAGTGTGGCCGCGGCTGACGAGCCGGCCAGTCCGCTGCCGACGACGATGACGTTGAACTTCCGCTTGTTGGCGGGGTTCACCAGCTTCATGTCGAACTTGTGTTTCGTCCATTTCTGGGCGACCGGACCGGAAGGGATTTTGGAATCGAGTTTCATCTTACTTCGCGACCTCCTTTCCAATGGCTCCGAACAGGACGGCCAGTGGGATTGAGGCGTAGCCGAGGAGCAGCAGGACGGCGATCACGTCGGAAGCTTTGGTTATGAACCGTTCCCATTCCTTGGTCTTCAGCCCCAAAGACTGAAACATGGCGCTCACTCCATGACTCAGGTGCAGGCAGAGTAACCCTACCCCGATGAGGTAGAAGAACGAAACCAACGGGTTCCGAAATCCCACTATCACCATGCTGTAGACATCATGACGACCCTGATCATCGACGAGTTCTTGAAAATTCTTGCCGGTCCCGTTCACCCATTCGTATTGCGCGGTGAAATGCAGCAGGTGGTAAACGATGAAGGTGAGGACGATCAGGCCGCTGATCAGCATGGTCTTGGAGGACAGACTGGCTTCGGGCGGATCATCCACCGCATAGCGAACGGGTCGCGCAGCGCGATTCTCAGCAGAAAGCGAGATCGCCATGCAGATGTGCAGAAAGATGCACACCAGCAACCCGATCCGGGCGCCCCAGAGCAGCTCCACATTGCTGTGCAACAGTGCCCCGTAGGCATTGAGCGTATCAGGACCAAGAAAAACCTGAAGATTGCCGAGCAGATGGCCGATCACAAAGCCGAACAGGGCCAGCCCCGTGACGGCCATGACGAACTTTCTGCCCAACGACGAACGGAAAAGATTGCTGATTAAATTCATCTCTGAAGCGACGGCTTCCCGAAAAGGCGCCGGCAAACCATCTACCGACGCACGTATCTAAATGCCGCTTCAGACAAACGTCAACGAATGCCGAAAAGTATAAGCACCCCTGTCATCGGAATTCCAAAGCCTAATCCGAATCGGCGCGCTGTTCCGCCAGATTGGGCGTCGCGAGGTTCATCCTGCCGTTTTAGGGCTGAGGCGATTTCGTGGACGAAACAGATTTGCCCGTCAATCCCTCGAGGACGCGTATCGCATCCGGCAGGGCGCTGAGGCGCGCCTCCCGCCAGGCTGACAGCAGTTCCGCCCGGAAGTTTGTTTCATTGAGGGGGGAGGCAAAGCCGAAGTTGTTGTGCACGTGATCCATAACCTTCAACGCTTCCAGGCTCTTGGTGGGCTCCTTGAGCCTGCGGATCCACCGACGGACGGCATCTTTCCGAAACGGGGCCGCATCCAATTCGATCACTTCGGTGTGCCACTTGCGATGACCGGCGGTGTCATATTCAAAATCCCGGAGGGCGAGCACCTTCAGGACATCCACCGCCCAGCTCCGCACCTCGGGTGCGTCATCAGAAAAACCGAGTTGCAACATATCCCGCAGTCTGGCGTCGCTGCCAAACCCTCGGATGAAACACGCTTTCAGAAGCTGTTGCCGGTATCGGGTCAACATCCGCGGTCAATGGCGGCATCGGTATCGTTTCCATTGATGGCGCGGTGAGCGGAGCGCTTGCAACCGGGACAGTCGAAGTTTCGATCGTTTCGTCCCAATCCGGGATCCAGGAAACTTCCCAAGCGGGAAGGCCTGACTGCATCAAGGGCAACAGGAGCGTTCCGAGCACGGCGACAAACCAGACGAGATGCCGCAGAGCGGCGGCCGACTTGCGCAGACACAGTGTGGCCAATCCGGCAAACGCCAAGAACGCGGTTGCCTTGATGGCGAAATCGATCGCGGCCGGGGCCTGTTCTCCCAAGGTGGTGTTGAGCAGTTCATTCATTTCAACGGCCCTCCCTTCTCGCCTTGTCGATCAGATCCTGCAGACCCGCTGCCTGTTCGGGTGACAGTTCACCGTCTTGCGTATCCAACAATGCCGCCACCGCTTTTTCGACCGAGCCCTCAAAGAAAGTCTCAACGACGTTCTTCATCGCGGACCGACCGGCCTGCCTTCGCGGCCGGGTCGGCAGATAGACATAGCGCGGACCGTCCTTCTCGGTCTTGAGCACACGCTTGTCCACGAGGATCTTGAGCATGGCACGGACGGCAGAATTGCTGGGCGCCTCGGGCATGCCTTGCTGCACATCACTCGCCGTGACGCGTCCGCGCTGATAGACGACGTCCATGATCTGTCGTTCACGACGGCTCAGGTTCTGGGAAAAGGGTATCGACATGGCTTGGTCGGGATTGTGCTAAAAAATTAGCACTCAAGTTTCCGCCGTCAACCGCAAAGTGCTAAATTTTTAGCAGGAGATGGATCACGGCTTGAAGGCATCATGTCGCGATCCACATACTCAGGCATGGCAGCGAAGCCGAAACGGTCTCAATCTCACGTACATTTCCTTGGCGTCGAAGGCGGCGCGACGCATTCCGTCTGCTTGCTCGCGGACGAATCCGGAAAGATCGTTCGTCGCATCGAGGTCGGGCCCGCCAACATCCTGCTGTTGAGCAATGCCCAATTCACCCGTCTGTTGCGAGAGATCAAACACGCGTTTGCGGACTGTCCGAGTCCGGATGCGATCTGTCTTGGATTGGCCGGCGCTCATGGTGAGGAAGAGTTCGCTCGCATCCGCAGCTGTGCGGAAAAGGTCTGGCCCAAGATTCCGCTGCACCCGACGCACGACTTGGAAACCGCCTTGTCGTCATCGGAATCCATCAAACCTTCCAGGAAACCCTTACCGCCCCGCGTGCTCGTATTGAGCGGAACGGGTTCATGTTTCCTGGGCAAGACGACGGACGGCAAATGGTCGCGCTTTGGAGGTTGGGGACACGTGATCGGTGACAAGGGTAGCGGCTATGAGATCGGCCTGCGCGCATTGAAGGCCTGTGCCTTCTACTACGATCGCGATGATCGCTGGACGCGACTCGGTGAACGCGTGCTGCGGGCGCTCAACATGAATCATCCACGCGACCTCATCCCGTGGTCACCGCATGCCTCCAAGAGTGAGATTGCCGTGATTGCCAAGGAAGTCTTTGAAGCCGGACGGGAACGCGATCCGATAGCGAAGGATATTCTCGTCGGTGCTTCCAGCAGTCTGGCAAAGGACGCCGTCAGTTGCGCGCGCAAGTTGGTATCGAAAGGCACACCCGTTCAATTCGTTCTCGCCGGTAGTGTGCTGCGCAAGCAACCGGCCTTCGCAAAAGAAGTCGTTCGCGAGATCAAATCCCGATGGCCGGAGGCGAGTGCAGCGCCCTTGAAGGGCGAGAGCGCATGGGGTGCGGTCGTGCTCGCTGCACGCGAATTCCAAAGAACCGATTCCGTTCTTTCGTCGAAGGCGTCGCCACCGCGCCGGCGGATCTCAAATCGAAAATCTCGAAATTCGATTCTGTCGCCCACGGAAAAGCGCAATCCAAAGTCGGCCAATCTTGACCGGCTTTCGGTGTCGGATGCAATCGACCTGATGTTGAGCGAGGACAAGCGTCTGCCGGCGGCCATTGCCAAGGAGAAACGTGGTATCGAAAGAGTCATCCGGGAAGTGACCAAGGCGTTCAAATCGGGTGGTCGGCTCTTCTACACCGGGGCCGGCACGAGCGGCCGGCTTGGGATTCTGGATGCGAGCGAATGTCCCCCCACGTTTCGTGCCGATCCGGAAATGGTTCAGGGTATCATCGCGGGAGGAGCCACGGCCGTTTTCAGATCTGTTGAAGGTGCCGAGGACAGTGCCTCTGCGGGCGCTGAAGCGATTCGTTATCGGGGTGTTCGCAAAGGCGATGTACTGGTCGGAATTGCTGCCAGCGGCCGTACTCCGTTCGTTCACGGAGCCTTGGAACAGGCCAAGTCAGCCGGCGCTTATTCCGCGTTGATCTGCTTCAATCCGGAAATGAAGAAGGCCCGCATGGCCGCCCGAACCACTATCGCTCCAAACATCGGTCCGGAGATTCTCACCGGCTCCACGCGGCTCAAGTCAGGTACGGCCACGAAACTGATCCTGAACATGATCACCACGCTGGCCATGGTTCGCATCGGCAAGGTGATGGGAAATCGCATGGTGGATCTGAATCCGTCCAATACGAAGCTCCGGGATCGGGCCACCCGAATTGTCCAGGAGCTGACCGAGTCCGACTACGAGACCGCCCGCGAGGCGCTGCACAAGTCGGCATGGGTGGTCAGGAAAGCGGTGGAATCACTCCGCGGACGTGGATGATCGATCGCTGCGTGTGGTGCGAATCGAAGAATGACAGGACGATTCTCAGGATGGGATCATTGATCAACTTGTCCGAATCATCCTGTCGACGGTCTGGAATTGTTGCCCGTTTTCCGCATCACGCGGATCCAATCTTTGTCATGCCGCGTGCTTCAGCACGCCTTTGACCACTTTTCCGTGCACGTCGGTCAGGCGGTAATGACGCCCTTGGAAGAAGTAGGTCAGTCGTTCATGATCGAAGCCGAGCTGGTGAAGGATGGTGGCGTTGAGGTCGTGAACATGCACGCCGGTGTTGCCGCGATCCACGATGTTGTAGCAAAAGTCATCGGTTTGCCCGTAGCGCAGCCCGCCCTGGATGCCGCCGCCGGCCAGGTAGATCGAGAAACAACGTGGATGATGATCACGGCCATAAGCGGTGGCGCTCTTGCCTTGGCGATAGACGGTCCGTCCGAACTCACCACCCCAGACAATCAGGGTGTCATCCAACATGCCGCGCTGCTTGAGATCCTGGATCAAGGCCGCCGAACCCTGATCCACTTCCTTCGCGATCTTGGGATGTCGTCCCGGCAGGTTGGAATGATGATCCCAGCCCCGGTGGTAGAGCTGGATGAATCGCACGCCACGTTCGGCGAGGCGCCGAGCCAGGAGACAGTTGGCCGCATGCGTGCCGGGGACCTTGGCATCCGGACCATAGAGTTCGAAGGTCGAGTCCGGTTCATTCGCGGTATCCGTGAGTTCGGGCACGGACATCTGCATCTGGTAGGCCATTTCATAGGCCGCAATGCGGGTCTGGATTTCGGGGTCACCTACTGCAGCAAACCGCTTGGCATTGAGCGCGGCAATGTCATCGAACAGGCGCCTTTCCTGCTTGAGTCCGGCACCGGTTGGATCGTTGAGATACAGAACGGGATCACCAGCCGAGCGCAGTTTCACACCTTGGTGGTTGCTCGGCAGAAAGCCCGCCCCCCAGAGACGGGCATAGATCGGTTGCGCCTGGGAGTCGGTGTTCTTATCAAGCAGCACCACGTACGCGGGCAGGTTCGATGCTTCCGAGCCGAGACCGTAACTGGCCCAGGCACCAAGTGATGGTCGTCCCGGTTGCTGGTGCCCGGTTTGGAAGAAAGTGATCGCTGGATCATGATTGATCGCCTCGGTGAACATCGAGTTGATGATGCAGAGGTCGTCGGCCACCACACCATGATGCGGCAGCATGTCACTGATCCATTGACCACTCTGACCGTGTTGCCCGAATGGCGTGAAGCTGCGGGCGACGGGAAAGGACTTCTGACGCGAGGTCATCCCGGTAAGTCGTTGTCCACCGCGAACGGAGTCCGGCAGTTCGGAACCGTTCAGTTTCTCCAATGACGGTTTGTAATCCAGGGTCTCCATCTGGCTCGGTGCCCCGGATTGGCAGAGGTAGATCACGCGCTTGGCCCGCGCAGGGAAATGTGTCGGTCCGCTTTGGCCGGGGCCGTAGCCGGGGCCGTTGTTGTCTGCGAGGGAAGCATCAGCCTTGCTCAGGGCGCCAAGCATCGCGAGCGCGGCCGTGCCCAGACTGATGCGACTGGTGTCGCGCAGGAAGTGACGGCGGGTGAGATCGAGTCGGTATTCTTCGAGAGGATTCATGTCAGCCCTTGGTGATGAATTCGCTGAGGTTCAGGAGGATGCGGGCCACGGTGGTGTAGGCTGCCAATTCCGCGGCATCCACATCGTCGGCCGCTTTGGCGTGCCCCACGGACAGCAATTGCTTTGTGGCTTCCGCATTTGCTTTGAAGTAGGCGAGTCGCGCTTGTAGTGCGTTGTGGAGGAAATCCAGTTCCTCGGGACCGGGTTGCCGGGCCATGCAGAGTTGGAAACCCAAACGCAGACGCTTTCGGGGATCAGTCGCCTTGCCCTTCAGGATGCGCTCGCCCAGCTTGCGACCGGCTTCGACAAATTGCGGATCGTGCAGCATGACGAAGGCCTGCAGGGGCGTGTTCGTGCGCGAGCGGCGCACCATGCAGAATTCCCGTTCCGGCGCATCGAAGGCGGCCATGCTCGGCGGCGGAACCGTTCGCTTCCAAAAGGTGTAAAGACTGCGGCGATAGAGCGCCTTGGGATCCGTGGAGTGAGGATAGGCACGGGAGTAATTCGGCCGATTGTTGATCTCCATCCACAGACCCTTCGGATGATACGGATAAACACTAGGACCACCGATCGTCGGATCGAGCAATCCACTCACCGCCAACGCCGAGTCCCGGATCACCTCCGCATCGATGCGATGGCGGGGGCCGCGTGCCAACAATCGATTCTCCGGATCACGTCCCAGAATTTCCGCGTTGAGATGCGAAGCCTGCCGGTAGGTCTTGCTCATGACCATCGTGCGAAAGAGGCGCTTCACGTCCCAACCCGATTCCATGAACTCCACCGCCAACCAATCCAGCAATTCCGGATGAGAGGGGTATTCGCCCTGCGAACCAAAGTCCTCAATCGTCTTCACCAAGCCCGTGCCGAAGATCTGAGACCAGAACCGGTTGACCGTGACCCGCGCCGTCAACGGGTTCTCACGTGACACCAGCCATTGAGCGAAGCCCAGTCGGTTCGTGGGGGCGTCAGTCGGCAGGGCGCCGAACAAGGCCGGAATGCCCGCTTGCCGTTGACGTTCCTTGATCGGCTTGTCGTATTCGCCCCGCAACAACACATAGGTCGGTCGTGCCTTCGCCATCTCGGTCAGGACCATGGTTTCGGGGATTCCCTTTCTCACCTGATCGCGGCGCTTGGTGAGCGTGCGCGCAGCTTCTTTCAAGCCTGTGTAAGCCTTTCCTCCAAAACGTGCCGCGAGGAAATCGGACAACTCTTTCTTCGTGTTTGCCTTCCGCTTCTTCGGTTCAAGTGCCAGCGTCTTCCGGATGGCCGGCGGAATCGGAGCTTCGCCTTCCAGGGGAATCGTGATCCGCATCCGACCGATGGTGTGCGAGCCACCCCAGGTATGGATCAACGAAAAGCGGATGCGCGTTCCGGGTTCGACGGCATCAGCCAGGGTGAACACGGCACTGCGATTCTGCGCCTTCGAATTGCCGTCCACGGCCCAGCCACCCCGGCCGTTCTTGCCGTCGATGGCGGCCGAAATCGGGTAGTTCTTCTGTTCGTAGTCCGCCTTCGCACCCGCAATTTTCACCGGCTTGAATTCGTCCTCACCGATGGCGGTTTCCACCTTAACTTCGCTCAATACGAAATTGCCGTTGTGACCGCGACCGGTGGACTTGTTGGCGTGTGACGAATGGGTAAGCGCTTCGAGTCGAATCGCTTCCACGGCCCGATCTTCGCTGATGAACTCCAAGGTGTAGGTCTGCGTTCCCGGATTGGGGCCGGTGGCCAGAATACTGCCATCTTCCTGAGGCTCGAACTGCGTGCCGCCTTTGGCGTCCAACTTGTCGAACTTCACCGGTTTCGACTCCGTGGCCAGCTGCTCCTTGAGTTGTTCTTCCCAGTCGGCGAACGAATCCGCGAGTTTCTTCAGTTCGGCCGCCACCTTCGCGTTGGCTTCGGCCGCCTGTTTGTCCAACTCCGGAAGATTCGTCGGGCGGAGGGGTGATTCGATTCTTTGTTTCGGATTGAAGCCGCTGATGCCGCGCTCGGGAATATTGTTGAAGAACGCGAAGATGGAATAGAAGTCGTCCATGCTGATCGGGTCATACTTGTGATCGTGGCACCGCGCACAAAGCAGGGTCATTCCGAGCCACGCCGTCGAGGTGGTGACCACGCGGTCCATGACATATTCCGTGCGGTATTCCTCGTCGATCACACCACCCTCGATCGTGATGGGATGGTTGCGATGAAATCCCGTGGCCAGTCGTGAATGCGGCGTCGCGTTGGGCAGCAGGTCGCCCGCGTTCTGTTCGATCGTGAACTGATCGAACGGCATGTTCGAATCGAAGGCATGGATCACCCAGTCGCGCCATGCCCACTGGTTGCGAATGCGGTCGTACTGGTATCCGCTGGTGTCGGCGTAGCGCGAGGTGTCCAGCCAGTAACGCGTCCGTTGCTCCGCATATCGCGGCGATTGCAGAAGACGATCCACCACCTTGGCATACGCGGCATCATCATGAGCTTCATCTTGCACGAATGCCTCCACCTCGGCCGGTGTCGGTGGCAGGCCGGCGAGATCAAGTGTCACCCGGCGAATCAAGGTCGCACGGTCCGCCGGTTTTGCCGGAGCCAAGCCCGCTGGCTTCAGCCGCGCACGCACGAAATGATCAATGGCGTTCTCACCGTTGGGTGTGTCCGATCGTGTAGGTGTAATGAATGCCCAGTGTTGCTCGTAATGAGCCCCCTCGTTGATCCAGCGTTCGACCAATTCCCTTTCCCGCGTGTTGAGTTGTGTGTGGAAGTCCGCCGGTGGCATCTGTTCGTCCGGATCCGTCGCCATGATCCGCTGAATGACCGCGCTGTCCGCCGCCTTGCCGGGAACGATGGCCTGCACGCCGTCACGTTTGGTAATCGCAGCCTTGCGTTGGTCGAGTCGCAGACCAGCCTCCCGCGTATTCGCATCCGGTCCGTGACACACGAAACAGGTCTTCGAAAAGATCGGCCGGATATCGCGATTGTAGCGCACTTCTCCGTTTGCGGTCGCGGCATGGGACGCCTGCGCACTGGCCAGCGTGAGAACCAGGGCGAGGGTCAGCTTGGAACGGTTTGTATCAGTCATGGATCAGGATCAGATGCGCGTAATTGTGAACCACAACTGCTTGGGATTCCCACCGGAAAACGGTGCGGCACTCGGACGAGGCCTCACGCCGCCGACAACGCGATTGCGGAACCCATGCCGCCGCCGACGCATAGACTCGCGAGCCCGGACTTGATCTCGCCGCGTTGAATCTGCCAGGCAAGATGCGTGACGAGGCGTGCGCCACTGGCACCGATGGGATGGCCCACGGCGATGGCGCCGCCGTGGGTATTGATCCGATCTCCAGTAAGTTCCAATTCCTGAACACAGGCCAGCACTTGGGCGGCAAAGGCCTCATTGATTTCGATGGCATCGAAGCGATCCAATGAAGGATTCCTAAGTTGTCGAATCGCATGCACGGGAC
>JAYPXF010000173.1:1259-15251 GCA_038154405.1 Verrucomicrobiales bacterium | reverse complement strand
CCCTTGTAGACCTCGACCGCGCGCTGGGGGCGTTTGCCCTTCCAGTCAACCCATTGGTAGAAGATCCGCCGGTTCCGGTTGTTGACAATCAGCAGGTTGACCATTCGTCGGGAATTACCCGAGCGCAGCTTGCTGCCGGAGGGGACCGGATAGCGTCGGAGATCCGTCCAACTGACTTTGGTCCGGGGCCGCTTCTCCCGGATGGCATTGTTCCAATCCACGATGTACTTCGGCCATTTGAATTCCGGTGCGGTTGCAGGATCATAACCTTGAAGATGTCCCGTCAACCGTGTGGCCGGTTTGGTGTAGACAAACTCCGTGTCGCCGAACACCTCCTCGCACATCTTGGCCAACCCCGGATCATACTCGACCAGCTCCTTGCGGGTGTTCACGTGGTTGTGATCGTGGTCGTTCTCGCGATTGTCGTTGAACCAGGACTGCACTCCCTCGGCGAAGTACTCGTGATGATTGTTGCCGGCGTATTTCCCGAGCCACAGGCCTTTCTTCATGGCGTCGTCGTAGACCTGCTTGAGGCGACGATCGAAGGTCTTGTCCACGTTCACCATGCCGCGGAGATGAATCGCGTGGGCAAATTCATGGATGAGAATGTTCTCCGCCGCATAGGGGTCGCCACGGAACGCGAGCACGTTTTCCTCAGCACAGGAGGACACTGGATCCGTCTGAGAACCACCCAGACCACGTGCCCGTCGATCACGAAACGGCTTCGGCGTCATGTGGGAATGTTCGGGCACGTCGGTGGTGAACTCCGTGTAAGCCATCACCACCAGGCGTGACTTGCCCTTGATCATCGCCTGCTTCACATCCGGTCGCTGGCTGAGCATGATCGTGACCAGATGGGCAGCCTCCTTCAGCGCGTAATCGCTGACCTTCGCCGAACCGACCACCGGATACCCATCGGCTGAGACGTGTTTCCGGTAGAATTCCTGGTCGAGCTCAAGATAGGCCGGAGGTTCCGTCACCACGAAACGTTCCGGTTCCGGTTCAACCGGCTCCGTTTCGGCCGGTTGTTCCACTGTCGTCTCTGCCGGTCCGGCATCCGCGTGGCCTGCCGGTTTCTCGGTATTTCCGTCTTTGCAGGCGTTCAGCCAGAAGCAGACAAGAACTGCGAGAATTCCCGACAATCGAATTCGTTTCATGTCCCTCGATCTTTGCCTTTCTCCTTGATCGGGACAAGAATCCTCGGCTGAACTCTCGGCTTCCAATATTTCCATGGTCGAGGCATCTGTGTTCTCATGTTTGATTCGGTCAACTGGTTCAGCCCGGAACGAGAGATGTTGGCGAACGAATCGAACCAAATGAGACTGACGACAATCATTCGAGTGAACCGAATCCCATTCCTGTTCATGGCCTTGGGTGGGTTGATGGCGTTGGCCACCAATCTGCCGGCGAAATCACCCGCCGGCAGGCCTGCGAAACCGAATATTGTGCTCATCCTGGTCGATGATCTCGGTTGGCAGGATGTGAAGTGCTACGACATCGATGAACCCACACCGATGGAGACGCCGCATATCGATGCGTTGGCGGAGAAGGGAGTGAAGTTCTGGCAGGCCTATTCACCGGCTCCGACCTGTGCGCCGACACGATGTGCGATCCTGAGTGGAATTCATCCGGCTCGAGCGCAGAAGACACACGTCGTAGGCGGTCAGCCTCCCGTGCCACATCACAAGACCGGCTGGGCAATGATGGCACCGTGGTACAGCGGGCGAATGCCGGAAGACACGTTCACCCTGGCTCGTGCGCTCAAGTCGGCCGGTTACGTCACCGGGCATAGCGGCAAATGGCATGTGGCCATCAACCATCATGCCTTCCCGCAGCCGGAAGACGTGGGATTCGAATGGACCCGTCATGACTTGGGCACCAGCCGGAAGATGAACCCACATCGCATGACGGGCTTCGCGACCCATAAGGCCGATGACCCAAATCGCCTCGACGAGGATGGCTTTCCCCGTGACCAGACCAATGAGGATGCGATTGAGTTTGTTCGAAAGCACAAGGACAAACCGTTCTTCCTCTACTACGCCACCTGGCTCGTCCATACGCCGATCCATACCCGAAGCGAGGCATTGCTGAACAAGTACGTGAAGAAGCTCGGCGTGAAGCTGCCGGCTGATCCGAGCCAGAAGTGGATGGGCAAGGGGCAGACCAATCCCTTCTACTGCGCGATGGTCGAACAGCTCGACCATTACATCGGTCAGGTGCTGGAGTATCTGGCGCAGACGAATGATCCAAGATGGCCCGGCCACAAGCTCATCGAAAACACCTACGTCATCTTCACCTCCGACAATGGCGGCATGGAAGGCAGTCGCACGCAGATCATCACGGACAACTACCCGCTCGACCGCGGCAAGATTTCACTGATGGAAGGGGGCACGCGGGTTCCGCTGATTGTCACCGGTCCGGACATTTCCGTCGGAGTTGAATCGGACGTCATGGTGAACGGACTGGATTTCTATCCGACCATTCTATCGCTCACGGGAACGACCCGACCGGACGACAAACACCTGGACGGTTGCGATCTCGCGGATCTGCTGACAAATGATCCGACCGATCCCAAACTTGTCCGGGCGGCTGACGGAAAGGTGCGCGACACCATGATGTGGCACTTTCCCAACAGCGCGGCGTTGGAGAGCACGATCCGCATCGGCGACTACAAACTCATCCGCAACTACGATCACCTCAACAACCCGAACAACGTCCCCTTGGAACTCTATCGCCTTTACGGCAACGGCAAGCGCGTGGACATCGAAGAACAGAAGAATCTGGTGGGTACCATGCCGGAGAAGGCGAGGGCCATGAACCGCCGGCTCACGGAGATGTTGGCCGAAATGAACGCCAGCTATCCGTATTACAATCCCTACGGACATCGATCACCGGCAACCAAGAGGAACGTTCCGATTGTCGTCGCTCACAAGCGGAACGGAAGCAACGTTGAATTCACCTACCGCGAGCGCGGGGCGAAGGTCGGACGTGCCAGTCTGATCTACACGTTGAACGGCGGTGATCGCTACGAAGAATGGTATCGCACATCCGCCAAACTGAACGGCAAAGACAAGGTCACGGCCCAGCTGCCAAAGGGAACGACCCACTTTTACCTGAACCTGATCGACGAAAACAATTTCCTCCGCAGCTATCCGGAAGTGGAGAAGGGCGGCAGGACCTACGCCAAGTCCGCACTCAGTACCGGCAAGAACAACAAGGCAGCCGCACCCAAACCAAAGATGAAGAAAACACCCGATTGGAACATCCCCTTCAACCGCTTTGACACCAACCAGGACAACCATCTGTCCCTGAAGGAGTACCAGATCGGCCAGGCCGGCGGCCAAAACCTCGAACAACGTTTCAACAATTTCGACCGGAACAAGGACGGCAAGGTCTCCCGCGACGAATTCGTGAATCGGAAGCGTTGAACCCCAGTCCTCAAAAAGACATGAACCGCCTCATTTGCAAGCTACTCCCAATCGTTTTCAGCATGGCCGCGAGCGCGCAGTCCGCGTCGCCGAGCAAGACCGAGCAGACCGTCATAGACTATGTCGGTGGTCGCCAACCGACCGTGTTGCGCTTGTGGCCGGAAGGTTCGCCCCGGAACAAGAGCCGCAACGGCAAGGCGGAGAGCGCACAGGAAACCAGCCAGCTGCGACTCACCAACACCGAAGATCCTTCACTGTTGGTCTACCCTCCGCCGGCAGGCGTTCCGAACACCGGCGCGGCCATGATCTTCTGCCCCGGCGGCGGCTACGGCATTCTCGCCATGGCCAATCCGAAGGAGTTCCGGGAATGGATGAATCCGTTGGGGGTGACGGTGGCGATCCTGAAGTATCATGTGCCGCGCAGCAAAGAAGACCCGAATCACCAAGGACCGCTCGCCGACGCCCAACGCGCCATGCGGGTTCTTCGTGCGAAGTCCGAACAGTTCGGCATTCAACCGGACAAGGTCGGCATCATCGGCTCCTCCGCCGGCGGACACCTCGCCTTCAATCTCTGCGTCAATCACGACCAGCCGGCCTACGAACCCGTTGACGACCTGGACAAGACCAGCTGCCGGCCCGGCTTTGGCATGTTGTTCTATCCGGCCTATCTCACCAAGAAGGGCAAACTGGATGCCGTGCCGACACTTCACATGGAGCGCATCAACCGAAAGCTCACGCCACCCATGTTGGTGACCCTTAACAGTGATGATGCGTTTGTCCCCGGCAGCCTGCGGGCAATGATCGAACTGAAGCGGGCCAAGGTGCCGGGCGAACTGCACATGTGGTCCTCCGGCGGCCACGGCGGCGTCTTCAAAAAGTATCCCCTCGCCGAGTACGCGCGTCCGGGAATCCGCTTCCTCGTTCGCCATGGGATCCTGCCGAAGACTTTGATTGAGAAGAGTGATGCCTGGTTGAATGACACTGTTGCCACCCTTACGCGTGACATCAAGCAACCCGCTTCCGCTCGTCTTCCGAATCCTTCACCACCCGTCGCACTCCCTCCGGAGAGACTTGGAACGATTGACCGGGATGTCCAACGGCGATTGGAAGGCTCGGCTCGCGTTTATCGCCTTTGGCCCGGGGATGGTTCTCGCAATGACGATCCATTGCAGAATGTTGAGGAAACCCTTCCCAAGCGAAATGTACCGATCGCTTCCAATGTCACGGTTCCGACGATGACCTATTTCCCGGCGGACAAACCGGACGGCCGCACTGTGTTGGTGTTTCCGGGTGGTGGCTATGGTGTGCTCGCTTACGTCCACGAGGGGCTCGATGTTTGCCACTGGCTGAACGAACAGGGCATCAATGCCTTCCTCGTGAAGTATCGGACGCCGCGTCGAAAGGACCTCGACAAACATCATGTCGCCTTGCAGGACGCCCATCGGGCCATTCGCTTGGTCCGCTCACAGGCGGCGAAGTTCGGGATCCGTAAGGATGCGATCGGCGTCCTCGGCTTTTCCGCCGGTGGACATCTCAGTGCCCTGGCGTCCACCCCGCAGGCGAAGGAGAGCTACATGAAGGTCGACAAGCATGACGAAGTTTCACCCGTTGCCGATTTCGGAATCCTCATCTACCCGGCCTACACCACTTCAGAAGCCGAAACCGTCGACCCGTTGCTGTTACCGGACAAGAAACCGACGAACCCACTCTTCATCGCCACCGCACTCGACGACAAATGGACCCAGGGCCAGTTCTTCTTTGTACACGAGCGGATCGAGGGCAGGCAGCGCATCGAATACCACATCTATGAAAACGGCGGCCACGGCAAGGGGATCTCCAATGGCAAAGCCTTCTCCTTCGGTCAATGGCCCCGGGAAGCCGCCCGCTGGCTACAGGACCTCAAACAGATTCCCGCCCGGAAAAACCGACGCAAGTGAGTTGCGCCCGCCGGTGAGCTGGCGAAACGCGTTCGATGCGAGTCTTCAATCATGACTCCGCTGAATTTCAGCATGACGCAAAAGCTTAACTTTTTTACGGAAAGACTCAGTGACAGCGGTTGCTTTTTCTCCATTATGCGGTGATAGGTTCGAACTCTGACCATGTTCACGAACAGGCATCATTTGCATCGCACGATTCTCGATTCGAAGAAGCATTCTCGCCGGAACGTTCTCGCCGTGCTGGCGATGATTGCGAGCACCGGTTTCGCGCCCGGGGCGGAGTTCGCGTCCGCCCAGTTGGAATTCTTTGAGAAGGAGGTGCGGCCCTTGTTCGCGAAACACTGTTACAAGTGTCACAGCGTGAACGCGAAGCGACTGGAGGCCGGATTGCTGCTCGACAGCCGGGCGAGTCAGTTGCGGGGCGGGGATTCCGGCCCGGCGATCGTTCCCGGCAAGGCCGATCAAAGTCTGATGATTCAGGCTGTCCGTTACCAAGATTTTGAGATGCCGCCCAAGGGCAAGTTGCCGGCGAAGGAGGTGGCGACCTTGGTTCGTTGGATCGACATGGGCGCGCCATGGCCGCAGGAATCCGCGCCGGTTGCCGCCACGGAACGAAGTTCCTTCGACCTGGCAAAGCGTGCATCTGAGTTCTGGATCTGGCAGCCGGTGACCGCACCCGCAAAGCCGATCGTCAAGAATGCCACATGGCCGAAGAACGAGATCGATCATCACATTCTCGCCGGTACCGAAGCGGCCGGGTTGAAACCATCGCGCGACGCGGATCGGGCTGCTTTGTTGCGTCGGCTTCACTTTGATCTTATCGGACTGCCGCCGACGCCGAAGGAGATCTCGGCGTTCCTCGCGGACAAGAGTTCCAAAGCAATCGAGCGCGTGGTGGATCGGCTTCTGGATTCGCCGCATTTCGGCGAGCGCTGGGGGCGGCATTGGCTGGACTCGGTGCGCTACGCGGAATCGCGCGGGCACGAATTCGACAACGACACGCCAAACGCCTTCCAGTATCGCGACTATGTGATCCGGGCCTTGAACGCGGATGTGCCTTACGACCAGTTCGTGAGCGAACACATTGCCGGTGATCTCCTGCCCAGGCCACGCCTAAATCCGGAGAAGAAATTCAACGAGTCCGTATTGGGCACGGGCTATTGGTTCCTCGGCGAATGGGTTCATTCGCCGGTCGACATCCGCAAGGATGAATCGGATCGCTTCGACAACATGCTCGATGTGATGTCCAAGACCTTCCTGGGGGTCACGGTTGCCTGTGCCCGTTGTCACGATCACAAGTTCGACGCGATCTCCACGGCGGACTACTACTCGCTGTCCGGCTTTCTTCAGAGCAGCGATTACCGGCAGGTGCGCTTTGAGTCGATGGAACAGAATCGTCGGGTCGCTGAAGAATTGGCCAAGGTGGACGCGAAGTATCAGCGACAAATCCAGGAGTTGTTGAATAGCATGGACCTTAATCCGCCGAAGCCATCCCGTGCGCTCAGGGATGATGCCATCCTGATCGATTACACAAACCTTCCCAAAGACGACTATCTGCAGGATGGGTATATCTTTGGTCATTCACCACGTCGTGCCGGGCTGCCTTACGTTCACGATTCGACTGTCAGGATTGCGAGGTTTGGAGCCGCCGTGAGTGATCCGATCTGGTCGGGACTGGAGTCGATCACCGAAGGCACGGTTGCAAATCGCAGTTCGGTGGCGAAATTGCCGAAGAGCGGACGCACCCTGCGCACGCCGACCTTTGAACTGAAACACGGCAATGTCAGCTGCCTCGTTGAAGGGCAGGGGCACATTGTTGCCTGTGTGGATTCGCACCGGCTCGTCGCCGGTCCCTTGCACAAACAGACGATCAAGGCCATTAGCGCGCGTGGAGGATGGGTGACAATGAATCTCCAGCGCTATGTCGGCCATCGCCTGCATCTCGAGTTCGTCCCCGCCAAGAACGCATCCTTGTCCGTCCGCATGGTGGCCCAGGGATTGGATGCGGACGGACTTCGCGAGATCGACCGACAACTGGCCGCGGCAGGCGAGAAGTTTGAACAGTATGCCTCTGCAGCTGAGGCATTTCTCAATGGCGAGGGTGGAGAGAACCCGGAACAGGTTTTTGCGGACTTCGAATTGGGCACTTACGACGGCTGGTCGGTCACCGGCGAGGCCTTCGGGAAGATCCCGCAAACTCAGAAGACGATCGGCGGTTACCAGGGCAACGTCCGGGCCAGGGGAACCTGGTTTGTCAATTCCCACAACATCCGGAGCAATGGAAGGAGCATGCACGGCGGGGATCGCCTCACCGGCACTCTGACTTCCTCCGAGTTCATGATCGATTTCGACACGATTGAATTCCTCGTGGGCGGCGGCGCGCACCGAGGTGAGACCTGCGTGAATCTGGTGATAGACGGCGAAGCTGTCTTGTCGGTCACCGGCAAGAACAACAACCGGATGTCACTCAACACTTGGGACGTTCGGCCGTTCGCCGGCAAGAAAGCGAAGATCGAGGCTGTTGATTCCCACCTGGGAGGCTGGGGCAACATCGGACTCGATCACATTGTCTTCAAAGGACGCAAACAGGAGAACCGAAGCGTAAGCGAGGGACAAGGACAGGACATTTTGCGTGCGTGGAAAGCGGAACGCGAACGCCTCAGCCAACAGATCGTTCGCAAGTCCCGCACCGCCCTCGCCATGATGGACGGCACGGGTGAAGACGATCGCGTCCTGATCCGCGGCAATTCCACCAAACCCGGGGACGTCGAGCCACGCCATTTCCTTACCGCCATCTCTGGCAACAATCCCATGTCCATCAAGTCCGGCAGCGGCCGCTTGGAATTGGCCGAACATATCAACGAACCGGAGAACCCCCTGACCTCACGCGTGATCGTGAATCGCATCTGGCATCACCTCATGGGACGTGGAATCGTGCCCACCGTCGACGACTTTGGTGTCCTCGGACAGCGCCCCAGCCATCCGCAATTGCTGGATCATCTGGCCACGCACTTCCTCGCCAATCGCCGCAGCATCAAGGGCATGATCAAATACATCGTTCTTTCCCGGACCTACCAGATGTCCAGCCACGCGGATCCGCAGGCGATGGAATCCGATCCCAAGAACATGCTTTGGCATCATCAACCGCCCCGTCGACTGCAGGGCGAGGTGATTCGCGATTCGTTGTTGGCCTTGTCCGGTCGCTTGGATCGCACTGCCTTCGGCCCACCGGTGCCGATTCATCTTACGTCGTTCATGGACGGTCGCGGACGTCCGCGGACCAGCGGTCCGCTGGACGGCAATGGTCGGCGGTCGATCTACATCGCCGTGCGGCGCAACTTCCTTTCGCCCTTCATGCTTACGTTCGACGCGCCCGTGCCCTTCAGCTCGATGGGACGCCGCAATGTTTCCAACGTGCCGGCCCAGTCACTGATTCTGCTGAATGATCCCTTGGTTGTGGAATTGTCACGCGACTGGGCGAAACGCGCACTGGAAGCCGAACCTCAAGACGTCGGGAAACGCATCGCCTGGTTGTATCTCACCGGCTTCGGCCGCGAAGCAACCCCGCGGGAAAGCCAGGTCGCCCTGTCCTTCATCAATGCGAAGGCCGACGAACTCGAGGTCTCCACTGAAGACCACAAGCTGTGGGCGGACTTTGCCCACGTGCTGGTAAACACCAAAGAATTCATTTTTCTCCGATGACTCCTTATCCCTGTCAACGTTCCCGCTCCTTGCCGACTTCACGTCGCGAGATGCTGTCGAAGTGTGTCAGTGGTTTCGGCGCCCTGGCCCTCGCCGGACTGCAGGCCGATCGGGCCTTTGCCGGTGACGTGGCTGAAGCCGGATCGGCCGGTCATGGACACCACTACCGACCACGGGCCAAGAACATGATCTTCCTCTACATGGACGGCGGCCCTTCACAGGTCGACACCTTCGATCCCAAGCCGATGCTGGACAAGTATGACGGCCAGGATCCGGGTGAGCTGTTTCAGGTCGAACCCACGCAGTTCAACAACAACGGCAAGGTGCTTGCCAGTCCGTGGAAGTTTCAGAATCACGGCGCATCCGGCATTCCGGTAAGTGACCTGTTTCCCAACGTCGCCCAATGCGTGGATGAACTGGCCATCGTGCGTTCTATGACTTCCGGTTTTCCCGAACACACCTTCGCGAATTACTTCCTGCACACCGGCAGCGCATTGCAGGGACGCCCGAGCATGGGCGCCTGGGTCAACTACGGGCTCGGCAGCGAATGCCAGAACCTTCCCGGCTTCATCGTGCTCAACGGCGGACTGATCCCGCCCGGCGGACTCGACTGTTTCGGCAGCGGCTTTCTGCCTGCCAGTCATCAGGGCTCCGTCTTCAAACCCGCGGGCACGGGGGTGGCCAATATCACTCCTTCCGAGCGCACCGCGAAACATCAGCGCGACAAACTTTCCCTCATCAATCAGCTCGACGGACTGGCCACCCAACAGTTCGGCAAACACGACAGCCTGGATTCCGCGATCAAGAACTACGAACTGGCCTACGCCATGCAGATGGCCGTGCCGGAAGTCATGTCGATCGACCATGAACCGGCTTATCTCCGACAGGCCTACGGTCTGGAATCCCAATACGAACCCACCCGCATCTACGGGGCACAGTGCCTCATTGCCCGCCGCATGATCGAACGCGGCGTCCGCTTCATTGAGCTGACCTGTCCCAAGGTCAAGGGCGACCGTTGGGACCAGCATGGCAACCTGAAATCCGGCCACGAAAACAACGCCCGCGCCGTCGATCAACCCATTGCCGCCCTGCTCAGGGACCTCCGCCAACGCGGCATGCTCGACGACACTTTGATCGTCTGGGCCGGCGAATTCGGACGCACTCCTTTTGCCCAAGGGAAGAACGGTCGCGATCACAACCAATACGGCTTCACCGTCTGGTTGGCAGGCGGCGGCGTCAAACCCGGCACCATCTACGGCGCCACGGACGAATGGGGATACCGCGCCGTCGAAAACCGTGTGGAAATGCACGACCTGCACGCGACGATGCTACATCTGCTCGGTGTCGAGCACACCCGGTCCACCTTCCGCTTCAGCGGCCGCGACATGCGCCTGACCGACGTCCACGGCCACGTCCTTCACGACATCGTCGGGTGAACAGCCAGCAAGCGAAACTGAAGCCGATGAACCACCAAGCGTTGACCGTACTGCTGTTTCTCATGGGTGTCTGTCCGGTGGTATTCTCGGATGATGCGCCTCTGCGGGTCGAATTGGATGTCACGGATGTTCCACATCTTGCAAGCTGGGGTAAACACGCGAAATCCCTCATCTTGCGCTGGCAACCTAGAATCAGTGCCCTCCTCGCGGAGGAAGGTGTGAAATCTCCGCGGGCAATCAAGCTGCGAATCCGAAAGTCTTCCAAGGGCGTCGGGTCCACCTCAGGAACGACGATTTCGATCTCATCGCACTGGATCGAAAAACACCCGGATGATTACGGACTGGTGATTCACGAACTGGTCCATGTCATCCAAGCCTACCCGCCCGGCGGGCCTTGGTGGATTACCGAAGGCATCGCCGATTACCTGCGTTGGGCCATCTACGAGGGAAAGCAACCCGCCGACTTCCCCCGCCCCGACACCCCGCAAAGATTCCGGAAAGGATACCAGGTGGCGGCCGGTTTTCTCTACTGGCTGGAAGCCGGCAAGGCCCCGGGCATCGTGAAGAAACTCAACCGGGCAATGCGCAGTCGGAATTACTCAGACCAGATCTTTCGGGATGAGACCGGTCTAACATTGGACGAACTATGGAACGCTTACGTGTCACCTCGATGAGCTCCTGGACGAATCAATGATTCAATTGCGATCCAACGCAATCCACGCGAACAGCAGAAACAAAACAGATGCAAACCAGAAGACTTGGAAAAACCGACCTGCAGATCAGCCTCCTCTCAATCGGCGGCCTCTATACATCGTCGCTCGCCGGTGGTGAATCCGAAACCCGCCGCATCATGGAGCGGGCCTTGGATCTCGGCATCAATGCGATCGACACCGCCCCGGCCTACGCGGACAGTGAAGCGACCGTTGGTCAGGCGCTCCAAGGCAACGACGCACCGTTGATCATCACGACCAAGCTCGGTGGCCGGCCGCAGCCCTTCAATCCGCGGGACATCAACGCGCTGCGCGAATCGGTGGACGAAAGCCTGCGCCTTCTCGGCCGCGATCAGATTGACATTCTGATGGTCCACGAACCTGATCGCCCCCAGCAATATCCGTGGTGGGCGAGTTACGATCCGCTGAACGGCCCCGCCTTGGAGTTGATGGAGGAACTCAAGGCCGCCGGTAAGATCAAATACACCGGCCTTGCCGGCACGACCGTCACGGAATTGGCCTCGCTCGTCGGCAGCGATCGCTTTGACGTCGTGCTGACCGCTTTCAATTACAACGCCCTGTTCCGCGAGGCAAAGGACACCGTCATCGCCGCGGCCAAGAAGAAAGACATGGGCATCGTCCTCGCCTCCACCTTGGGCCAGGGATTCCTGACTCGACGCGCCGACGAAGAGGTGCAGGCAAAACCCATCTGGCTTTCGGAAACGCGGCGCGAGCAGTTCCTCGCGTATTACAAGTTGCTCGATGACGCCGGCATGACCGCCACCGAACTCTGCCTGCGCTTCGCCGTCGGCAACCCGGACATTTCCACCATCCCCGTGGGCTGCAAGACCATGGAGCATCTCGAAGCCGCCGTGGCCGCGGTGGAGAAAGGCCCGTTGCCCGCCGACGTTGCATCCCGCCTCGATGAAATCGCCGGCATGCTCCCGCATCGGCCTTACGAAGAACCCATGATCCTTCCCTTCGGAAAATCCTACCAAGGCCCGGGTATCGCGAACATGGGTGCCGCTGTACAGGTGGGCAAACTGGAACTCTGAACAAATCCTCGGAATACAATCTTATGAAAACGTTTCTTCTCTCCGTGTTGGCGTTCGCCACCCTCACTCATGCCGCAACGGCTGTGCCCAAATTCGGCGAGCAAAGGTCCGCCACGGGAATCAAACACTCCTTCCTGATCGCCGGTCCCATCACGGTGCTCGTCGGTGAAGACGGTCAGGTCAAATGGCGTACCAAGGGCCGCGCCCGCGATGGCTACGTCCTGAAGAACGGCAACGTGCTCATCTCCGCCGGCAACGTTGCCAAGGAAATCACCCGCAAGGGCAAACTCGTCTGGAGCTACAAGCTCGCCGCCGAAAACAAGGAACTCGGCACGGCCGTCCGGCTCGACAACGGCAACACCCTCGTCGTCGAACGCGGCGTCAAACCTCGCCTCCTCGAAGTGACCAAGGATGGCAAAATTGCCGTCGAAGTCCCGCTTAAGCCCGAGACCGACAACGGCCACATGCAGACCCGCATGGCCCGCAAGCTGCCCAACGGCAATTATCTCGTCCCTCATCTCCTCGCCTTCAAGGTGAACGAATACCAACCCGATGGCAGCATCGTGAAGACCTTCAAGACCGACCTCAAGGAACTCGGTGGCCGCAAGGCTGAGAACTGGCCCTTCACCGCCATCCGTCTCAAGAACGGTCGCACGCTTGTGAACCTGACCCACGGCAACAAGACCGTCGAATTCGACGCCAACGGAAAAGTCGTCTGGAAGGTCACCAATGCCGATGTTGGCGGGCGCTTCGCCGATCCTTGCGGCGGTCAACGCCTCGCCAACGGCAATACCGTGATCTGTAGTTACGCCCAGAAAGATGCGAAGAAACCGAAGCTCTTCGAGATTACACCTGACAAGGAAGTCGTGTGGGAGTTCTTCCATCCCAAGGCCCGTGCCCACGAGGTGCACATCCTCACCACCAACGGCAAAAAGGAAGGCTTTCTCAAGTAATCATCGCCCAAGAAATTGAACAGGAGAGAACGGAGGAAACAGAGGACTCAATAAGAGCCTCGATCTCCTTTCTCTCTGTTTCCTCCTGTTAATTCCAACTGTCATGTCGAACAGCGACGCCGTTTACGGCCCTACCAATCCCTCTCCTGAAGAACAGACGAAATCTGAAATTCGGCGCTTCGGCTCCGTCATCGGCTTGAACGCGGAAAAGGAAAAATACTACCGCGAACTACACGCCGACGTCTGGTCCACCGTCCTCGACCGCATTAGGAAATCCAACGTGCGCAACTACTCGATCTACACCACCGAGATCGAGGGCAAGAAATACCTCTTCAGCTACTTCGAATATGTCGGCACGGATCTCGAAGCGGATATGAAGGCCATCGCCGACGACCCTGAAACCCAGCGCTGGTGGAAGGAAACCGATCCCTGCCAATTCCAACTCCCCACCCGCAAACCCAACGCCAACTGGAGCGAAATGGAAATGGTCTTCTTCACGGAATGAAACGGAAATGAATGCGTCCCTCGCTCACGCTTCGGGTTCCCAAAGGAGATCTCAAGCACGCTGGAAACCCGAAGCGTGAGCGAGGGATCACCCTGTCAGATTCATGAAATTATCTAACCTCATCACATTGTTTAGTGTCCTTTGTGCCATAGTGGTTCAAGTCTCCGCGGGGGGGCGCCGCCCGCCGGGCCGGCGGGGCAGCGGCGACCGGCACGGGTAGGGGGAGGGGGGGGGGTGGGGCGGGAGGAAGGGGGAGCGGCCCCAGA
>JAYPXF010000173.1:0-1249 GCA_038154405.1 Verrucomicrobiales bacterium | reverse complement strand
TAGTGGTTCAAGTCTCCGCTGCCCCCCCCCCACCCAATGTCATTCTCATCTTCGCCGACGATCTCGGGTATGGGGACGTGGGTTGTTATGGCGCGACGAAGGTGCAGACGCCGCATATCGATCGATTGGCGAAGGAAGGCCGGCGTTTCACGGACGCGCATTCGGCGTCGGCGGTCTGCACGCCGTCACGGTACGCGTTGATCACGGGCGAGTATCCGTTGCGGTCGAATGGCGGCGCGGGAACCTGGGGGCCGCTTCCGCCGACATCCGGACTAATCATTCCCACGGACACCCTGACGATCGGCAAGGTGTTCCAAAAAATGGGCTACGCGACCGCGTGTCTGGGGAAATGGCATCTTGGTTTCAAGGAAGGCAGGTGCGATTGGCAGGTTCCGTTGCGGCCGGGGCCGCAGGATGTCGGATTCGACCATTACTTTGGTGTGCCGTTGGTGAACAGTGGCAGCCCCTTTGTTTATGTGGAAGACGAGACTTACCTCGGCTACGACCCGAACGATCCATTGGTCTTCGGCGGAAAGCCGCCGTCTCCGACGCCGACCTTTCCCGTAGCGGCATCCCGGAAAGGCCCCAATCGATTCGGCGGAGCACTCAAGGCGCACCAGATCTATGACGACGAAAAGACGGGCACCCTGCTCACCGAACGGGCCGTCAAGTGGATCACCCAGAACAAGGACAAGCCGTTCTTCCTGTACTTCCCGACACCGAACATCCATCACCCCTTCACGCCGGCACGGCGTTTCCTGGGCACCAGCCAATGCGGATACTACGGCGACTTCATCCACGAACTGGACTGGATGGTCGGTGAGCTTCTCAAGTGTCTCGATGACCAGGGGCTCGCGGAAAACACCTTGGTCATCTTCACCAGCGACAACGGCGGCATGGCGAACCTCGCCGGCCGCGCAGCCATCAAGGCCGGACACAAGATCAACGGCGACCTGCTCGGATTCAAATTCGGCGTGTGGGAAGGCGGTCACCGGGTTCCATTCATCGCCCGTTGGCCCGGCCGGATCAAGGCGGGCACGGAATCCGATCAGTTGATCTGCAACGTCGACATGCTCGCCACCTTCATGGCGCTGACCGGTCAGCAGCCCGAGACATTGAAGGGCAAGGACAGCATCAACATCCTGCCCGTGATGGTCGGCGATCCGGTGGAACCCCTGCGCAAGGAACTCCTGCTCGCTCCCAGCAAAAGAGGCAACCTGGGAATCCGCAAGGGCAAGTGGATGTATAT
>JAYPXF010000172.1:4878-15417 GCA_038154405.1 Verrucomicrobiales bacterium | reverse complement strand
GTATCTCCGCTGGTGATTCGTTCCGGGGAACCTTTGGTCCAACTTCGCGATCTGCTCCGCGAAAGCGGAGCCCGCTTGGTTTGCTGGAACCGGCGCTACGAACCCGAGTTGATTCGACGGGATTCAGCGATCAAAGAGGCTCTCGTCAACTACGGATGCGAAGTCACGAGCTGCAATTCCGCGTTGCTTAACGAACCGTGGTCCGTTCGGAACAAGAGCGGCAAACCGTATCGGGTATTTACCCCCTACTGGCGGCATTGTGTTGCGCTGAATGTCGACAATCCATTGCCCCGCCCGCAGAAGTTGGTCTCGCCCAAGCGCTTCCCGCGATCCTTGCCGATTGGGCAACTCAAGCTCGAACCTGAGATTGATTGGGCGGGGGGCATGCGCGCGCGCTGGAATCCCGGTGAAAGCGGCGCGGGCAAAGCGCTCAGTCAGTTTGTGAAGAATGCCTTTGCCGACTACGGGAACGGTCGTGACATTCCGGGGACCAACGGGACTTCGCGATTGTCTCCGCACCTGCATTTCGGGGAACTGGGACCACGGCAGATCTGGCATGCCTTGCGGCGCACGGCGGAAAAAGCCGGGCGATCGGAATCGACGTGGCGAAGCAGTCAGTTCCTGGCCGAGGTGGGCTGGCGGGAATTTGCGCATCATCTTCTTTATCATTTTCCGCATACGGTGGATCAGCCTTTGCGGGAGGAATTTTCGCGTTTTCGTTGGCGGACGAATCCTGATGGCTTGTCGGCGTGGCAACGAGGCATGACCGGATACCCGATTGTCGATGCCGGGATGCGCGAACTCTGGGCGACGGGATGGATGCACAATCGCGTGCGCATGATTGTCGCATCTTTCTTGGTGAAGGACCTGCTGATTGACTGGCGGGAAGGCTCCCGTTGGTTCTGGGACACCTTGGTCGACGCCGACCTCGCCAGCAACAGCCTGGGTTGGCAGTGGACGGCCGGATGCGGTGCGGACGCAGCCCCTTTTTTTCGCATCTTCAATCCGACGAACCAAGGGGAGAAATTCGATGCGGAAGGAAGATATGTACGTCGCTGGGTGCCGGAACTGAAAGAGCTGCCGGATCGGTGGGTCCATCAGCCATGGAACGCTCCCGCAGAAACCTTGCGACTTGCCGGTGTTGAACTCGGTGCCGATTATCCGGAGCGCATCGTCAACCATTCCATCGCCCGCGAAGTGGCGTTGGAGGCCTACGGCCGCTTGAAGGGGCGGGAGTGATTCACGAACAGGCCGTCCACTTGGCGGAAGTAGATCTGACGGTCGGTGAGCTTGATCTCCAACGGCCTCTTCTTCACGACTTCGGCATACGGTGTCAGGTCGATCACGATTCGCAGTTTACCGTCTTCCTTCTTCCGTAGGCCCGTGATGGCATCGAACAGTTTTTTCTTCGCTGCGATGTTTTCTTCCCCGCCATCCAATCGCGGATTCGTATACGGCATGGTGAGGACAAGGTAGCTGTCGCAACAGGACTCGGGGATCTGGACGGGAAAATACTCCCGCTTGATGAAGAGGTTGAACTGTCCGCCTTCGCGAAACTTCCAGTTGCTTTTCTTGCCGTCCGCCAACCTGGGATTGTAACCGGGAACATCGAGTTCGTAGTTGTAGGGCTTCAGGTCGAACTCGATGAGGTAGTGGGTGGAGTCGTCGGCCTTGATCGCCTTGAGTCCCGGAATCGCGGCGTTGGCGCCACCGGCAAATGCTGCCGCCATCAACAGGATCAAGATGCGAAGGGATGACGGGTTCATTGCGGTTGTCCTTGGGCGGCCCAACCTTGACGCATCAGGCCGATCAGGTGCGCCACGGCCTGTTCATATGTTTGTCCGCGCTTTTCGACCAGCTGCCGGGCGCGCTTGTCCAACTGTGCCGCCATCTCATCGCATTTGGCTGCCGGGCATCCGAGTGATTGGAGTGTTTGAGCATGTTCAGCCGGAGTCATGACAGAATCAACGGGAACGACTGTAGCCTACGTGAACATTGCTGCAAACCGGCATTCTTGACTTCGCAAACGCGGAGATTCACGGTTGCCGGCCCCGCAAATGGATGACCAGCCAGCCAATCCAGCAGAGCCCGCCGGGACCGGTCGTGATGAGCGACGCAACTGTCTGAAGTTGTTTCTGGCGACGGTGACGGTATGTCTGCTCTGGGCGGCGTATACCGATCACGCCTGGGAGGATTGGTACATCACGTTCCGCGCGAGCAAGAACCTGGCGACCGGCAACGGGTTGACGTTCACCGCCGGGGAACCTCCGGTGCACTCATTTACGTCTCCGCTGGGAACGACCGTGCCCGCGTTGTGTTCCTGGTTGGCCGGACCGGAGAAGGACAAGCTGGCGCTGTGGTTATATCGGGTGTTCGGCTCGGTGATGCTCGGGGTGGGATTGGTGGCGGTCTATGGGATTTGTCGAAGACAACGGTTCGCCGACTGGGCGTTGATCGCCTTCTTCGGCTCGGTTTTGCTGGAAAGCAAGACGATCGATCACACCATCAACGGTATGGAGACAGGCTTGATGCTGTGCTTCATGGCCCTGTCCATCCGGGCCCACGTGATGCCGCACTCCAGACGTTGGTTGATGCTGGGTTTGGCATGGGGCGGGTTGATGTGGTCGCGACCGGACGGTTGCGTCTACGGTGCCGCGATCGGTCTGGGATTCCTTGCCTTTCCGGCGGAGGCGGGACCGCAGAACAGAAAGGAGGTTGTCGCCGAATTCGCCAAGGCGATCGGTGTCTGTGCCTTGGTCTACCTGCCTTGGTTGTTGATCACGTGGAACTACTACGGGTCGCCTGTTCCCCATACGATCGTTGCCAAGCGAATCGATTCGGCACAGGAGCTCGGGCTGCTGCATCTCGTCTGGGATTTTTTCACCTTTCCGTTCAGCGGAATCATGAGTACGGCGGCTTTCGAGGAGGTGTTGACACCTTCATACGCACGGAGCTTCGAAGGCTGGCCGGACGCGGTCTATGGCGTCAGTCGATTGCTGACGATGCTGGCGTGTTTTTATTGGCTTATTCCATTTGCCGCGCGATTTGGTCGGGCAATTTCCTTCGGCGCGATGTTGGCGTGTTTCTATCTGACGGATGTCACGCCGCACTCGATGCCGTGGTATCTGCCCAACGCGGGGATTCTAGTGCTGCTGGCTTTGGCTGCGATGTTCAATGACGGATTGAAGTTGGCCGGGCATCTGAAGGAAAAATACCCTTCGCAGAGCCATTCGTGGCATCGCGGAATCGAAACGTTCGTAGTGGTGCAACTGAGTTTCTTGATGCTGACCTTCTTCGCCACCGCATGGCAGTCACGAATGCAGCAACAATTGGTCGAGGAGGACGTGCGAACCGAGGCTGGATTGTGGCTCAAGGAGAATGCCGCCTCACCGAAGGATACCGTCCTGGTGGAATGTCTGGGCTACATCGGCTTCTTCTCTGGACTGAAGATGTATGACTATCCGGGAATGGGAACGCCGGAGACCGTGGCGGCGCGGAAGAAGCTGCGGAAGACACATGGTCCCTACGGTTCGTGGGCGCAGATCACACCCGCGCAGAAAGTCGCACTGATCCGAGAGATGAAGCCGGATTGGCTCGCGATTCGACCGGCGGTGGCACATCAGATTCATGGCGAGGATCCTGATGTGTTCAATCGGGAGTATTTGCAGGTCGAGACGTTTTCGAGCCTGGAGAAGATCGACGCGATCGAGTCGCTGCCGGGCCGTGATTTCCTCGCCTACGATTCCACCTTCTTCATCTTCAAACGGCGGTCTCCGCAGTAACCACCGCGCCACTGCGGCGCAGGCGGGTCAGGGAGCTGTGAAGGATGACGCGCAGGTGGCGCAGACTGGATGAATTCAGCGAGTCCCGGTTGCGGCCGCCGTCTCTGCGGCAGGGCCGGTTCATTTGAGGTTTGAAGGAGTGATTCTTGTCGAAGTCGACAGCCATTTTCATGCTGCCAATTTAGGGGATTCTCCTAACTTCGAAATTGCAATGACCAAAGGCGATTGTAATGCCGGAAATATGCAGATTTTCGGGTGTTGAGTGCAAAAAAAACGTCGCCCGATTACATCTGGCTTCCGGCAGATGTGGCAGCGAAATTGGGATACCGCTATTTCTTGCCGCCGCCGAGGAAGTTGTTTAGGAGGCCTTTGGCGCCGCCGGGGAGCTTCACCTTGTCGCCCAGGACTTTTTCAATCTCTTTGCCCGCCTTTTCTTGGAGCAGTTGTTTGCCTTTTTCCATGGCGGCCTGTTTGACGACATTGGCGAAGGCCTTGGATTCCACTTTGATACGTGGGTTGTCCAATGGGCCTTCAATCCCGATCGGGATGTCCAAGGCGGCGACCTTGGTGCTGTTGCCACCAGGGATGGCGACATTGACATCCTTCAGACGGACCTGCAGGGGAAGATCGACGACCAGACCTCCCTCGTTCTTCCAACTGCCGTTGGCCACGACATCCATGGTGCCGCCGCTGAGAGTCTGTTCACCGCCAAGTTTGAGTCCCGCCGCGACCTTGTCGGTGGGTAATCCATTGTAGTGGAACGCGAAGGCGTTGGCCGAGTTGGTGGAAGCTGTGCCGCCGAGCTGAATGTTCGCCGCGACAGTGCCTTTGCTGGACTTGAGGGAAATCGATTTCTCACCCGGCACCAGCCAAGGGTGAGTGCTGAGATTCTTTCCGTTCACATCAATCGTCTCGTCCGGCAGATCGGCCGTCGAGAGTCCGTTGATGACGAGCTCTCCGATGGTGAACTTGGGTGCGGCGGTGAGCAGGTGCTCGGCACGGACGCCATCGTAGCCTGCTATCTCGACCTGACGTTTGAGCCAGTCTTCGAATGCTTCCTTGTCTTCCGGTGCAGGCGGTTGAGCTTCACCGTCTTCACCCTCGGGACCAGAGAGCTTCTCAAGCCATTCCTTAACCTTGGCAAGCCGCTCCTTCCATACCTTGGCCTCTTCCAGATAGTCGTCAATGGTCTTGGCATCACCATCTTCCTTGGCCGGTGGCGGCGGAGTGACTTCCGGGGGAGGCCCGACCCGGTAGGCCGTAGTTGCCCGTTTTTCACGATGGGCCGCGTCACTGATGACGACGCGATCCAGTTTCATTCGTTTGCTCAAAATGCTGGCAGTGCCGATGTCGGCCTCCAGGGTCTTGGCCCGCAGAATGTCGAAGTCCAGATCCGTGGCATCCGCAATGGCCAGTCCGGAAAGGGTCATTCTGCCCTCCTTGAAATCGACTTCGGCATTGCCAATGTCGACGGTGGCGCCGTTCGCTTTTTCAAGTCCGTCCTGCAGGGCTGCCGTCATGATCGGACCGCGTCCAAACTGCACCACGAGGAACAACAACAGACCGGCGAGCACGACAAACACGATGCCGAGTGGCCGGACGGGCAGGCCGATCTTCTTCTGCATCACGTCGTTCCAAGAGCCTTTCTTGGCGTCACCGCCGAGGAAGATCCAGGCGAGAGTCTTGGTGACGGGAGAGCCGGACAGTTTCTTGAACGTGTCGGAGCCTTCCTCCAGCGCCGCCATCTTCTTTCGCAGCGCGGTGAGTGCGCGGACAATGACGAAGCCGGCGACAATGCCGAAGATGAGCCCCATCAGGAGACCGCCGGTGACCGTGTAATACTCCAATCCGCACAATGCCAGGACGGGGGCATTGATCGCACTCTGGAACAATCCGCTGGTGGGTCCGTCAAGGAGGAACCGGCCGACGGCAAAAGATGCTGGAGTCAAGGCAATGGCGGCCAATTTCGCCACGATCCCGATAAGCACTGCCAAGGGCAGGTTTGCGTTCAGGATGATCAGCGCGAAGGTGAGGATCACGATCATGCCCGGCGCTTGCGTGATGCCGGGCATGAAAGCCAACATGTATCCCAGAATGCATGCCGAGAACAGTTGGAAAGGCGTCGCGTTGCCGCGGATGATCTTGCCGATTTGTCGCGATAGCATGTCCGAGTTTTAGCCGCTGCCCGGCGCATTTCAAATACGTACTGATACGGGAATTCGCGAATTCCAGTTCGGTGAACAACCTGTTGTCGATTGCGATGATGAGCGCTGGACAGGGTGGGGTGGTCGCCTACACTTTTCCCACGTTCCTCCAGAAACTATGAAACGATCGATCTGTATTCTCTCGATGCTGGCCCTGGCCGGCGGACTGCACGCGGCGGGCAAGGAAAAGGGTTTTGTTCGAATTTTTGACGGCAAGACGTTCAAGGGGTGGGAAGGGGATACGAAAAAGACCTTCCGCATCGAGGATGGCGCGGTGGTGGGCGGCAATCTGGAGACCCGCATTCCGCACAACGAGTTTCTGTGCACGAAACGCCGCTACACGAATTTCGTCCTGCGCCTCGACTTCAAGCTGCTGGGCAAAGGCAAGTCCAACGCCGGAATTCAAATCCGGACGGAACGGATTCCAAACCACCATGAGGTGATCGGTTACCAGGCGGACATGGGCGACGGTTGGTGGGGATGTCTTTACGATGAATCGCGCCGGCGGAAGGTGCTGGCCCGGGCCGACCGGAAGCTCACGGACCAGTTGGTGAAGCGCAATGAATGGAATTCCTACGAGATCCGTTGTGAAGGACCCCGGATTCGCCTGTTCATAAACGCTGAGCAGACGGTGGATTTCACGGAAAAGGACAAAAAGATCCCGTTACATGGAATCATCGGCCTGCAGATTCACGGCGGTCCGCCAAGTGAGGCGTGGTATCGCAATGTGCGCATCAAGGAACTCCCGTAATCTTTCCGCGGGAATTTGCGTCATATCAGGAACGTCATATTTTAGTTTGCGAGTGCTTGGCACCGCTGCGGTTTTCGCGTAACAAGGCCGTAACCCAACCGTTACCTGCCTTTAGCCGGGCCGGAACTATGTGCAGTGCATTGAACATTTGGCCCCGACCCGGGCGCAGGCGGCGGATTGGTTCCGTTTCCGCGCTGCTTCTTTTCTTCGCTCTCAATGCGATGTCGGTCCGCGCGGCCGACGTTGCGGATGGCCTGAAACTCCTCTCCACCGGGAAATATGCCGAGGCGATTGACGCGGCGGACAAGGCGTTGGAGGAGGATCGCACCGACGAGGATTGGACCTTGGTGAAAGTGCGCGCGCAGATGGCGACCGGCAAATATGCCGACGCGCTCTATGTGGTCACGAATGCCTTCAACCGCTATCCGCTGAGCACCAGCATCCGGCTGAAACTGTTGGCGAAGGATGTGTTTCTTTTCAATGGCTTCGTCGATGAGGCTGAAACCGCGGTGACCGAAATCAACCGGTTGGCCGGCAGTCGGACTTGGGCCTATCAGGATCCGGTGAACATCACGACCTTGGGCCACGCCGCCCTTTGGCTGGGCGCGGACCCCAAGTTGGTGCTGGATCGCCTCTTTCAGCCGGCGCTCAAGGCGGATGACACCATTCCGGAAACCCATCTGGCGGTGGCAAAACTGGCGATTTCAAAGAGCGACTACGCCATGGCTGCAAAACAGTTGAAGGCGGGCATCAAGAATCTGCCCGACCATGCTGAACTGCATTATCTGCTGGCGGTTGCCTACCGTGAGTCCGATCGCAAGCTCATGAAGCTCGCGCTGGAAACTGCGCTGAAGAACAATCCCAAGCACGCCCGCAGCAAGCTGATGATGGTCGATCACCTGATCGACGGTGAGCAATACGACGATGCGGAGAAGCTCATCAAGGAAGTAATCGAAGTGAACGAGTGGCAGCCGGAAGCCTGGGCTTACCGCGCGGTGATCGCCCACGTGAAGAATCAGCCGAAGGAGGAATCGCGGGCGCGAACGATGGCGCTCAAGCATTACAGCAACAACCCCGAGGTCGATTTTCTGATCGGGCGCAAGTTGTCGCGGAAGTATCGCTTCAAGGAGGGCGCTGAATATCAAAGGCAGGCGATGAAGTTCGATGAGGAACATCTCGGTGCCAAGATGCAGTTGGCGCAGGACCTGTTGCGACTGGGTGAAGAGGAGGAAGGTTGGGAGCTGGCAGCAGAAGTGCACGAGGATGACGGCTTCAACATCGAGGCATACAACCTGGTCACGCTCAAGGATTCCACTTCCAAGTACGTTGCGCTGACCAACGAGAATTTCATGGTCCGGATGGATGCGAAGGAGGCTGAGATCTGGGGTGAACGTGCGTTGGCCCTGTTGCAAAAGGCACACGATGAGTTGACCAAGAAGTATGACATCAAGCTGCTGCGCACGACGATCGTTGAGATCTTCGCCAGCCAGAACGACTTTGCGGTGCGGACCTTTGGCATGCCTGGCAATCCAGGTTTTCTCGGAGTCTGTTTCGGATCGGTGATCACCGCCAATAGTCCGAGTACATCGGAAGGCAATCCCAACAACTGGGAGGCAGTCCTCTGGCACGAGTTTGCCCATGTGATCACATTGTCCAAGACGCACAACAAGATGCCGCGGTGGTTAAGTGAGGGCATTTCGGTCTACGAGGAAATGCAGAAGGATCCGACGTGGGGACAGCGCATGAAGCCGAATTATGTGCAGTTCATTGAGGCCGGAGATCTGGTTCCGCCCAGCAAGCTGAGCTTGGCGTTTCTCACCCCGAAGACTCCGGAGCATCTGCAGTTCGCGTATTATGAATCGTATCTCATGGTCGATTACATCGTGCGCGAATTCGGCATCAAGGCCTTGCGCAACATTCTGACCGATCTCGGCAAGGGTGACTGGATCAACTTCGCCTTGGAACGTCACTGCAAACCGCTCGAGGAGTTGGACAAGGAGTTTGACGAGCATGTGAAGACATTGGCCAGAAAACTGGCGCCGGAATTGGATTTCTCCGATCCGAAAGAGGAGCAGGGTGTCTTCGGCGGCGATGTCCTCAAGGATACTGACGGCAAACCCATCAACTTGGCGAAGAAGGACAACAACTACTTCAAGCTGACCGCCGAGGTCGTGGCCTTGATCAAGGCGGAGAAATACGATCAAGCGAAGAAGATTCTCAAACGGCTGATGGAGGCTTATCCGAACGACATCAACCCGAACGGTTCCATGCGATTGCTGGCCCGGGTCCATCGTGAGTTGGGCGACGAAGAGGCCGAATACAAGCTGCTGAAAGAACTGGCCTTGCAGGATTCGGATGGTCTGGATGTGTGTTCCCGTTTGCTGGAATTGGAAGCCGAACGGCGGAACTGGGCGGCGGTTCGCCGCTTTGCCCGGCATTATCTGGCGATCAATCCCCTGATGCCCAAGCCGTATCGCTTCATGGCGGAGGCGGCGGAGCAGACCAATGAAACCAAGTCGGCGATCGCGGCCTGGCGGAAGGTGTTGCTGTTCGACCCGACCGATCCGGCGGAAGTGCATTTCCGCCTGGCGACCCAGCTGGCGAAGGACAAGCAGAACAAGGCCGCCCGGCGCGAGGTGTTGAAGTCGCTGGAGGAAGCCCCGCGCTATCGGGATGCGCATCGGCTGCTGTTGAAACTTTCGAAAGCCGAGAACGAAACCAAGAAAGTGGCGGAGGCGACGGCCCAATGAAGAAACGTAATCGTATCGTCCTGTTGCTGATCGTGTTGGCTGGTGTCAGCGCCACTACCGTGGCGCAACGCTTTGGCCGGTCGTCGGGCGACTTTGATGATCCGCGGGCGTATCAACGCACTGAAGTGACGCCGATGTGGACCAATGCTCCGGCGTTCAAGAAGGACGTGTTCACCTTCGTTCGTCTGCGCTACGGGTCATGGTCAGGATTCAGTCGTCGCGGTGGCGGTGGTTGGGCCACGGACTATCCGGACGCAGATCTGAATTTTGCCTGGCGCCTTCAGCAGATGACTTCGCTGAAGGTCGATCCCAATGGCAAGGTGCTGGAAATCACCGATCCGGAACTGCTCAAGCATCCTTGGTGTTACATGGTGGAGCCGGGACGTCTGCGTTTCTCGGATGAGGATGTGGTGGCCCTGCGCAAATACCTCATGAACGGCGGGTTCATGATGGTGGACGACTTCTGGGGCGACGGTGAATGGGAGAATTTTTACACCGAGATGAAGCGGGTTTTCCCCAATCGCGAGCCGATCGAACTGAGCATGAAGCATCCCATCTTTCACACGGTGTTCGACATCAAGCTTCCGAAGCACGAGATGCAGGTGCCGAACGTCCGCACCGGAACGGAACATCAATGGACCGGTATCACGCATGAGCGCGGGGAGGATGGCCGGGATGTGCATTTCAAAGGGTTCTTTGACGACAATAACCGCATGATGGTCTTCATTGCGCATAACACGGACAACGGTGACGGTTGGGAGCGCGAGGGGGAGAATCATTATTACTTCAAGGAATTCGCGGAGAAGAAGGCCTATCCCTTGGGGATCAATGTGGTCTTTTACGCGATGACTCATTGATAACGACTGATCAATTCCGAGTAACGAGAGACAAATAAGGAACCACGTGGAAATACAATCATCTGACATTCCCGCCGCACCCGTTGCGCCGACGGCATCTGAAACCGCCACACCGCCACCTCCTCCGCTTCCTCAACCCACTGAAAAAGACACCGTCGAACAGCTTGGTGCTGCGCGTGAACGCATTCTCGGCGA
>JAYPXF010000172.1:0-4868 GCA_038154405.1 Verrucomicrobiales bacterium | reverse complement strand
GGTGATCGTCGGTCAGGAGGAGGTCATCGAACAGATTCTCACCGCGTTGCTGGCCGGCGGGCATTGTCTGATCACCGGTGCGCCGGGCCTGGCGAAGACCTTGTTGGTGAAATCAATTGCGGACATTTTCCACCTTGAGTTTCAACGCATTCAGTTCACTCCGGACCTGATGCCCGCCGACATCATCGGTGTGGAAATCCTGCAGGAGTCCGATGGTGAACGGCGCTTGGAGTTCGTGAAGGGACCGGTGTTCGCCAACATGATTCTGGCGGACGAAATCAATCGTACTCCGCCCAAGACCCAGGCGGCCCTTCTGGAAGCTATGCAGGAACACCAGGTGACAGCAGCGGGAACGCGGCATGTGCTGTCGGAACCGTTTTTCGTGTTGGCGACGCAGAATCCGATCGAAATGGAAGGCACCTATCCGTTGCCCGAGGCGCAGCTCGACCGCTTCATGTTCAACGTGGTGATCGATTACCTGCCGGAGGATGATGAGGTTGCCGTGGTGCAACAGACCACCGGTGCCAAGGGCGAACCGATTACTCCAATCTTTCACGGTGAAGACGTGCAGCGCTTCCATAGTGTGGTGCGCAGTGTTCCGATTGCGGAGGACGTCGTGCGTTATGCCGTGCGGCTGGCCAGCGCCTCCCGTCCGTCGCAGGATTCCTCGCCGGACTTTGTGAATGACTGGGTGAGCTGGGGTGCCGGCACTCGCGCCGCTCAATACCTGGTGCTGGGGGCCAAGGCGCGCGCAATATTGCAGGGGCGATCGCACGTGACACCAGAGGATATCAAGGCACTTGCGCATCCGGTTCTCCGTCATCGTGTGCTGGTGAACTACCGCGCTGAAGCCGAAGGCGTCACGGTCGAAACCGTGATCAACAAACTCCTCGAGTCGGTGAAGTGAGGTTTCCGTACCTTCGCGTTCGCTGATTTCACATGGCTGCCACCACCACATCCACCGACGCGGGATCGTTGATCGATCCGCAGTCGCTCATGGCCATCAAGAGCCTGGAAATGCGGGCGCGGGTGGTGGTGGAAGGTTTTTGGAGCGGCATTCATCGCAGTCCCTATCATGGCTTCTCGGTCGAGTTCACCGAGTACCGCTCTTACTCGCCTGGGGACGATCTTCGCTATCTGGACTGGAAACTCCTTGCACGGTCCGACCGGCTCTACATCAAGAAATTTGAGGACGAGACCAATCTGCGTTGCTTCCTGTTGTCCGATGGCAGCAAGTCGATGACCTTTGGTTCAACGGGCTACACCAAGGCGGAATACGCCAACACACTCGCGGCGACGCTGGCTTACTTCCTGAACCAGCAGGGTGATGCGGTGGGTGCGATGAAGTTTGACGAGCAGATCCGCGAGTATGTGCCTGCCCGTCATCGCCACGGCCATCTGCGGCAGTTGATGCATGCTCTGGAGAAACCGGCGACCGGAGAGGGGACGGATGTGGGCGCCCCGCTGCGCCGGATCGCCGAACTGGTGCACAAGCGCAGCCTGATGGTCCTGATCTCGGACATGCTGGCACCGTTGGATTCGCTGGAGCAGGATCTGGCTTTGCTGGCCGCCAGCGGCCACGAGGTTCTGCTCTTTCAGTTGTTCGATCCGGCGGAACTGAATTTCGGCTTCGACAAATCCGCGCAGTTCATCGACCTGGAGAGTGGTCGAGATATTTTCATCGATCCCGATCAGGCACGCCGGGAATACGTGGAACGATTCAATGCCCACAACGAAGCCGTGCAGATGGCCTGCCGCAAGAACGGAATCGGGTATCATCTGCTGACGACGGATCGTCCACTGGAACTGACCCTGTTTGACTTTTTGCGTGAACGCATGCGGCGGGGACGTCTGGTGCAGCGCAACACTTCGCGAACCGCATGAGTTTCCTGGCGCCATTGTTTCTGCTCGGCGGCCTCGCGGTGGCGGCGCCGATCATCTTTCACCTGATCCGCCGGACTTCGCGGGAGAAGACGCCGTTCAGTTCGATCATGTTCCTCACGCCGTCGCCGCCGCGGATCACGAAGCGGAGCCGGTTGGAACATCTCTTCCTGTTGCTGCTCCGTTGCCTGGTGTTGCTGTTGTTGGCCGCCGGATTCGCCCGGCCGTTCATGAAGGACGCCGCGGAAGGCGACCAGAACGCCGCGCCCGGAAAGCGCACGCTCATTCTCGTCGACACCAGTGCGAGCATGCAACGCGAGGGCTTGTGGGATGCCATGAAACGCGAATTCGAAGGCGCGCTGGCGGATGCCGGAGAAGGGGATGCGTTGGCGATTTACACGTTTGATCAGAAGCTGAAACCGATCCTCAGTTTTGATCGCTGGACATCGACCCCGGTCGTGGAGCGCAATAGCATCGCCAAGAGTGAATTCGAAAAGTTGAAACCGGGATGGGCATCCACCCGGTTGGGAATGGCCCTGGCTCGGGCGGCGGCGCTGTTGGAGGAACAGGAGGATGAAGACGACGTCGACATCCCGTCCAGCCTGGTGTTGATCAGCGATCTGCAACAAGGCAGCGATCTGCGCGAACTACAGTCTTTCGAATGGCCGCAGCAGATGGATCTGAACATCCGTTCGGTAAAACCCAAGCGCAGTGCCAATGCGGGGGTCCAATTCCTGCCGCCGTCGCCGACGGACAGCCGGCGCAGCGACAAGGACGAACAGAAGGTGCGCGTCTACAATGCGGGCGATGCCGACTCCGAACAGTTCGCGGTGGGCTGGATGACGGTGGACGGCAAGCGATACGGCACGCCGACGGATGTCTACGTGCCCCCGGGGCAGAGTCGTGTGGTGACCCTGGAGCGACCGGCGGACAAGACTGCGGGAACGCGCTTGGCATTGTTTGGTGACCGGGAAGAATTCGACAACGAGACCTACCTGATACCGCCGGAGCCGGGTCGTGTGGAGGTGGTCTACATCGGTGGTGAACAGCCCGAGGACATCAAGGCACCGCTCTTCTTCGTGCAGGGCGCTTTGCAGGATTCACGGGAACATATTTTCAACATCACGCAATTCACCCCCCGCGAGGTGGTCCATCCACGAGGGTTCACGATCGTGAGCGAGGCGATACCCGATGATGCTGCGCGGAAGGTTCGCGAGTTTGCCAAGGACGGTGGTACGCTGTTGCTGGCTCCACGCAATACCACGGACCTGGCTTCGATGTTCCGGATCTTCCAAGCCGGTCCGGATGGCATTGAGGAGGAGGTTCCCTCCCGCTATGCGCTCCTGGGTGAGATTGATTTTCAGCATCCGCTGTTTGTTTTTTTTGCGGACCCGCGGTTCAGCGATTTCTCCAAGATCCATTTCTGGAAGTATCGGAAGTTTCCGGCCGAATCCCTGAACGGCGCGCGGGTGCTGGCGCGGTTCGACAACGATGATCCCGCGCTGGTGCAGGTGCCGGTCGGCAAGGGGACAGCGTTTCTGTTCGCCTCCTCCTGGTATCCGGCGGACAGCCAGCTGGCATTGTCCACGAAGTTTGTGCCGCTGCTGCATTCCATGCTTGAGATGAGCGGTCTGCTCTCCCGGGCGCCGCGTCAATATCTGGTCGGTTCCTCGGTGGCCGTGCCGTTTACAAATTCGAGTGCGACCGTGTCGATCCGTTTGCCGGATGGAGAGGATGTCGTGCTCGCGGGAGGCGCCACTTCGTTCAACGCCACAGAATCTCCCGGTGTTTACACGATGGCTGCCGGAACCAATCGGCTGGAGTTCGCGGTGAACGTGGATCCGCGCGAAAGCCGCACGGACATGTTGCCGAAGGAGGAACTCGAACAATACGGTGTTGTGCTGGGGAACAACACCGCGGAAGAAGCCTTGACCGCCGAAGAAAAAAGGCAGCTCAAGAACTCGGAAATTGAAAACAAACAGAAGCTCTGGCGGTGGTTGATTGTGGCTGCTCTGGTGGTATTGTCGCTTGAAATACTGGCTGCCGGACGCCTTGCCCGACCCGCTCCCGCAACCGACTCTGTCGCATGACCCCTCCAGCGCTTTCACAACTCGTCCAGCCGGTGATCCGCCGGTATCGCGCCTATCAGATGTGGCGTGGTCTGGCCCTGTGCTGGACATTGACCGGCATCGGTGTGTTGGCATTGATCGCGGCCCAGAGAAACGCCGACTGGCAGCCTTCCTGGGCCTTGAATTCGCTGCTCGGTTTTGCAGCGTTGAGCGGGTTTTTGGTCTGGTCTGCCTGCCGAAGATTTGCGCCCGACCTGCAGTGGATCGCGCGACAGATCGAGGAGGAACATCCGGAGCTGAACTCACTTCTCTTGGCTGCGGTGGAGCAGCAACCAGACGAGTCGGGACAGTATTCCTATCTGCAGCAACGGGTCATCCGCGAGGCGATCGAACATGCGGCCAAGAGTCGCTGGGCGGAACGCTTTTCGAATACCCAGACCCGCCTTGCCAAGACCGTCCATTGGTTGGTTCTCGCCGTGGTAGTGGGACTGATGGTCGTCTACGTGACGCCGACCGTCGCGCGGTCAGAGAAAGTCGTCCAACAGCAGGAAAAGATACCCGGTGTCGTGGTTCCGGAGTATGAACTCTCCGTCGATCCTGGTGATACCGAGTTGGAGCGGGGCAGCAGCCTGGTCGTGATGGCGCGGTTTGGAGAGCGTTTTCCCTCCGAGGTCAATCTGGTGATCAATTCCGGTACGGACGCTGCGCGGATCATGCCGATGGTGAAGAGCATGAAGGATCCGGTGTTCGGCACGACGGTCACATCAGTCGATCAACCATTCAGCTACCAGGTTGCGTTCGCTGACGGAGAATCAGAGACCTTCAAGGTGAATGTCTACGAGCACCCTTCATTGGAACGTTCAAACGTGGAGATCGATTATCCCGATTACACCAGACTGGAAGATCAGAAGATTGAGA
>JAYPXF010000171.1:0-15468 GCA_038154405.1 Verrucomicrobiales bacterium | reverse complement strand
TATCGGAATCGCATGTCCATCGAACTGCTGGCAGAGCCTGATTCGGACCCGGTTGGGCACTGAAATCGTTTTTTCGAGACAATATGGGCCTTTTCTCCTAGGATTCGAGGTTCTTGAGCCCGCAACACTGGGTCGAACCTGTTAACGGTTATGGCAGCTAAAACCAAGTCTCCCGCGAAGAAGAAGTCCGCCGCGCCCCGCAAAGGCATCCTCGGCGGCGGAAATTTCATCATCGATCAGGTCAAGATGATCGACGTCTGGCCGCAGCGACACACGCTCGCTAACATCTCCGACCAATCCGAGGGAACGGGGGGCGCGCCGTACAATGTCCTGCTCGATTTGGCCAAGATGGGTGCGAAATTCCCGTTGGCCGCCGCCGGCGCGGTCGGCAAAGACGCGTTGGGCGACCAGATCGCCGCGGACCTGAAGGCCAACAAGGTCGACACCAAGCATCTCAAACCGATCAAGGGTGTCTCCACATCTTACACGGATGTGATGACCGAAGAGGAAGGGGGCGCCCGAACCTTCTTCCACATGCGCGGTGCCAATGCCCAATGGACCGGCAGTGACATCGATTTCAAGAAGATCCGTCACAAGATCTTTCATCTCGGTTACATCCTGCTCCTCGACGCGCTCGATCAGAAGGATGAGAAGCACGGAACCAAGGCCGCCGCTCTCCTGAAAAAGGCCCAGGCGGCCGGGATGAAGACCAGCGTCGACTGCGTCAGTGAAGACAGCGATCGCTTCAATGACATCGTCAGCCCTGCGCTGGAATACACCGACTACTGCGTCATCAACGAATTCGAAGCCGGCAAGATCACCGGCTACAAACTGCGCGACGAAGACGACAAACTGGACACCGTGTTTGTCCGTCACGCCGCCGGCGCCATCCTGCAGAAGGGCGTGGGCGAAGTGGTTGTGATCCACTTCCCCGAAGGCGGTTTCTGTCGCACGCGCGATGGCAAGGACTACTGGCAGACCTCCCTCACGCTTCCCAAGAAATACATCCAAGGTACGGCCGGTGCAGGGGATGCTTTTTGCGCGGGTGTGCTTTACGGTCTGCACGAAGGCGAAGATCTCCAGGACTGTCTCCTCATCGGAGTCTGTGCCGCAGCCGCGTCACTGGCTGACCCCACCTGCACCGGTGGCATGAAGCCGCTCAGCTCCGTGCTGGCGCTGAAGAAGAAATACAAACCCGGTCCCCCGCTCGAACCCGAGTGGTGACCAGGCCAGTCCACCCGTAACAACGCCTCTTTGGGCGTTCCGACAAGACGTGGGATTCCCAAGCCCTCAAAGCCATGTCCTTGATTCGTTGGTTGGTGATTCTTTCGTTGCTGACTCCGTACGCACATTGCGCCGTTCCTCTGGAACTCGATGTCAATGTTGCCCGATCCGGCGTTGCGGTTTCGCAGGGAGCCTCCGAGCGCGTTCACTTCGCTTGGAAAGACGAAGACGGGAATCCGCTGCGACTGAGACTCAACCTGGCCGATGAGACTGCCCTCATCGAACATCTCGGTGATGATTCGACCTCCTTCATCAGCAACGCCAGTCCGGTCTTTATGCTGACAGTGGGTTCACGTGATATGGATCCGCGACGAGGGTGGATCCGGTTCTTCGACAAGGTTCACAAACGCCCGTATCGCCAATATCGCGCACAGCTGCAGGTTCGCTCCGGCAAGGTGACCACCGACGGTCGATCCGCGTCTATCACGCTGGATGGACTCAGCGGGGGAGAATTCTCCGGGAGTTTGCGCTTCACGGTCTACGCCGGCAGCAGATTGGTTCATGTCCAAGCGCTGTTGAGCACGAAAGAGGATCGGAGAGCTATTGTCTACGATGCCGGTCTCGTCTCGTCGGACAATGGATGGAAGCGCACTGCATTCATCGATTCGAAAGATGAATGGAGACGACGTGATTCATCTTCGCCGGCAAGCACGATTGCAGTACGACATCGTACCTTGATTGCGCAGACCGGGGCCGGAGCCGTTGCCGTCTTTGCGCCGCCGCACCAATATTTCTATCCGCTCGATTTCGCGGACAACTTCGCCTTCACCTGGCAGGGCAAAGGCTATCGCGATCTTGTTCCCGAATCCGGTCTCGGAATTCGCCAGCCCTTGAATGGCGACAATCGCTTCGTCCCCTGGTTCAACGCGCCACCCGGAACGCAGCAACGGCTCAGCTTCTTTCTGCTGCCGGAGAAGAACGCGGAAAGCGCGATGCGGGAGGTGAAACGGTTTACGCGTGGGGACAAATTCGAGCCGCTGCCGGGCTACAAGACCTTTACCAGTCACTATCACGTCGAACATTCGTTGGATGTGATCCAGAACAAGGTCGCTGATCCCGCCAAGGACCCGCGATTGAAGAATCCAGGATTCAAACAGGTGTTCAAACGCATGGGCGTGGACATTGTTCATCTCGCCGAATTCCATCGTGGCCGGACACCGCGCCTGAAGACCGCCGAGCGGCTCAGCCAGTTGAAAGTGATGCACGACGAGTGCGCCCGGTTGTCCGAGTCCGACTTCTTGTTGTTGCCGGGGGAAGAACCGAATGTACATCTCGGCGGCCACTGGATCAGCTTTTTCCCGAAGCCGGTGTATTGGGTGTTGAACCGCGGCAGGTCGGAGCCGTTCGTCGAACAGCGCGAAGGGTTCGGAAAGGTCTATCATGTTGGCAGCAGCGCTGACGTCTTGCGGCTGTTCGAACTGGAGAACGGACTGAACTGGACCGCACACGCGCGTATCAAGAGTTCCACCGGATACCCGGATGGGTATCGCCACCGGAATCACTTCAAGAGCGATCGGTTTCTTGGTGCCGCATGGAAGGCGATGCCCGCCGATCTGTCGCGCGAACGATTGGGCGAACGCGTCCTTGATCTGCTCGATGACATGTCCAATTGGGGCGAGCCCAAGTACGTCATGGGTGAGGTTGACGTCTTCAAGATCCAGCCCGACTACGAACTGTGGGGACACATGAACATCAACTACCTCAAGCTCAACCAGGTGCCCCGTTACGAAGACGGCTGGCAACCGGTGTTAGATGTCCTGCGCAAGGGCAATTTCTTTGTGACGACCGGTGAGATACTGATTCCAGAGTTCCAGATAAACGGCAGCCGCATGGGAGAAACACTGCAGCTCAAAGGTGATCGGAAGGTCAAGCTGAGCGCGTCCGCAGAATGGACCTTTCCGCTGGCATCGGCCTACGTGATTTCAGGTGATGGGAAAGAGGTGTACCGACGGCGCATCTCGTTGCGAGAACATCCCGCGTTCGGACAAGACACCTTTGAGCTCGATGTCGACCTGAGAGACCGCAATTGGGTCCGCTTCGAACTGTGGGATATTGCGGGCAATGGTGCATTCACCCAACCGATGTGGGGCAGATAGCCGCTGATGTGGGTCATTGACGACGGTGGTCGACGATCCAAGGGGTCTCGTTGCGACTTTGGAGGGAACCGCTGCGTCGGTTGCGCCTTCGAAATCCGGCATGGCAGCCATACCGGATCGACATCGACGGAGCGATGCCCTCCAGCTGCGGGCTACCCGAGACTGTCCGTCGGCTTCATGGATTTCTCGATGAAGATGCGGTGCCAGAGTTCGAGCCAGAGGAGCGCCCAGAGCCGGTGGGTGTGGTCGGCTTTGCCGGACACGTGATCGTCAATGTAGGAGGCGACCGCTTCGCCGCGGAACCACTTCTCCTTCACCAGGTTGCCTCCGGGCAGCAGCTCGCGCAGCACGGGCACGAACTCCTTGCGGAACCAGTGTTTCAACGGCAATGAGAATCCGCGCTTGGGACGGTAAATGACCTCGTGCGGGATGTATTTCTCCGCCAGCCGCTTGAGCAGGTACTTTTGCTTCAGGTTGGAATCAATCGCGGCGGCCAGCTGATTGAGTTCAGTGTCAAGGAACGGACTGCGCAGTTCCAGCGCGACCTTCATGGACGCCACATCGACCTTCACCAGATAGTCGTTCGGCAGCCGACCCACCTGCGTCAGGAACTGGTTCTGATCGATCAGATCGTAGTCCAATACCTTGGGATAGTATTCGGCGTAGAAATGCCATGCCTCGTAGTCGCCGAGACGTTCTTTGAAGTCGTCCGTGTAAAGCGTGTTGCGATCCTCCGGGGTGAATCCCATCCAGTAACCATGGCGGGATTGCGGCTTGGAACTGCCATGCGTGAGCAGCGTGCCCACCCGACTGCGGAAGCGGGATTTGTCACGCAGATTGCCCCGCAGCAAACCCTTCTCCAGTCCGCTCCGGACAAACTTGGGCACGGCGCGATTCACCATGCGGGAGTAATAGCTCGCCCGGAAAATGTCATAGCCGCAAAAGGCTTCGTCCCCTCCGTCTCCGGTCAGGGCAACGGTGGCGAATTGACGCGCGCCCTTGGAAACGAAGTAGACCGCCAATGCGGACGAGTCGGCGAATGGCTCACCGTATTCCCATACCAGCGAGGGCAGGATGTCCAAGACGGACGGCTCGAGAATGATTTCTTCGTGGTCGGTCGAATAGCGTTCGGCGACGGCCTTGGCATATTCCAATTCCGAAAAGTCCTGTTCCTTGAAACCGATCGAAAAGGTCTTCACCGGTTGGTCCATGATCTGGCTCATCATGGCGACGACCAGGCTGGAATCCACGCCGCCGCTGAGAAAGGCGCCGAGCGGCACATCGCTGATCAGACGCTTCTTCACGGCGAGCTTCAGTTTCTCGTCGATGGCGTCCAGTGCCTCCCCTTCAGTCAGTTTGAGTTTGCGGCTGAAATCCGGTTGCCAGTATTTCTCCTCCCGCATGCCATCCGCGGTATAGACGCGATAACGACCGGGCCGCAGCTTCTCGACGCCCTTGTAGATGGAGTGTTTGACCGTCGTGTTCAGGTAGTGGAGGTAGGACTCAACCGCCTGTGGATCGATCTCGTCATCGAAATCCTTGAGTTCCCGCAACGCCTTGTTCTCCGAGGCGAAGCAGACGCGTTTGCCGCGTTGCTGGATGAACAACGGCTTCTTGCCAAAGCGATCGACAGTCAGGATGAGCTGGCGTTTCTTGATGTCCCAGATCCCGATGGCGTACATGCCGTCAAGTTTCTCAATGACCTTTTCACCCCATTCCTCATAGCCATGCACGATGACCTCGGTGTCCGAATGTGAGCGGAAGATATGGCCGGCCTTCACGAGCTGCTCGCGCAGCATGGGGAAATTGTAGACCTCGCCGTTGAGTACCACCCAGACCGATTCATCCTCGTTAGGCATCGGTTGATTGCCGAGCGGAGAGAGGTCGATGATCTTCAGACGACGGTGACCAAACCCCACCCCTTCGCCAAACCATTCGCCGCCGTGATCGGGACCGCGATTGACCATCACGTCCCGCATGGATTCCAGCTCACTCCGGTCAACCGGACTGCCGTCGAACTGAACGATCCCGCAAATGGCGCACATAAGATAATCCCCGCCGGGGGGCGCAGCTTAGGCCGTCCCAACTTGCGGCGTCAAACCAACCCTTGTTTGTGAACGCAGCGGGAATAATCTCCGGTCTGCAGAATCCAACTCAGCACGACATGATCAAATTCACGCAATCTCTCCTGACCTTTGCCTTCACCTTTGTCACGATTTCCGCAAATGCCGCCGACCGGATCGACAAGGCCGGACTGAAGGCGCCGGACTTTCTGGTGAAGCCCCTCGATGGCAAGACGACCTCACTGGCCAAACTCAACTCGAAGGGTCCGGTCGTGATGTTGATGTTGCGCGGTTGGCCGGGCTACCAATGTCCGCTTTGTTCGCGACAGGTCGGTTCTTTCATTTCGGCCGCCGATGAATTCGCCAAACGCGGTGCGCAACTGCTGCTCATCTATCCGGGGCCGGGCGCGAAGCTGGATCAGCACGCGAAGGATTTTCTGAAACGCGTTCGCGGTGACTGGCCGGACAACTTCACCTTTGCCACCGATCCGGATTATGAAATCACCAACCGCTACGGAATCCGTTGGAGAGCGCGCCGGGAAACGGCTTATCCCGCAACGTATGTCATCGACAAGCAAGGGATCGTGCGTTTTGCAAAAGTCAGCCGAACCCACGGCGGCCGCAGCAATACCCGCGAGGTCTTGGCTGCACTGGACGCACTTGAATAGAATGTGAGATGTAGCGGAAGATGCGAAATCTTCCGATTCCGTTGGTGGGGACGCGTAGGCCGCTTGTTGCTACCGGAGTCGGAATTCTTCGCGAATTCCGCTACGGTGTCAGACATGAGTTCTTCAACATTGACTTTGGCGGGCGGCTGTTTCTGGTGTGTGGAAGCGGTATACCTGCAGGTGCCGGGCGTGGAGAAGGTTGAGTCGGGATATGCCAACGGGGACACGGAGAATCCCACCTACAAAGATATCTGCACGGGCACGACCAATCACGCGGAAGTGATTCAGATCACCTTCGATCCGGAGCGGACGTCCGTGGAGACCCTGTTGAACGTCTTCTGGACGGTTCATGATCCGACGACGCTGAACCGCCAAGGCAATGATGTTGGCACGCAGTATCGCTCGGGCATCTACTATATGGATGATGATCAGCAGCGTATCGCCGAAAGCTCACGCGAAGCCGCGCAGGCAAAGTTCGGCGATCCGATCGTGACGGAGATCGAGCCGTTGCAGAAGTACTTCCCGGCGGAGGATTACCACCAGGATTACTTCAATCGGAATCCGGAGAACGGCTATTGCCAGTACGCGATTCCACCGAAGCTGGAGAAGCTCCGCAAATTGGATTTGCAGTAAGTGCGTCCGGCTACGCGACCATCAGCAGTGACACCTTGTGTTTCAACAGTTCGTTGCTGATCCGTTCAGCCTTGGGATCGAGACGCGGTTTTCCATCCACCAGAAACCAGTAGTGATGCTCGCCGGAAGGTAGATCCAACTGTAGTTTCCAGACACCGTTTGGCATTCGCTGCATCGGATAGGCATTGGGATCCCAATCGTTGAAATCGCCGCACAGGAACACGGACTCGGCATCCGGTGCTTCGATGGAAAAGTTGATGTGAGGAAGAGACTGCTGTGCCGGGTAGTGATGAACTACACTCGGAGAGGGAACGGTTGCGGTAGGCATTGTTCTGACTCTGGTTGTGAAGGGGAGGAACCCCTTCGAAAACGCAATACCGTTACCTCACCGCGAACGTTTCTTCAAGGTGGAACGCCGGATAATTTGCCTTCGCCAAAAGCATGGAACATACCAAGCTGCAGTGAAACGTATCGAATGAACATCGATCTCCAAAGGCTGAAGAAAGCGTTGCATAAGGCAACCGGCGCATTGCTGGACGAGCGCAATGACGCAGGTCATTGGGAGGGAGAACTTTCCAGCAGCGCGCTCTCGACCGCCACGGCGGTGGTGGCTTTGGCGGTATGGGAACAGGGAGCGGATCCGCACGGACTGCCGGCGGAACTGTTCACTGCGAACGCCCGCGCGGCGCGGCGGGATGCAATCCGTTCCGGGCTGCGTTGGCTGGTTGAGAATCAAAACGAGGACGGTGGTTGGGGAGATACCACGCTGAGCTTCAGCAACATCAGCACCACTGCTTTGGGATGGGCCGCGTTCGGTGCTGTGCCAGGAGCGGATGAGGAATTTTCAGATTCGGTTGAACGCGCCGCAGAGTGGTTGCAGCGCAAGGCCGGTGGACTGAAGCCCGAACGTCTCGCCCATGCCATCACGGCACGTTACGGCAAGGACCGCACGTTCTCCGTTCCCATCTTGACGATGTGCACGATCGGGGGGCGGCTTGGCGAGGACGGTTGGAAACATGTCATTCAATTGCCGTTTGAACTCGCCGCGTTCCCGCAGGAGCTTTTTGCCGCCATGCGTCTGCCGGTGGTGAGTTACGCACTACCGGCCTTGATCGCGATCGGCCAGGTGCGCCACGCGAAGTTGCCGACGCGGAATCCATTCGCCCGTGGCTTTCGCAACCTGACCCGCAGCAGAACATTGGAGGTGTTGAAGAACATTCAACCTGAAAGCGGCGGATTCCTGGAGGCGACGCCGTTGACCAGCTTTGTCACAATGAGCCTTGCCGCCGCGGGAAATGCGGATCATCCGGTTGCCTTGCAGGCGATCCGGTTCCTGATGGATTCACTGCGTGCTGATGGCAGCTGGCCGATTGATACGAATCTCGCGACGTGGGTGACAACCATGTCCCTTGATGCGCTGAGCAAGGGAGGTGGTTTGGATCTTTCGAAAGATGAACAGGCATGTGTTCGTGATTGGTTGCTCGGTCAGCACTATCAGGTGGTCCATCCCTACACCAATGCGGCACCGGGCGGTTGGGCATGGACAGATCTGACCGGTGGCGTGCCGGACGCGGACGACACACCGGGCGCCTTGGTGGCGCTGAACAGACTGGGTGCAGAGGAATCGCGGGTAAACGAATCCGGCGCCATGGGTGTGAAATGGTTGCTGGATCTGCAGAACAGCGATGGCGGGATCCCCACCTTCTGCCGTGGATGGACGAACCTGCCGTTCGATCGCAGCAGTCCGGATCTGACCGCGCACACCTTGCGGGCATGGTGTTGCTGGCGGGATTCTCTGGCCGAGGAGCTGGTCAGGAAAACAGAACAGGCGATGGATGATGCGCTGACATATCTGACCGGAACACAACGCAATGACGGTGCGTGGGTTCCGCTCTGGTTTGGCAACCAACATTCCACCGATGATGAGAATCCCACCTACGGCACAGCCAAAGTTTTGACCGCCTTGAACGACATCGTGGAATACAATTCAATTCGCATAACGTCGCCGGCGAAGGGCGCGGCAGACTGGTTGATCCATGCCCAGAAGCCTGATGGCAGCTGGAGTGGCGGGGGCGATTGGCCGGCTTCGATCGAGGAAACTGCGCTCGCTCTTGAAGCGCTCGCCGGATGCCCGTTTCAGTTGGATGGATTGGAGAATGCGATCGATACAGGAACTCGTTGGCTGATCAAAAAGGTGGAAGCCGATGAGTGGACGAACGCCTCACCCATCGGCTTCTACTTTGCGAAGCTCTGGTATTACGAAAAGCTGTATCCGATGATCTACACGGTGGGCGCGTTGAATCGCGTCGGCTCTCGGATTGAGAAGACCAAGATCAGTCGAGAACCTTGATCTTAATGTTGCGCCACTTGGCGAACATCTTGGTCTCGTTCTTGCCCACGCCATGGACCTGCAGGCCGATGAAACCCTTGGCGGTCAGGTCGTCGTTGAAGTCCGCGCGCAATTCGCCGTTGAGCCAGGTCTTGATGGAGTCACCACGACACTCAACCTTCACGCTGTTCCATTGTTCGGGCTTGTAGAGACGGGTGCCCTGCTCAGTGAACTTCTTGGCATCGCCACCCTTGCTTCCCGGGTAGAGCCAGCCACGACGAGCTTCGTCATAGATGCCGCTCATCCAGGACCGGGAGAGCTTGTTGGCGTCGATTTCAACCTGGTAACCGTGCACGCGACCAGCGGTCACCTTCTTGGTCTTGTCTCCGATCTTGATTTCCTTGGCCTCGTCAAAGGCCTGCGAACGGATCTGCACGCCGCTGTTGAGCTGCGGATGCACGTTGTATTCGTAGGTCAGGATGAAATCGCCGTAGTCCTGCTCCGTGCACAGAAAGGTGTTTGGCGTGTTGGGGACGGTCGTGCCGACGATCGCGCCGCCTTCGACCTTGTAGTTGGCCTTGCCACCGCGCTTTACCCAGCCGTCGAGGTTCTTTCCATTGAACAAAGAGACGAATCCCTTCTTCTTATTCTTGTCTCCGGCGAAGGCATCGGCGGCGCCCAAGAGCAGTCCGCCGGCCACGAATACAGACGCGATACGATTCAAAGTGATTTGCATGGCGCGTTTTGTAGGTCAGACGTCGACGGGTGGCAATGCCCGTATAGTCCGATGGTATGCTTGACGAACAACACGAGATCGTTCGAACAATCCCTATCCCGATGAAGAAGCCCAGTTCAATTCTATCCGCCGCTCTGCTCGTCGCCCTGTCGGCTTCCGCCCAGACCGGCGACCGCGAAGGCGAAACCCAAGTGGCCCAGATCCCTGCTGACACGATACCGCCCGCGCCGCCCGCGGCTCCCGGAGACGCGCTCAAGACATTCACCTTGCAGGGCGACTTTGAGATCCAGCTCGTGGCAGCCGAACCTATGGTGGTGAATCCGGTAATGGTCCGCTGGGACGCGAGCGGCCGCCTGTGGGTGATGGAGATGCGGTCGTTCATGCCGAAGTCGGACGGTTCGGGTGAAGTGCAGAAGATCAGCCGGGTTTCCATCCTGCACGACGACAACGGCGACGGACGCGCCGATCGCAAGACGGTGTTTCTCGACAATCTGATGATGCCGCGTGCCATGGCGTTCACCCAGAACGGCGTCCTGATCTGTGAACCGCCCGTCCTGTATCACTATCCGATTCTCGAGGGCGACAAGCCTGGCAAGCGCGTCGTGGTCGATGCGGAATACGCGCCCCGCGCCGCACCGGTCGACGGCAAGCTGAATGTCGAGCATGCCGTGAACGGCCTTACCCGTGGACTGGACAACTGGTTCTACAATGCAAAGTCAACGAGTCGCTATCGATTTGTCGATGATGAGTGGAAGAAGGAAAACACCTACTTCAAGGGCCAGTGGGGCATCTGCCAGGACAACTACGGTCGCCTGATCTTCAATTCCAACAGCGACCACTTTCGCGTGGAGCACATTCCCTCCGCCTACCTGCAGCGCAATCCCTTTCATCGCGGTGCGACGTACAGCATTCAACCCCTGCCGAATCAGACCGTGTGGCCGGGACGCATGACACCCGGCGTCAATCGCGCCTACCGTCCCGGCTTCCTGCGCGAAAATGGAACGATGAAGCGATTCACCGGTGCGAGCAGTCTGGCCATTTATCGGGGCACACATTTCCCGCCGGAATTTCTTGGCGATGTATTTGTTCCGGAACCCTGCGGCAATCTCTTGCGCCGCGATGATGTCACGGAGAAGGATGGTCGCATCACCGCGATCAATCCGTACGACAAGCAGCAGGCTGAATTCCTGGTTTCCACGGATGAGATTTTTCGTCCCGTCAACGCGCACATGGGTCCTGACGGTGCAATGTACATCGTCGACATGTATCACGGCATCATCCAACACCACGCGCACCTGACAACCTACCTCCGCAAGCAGGCGGAAAGCCGCGGATTGGACAAGGTCGTGAGCCGAGGACGAATTTATCGGATTGTTCACAAACAACGGCCGCTGGATTCGGGGCCGGATCTGGCGAAGGCCTCGACTGCCGATCTGGTGGCGGCGCTCGAACATCCCAACGGCTGGTATCGCGACACTGCGCAACGCCTGTTGGTGGACAAGCAATCACCCGCTGCTGTGAACGCCCTCAAGCAGCTCGCGCTCAAAGGAATCTCACACTTCGGTCGCCTGCATGCGCTCTGGACCTTGGAAGGCCTCGGCTATGTGGATCTCGACCTGATCGGGAGAGTGCTGAAGACCGAGAAACACGGCAAGGTCATCGCCGCCGCCATCCGGCTTTGTGATCCGATCCTCAAGACCTGGGAACAAGAGGACGCATTGAAGACCGTGTTGACGATGATCAAAGCAAACGATCCCGACGTTCGCCTTCAACTGGCGCTCACCTTGAGTGGTGTGTCGCACGCGAAAGCCCAATCTGCATTGGTCAGATTGGCCCGTGAGAATGCCGGCAATCGCGGCATCCGCGACGCGATCATTTCCGGCATGCCCGGTCGGGAAGCCGGATTTGTAGTTCAGCTGATTGCCGACAAACAGTTTCAACAACGGGACGGCAATCGTGAACGCCTCCTCGGCGATCTTGCCAAATGCGTCATCACCCAAGGCCGTCGCGATTCCGTGAACACCGTGTTGGGTCTGGTGGGCACGGAAGGCATTCCAGTGTGGCAGAAGACCGCGCTGATCAAAGGCATGACGCCGCCAAAACTCGCCGCAACTCCGGGATTGCCACCTACCCGTCGCAAGCGGATCGGTCTCCCGGAGAAACCGGCGGGTCTGGCGGAGTTGGCTGCCATCAAAGAGGAATCATTTGCCAAGGCGTTCCGTGAACTGGACGAGATTCTGGTATGGCCGGGCAAACCGGGAGTGGAACCTGAACCGCCCGTGCGACAGTTGAGTTCTGTGGAGAAGCAACAGTTTGAAGCCGGCAAACAGCTCTACAACATGACCTGTGGCAACTGTCATCGGCCGCACGGTTTCGGCATGCCCGGCTTGGCTCCGCCCCTGGCCAACTCCGAATGGGTCGCCGGCAATGAGGATCACCTCATCCGCATCGTGATGCATGGCATGACCGGTCCCGTGACCGTGCTCGGCAAGCGCTACAACATGAACATGCCGGGGCACCAATCGTTCAGCGACCAACAGGTTGCCGATGTGCTCACCTACATCCGCCGCGAATGGGATCACCCGTACGATCCGGTGACCAGGAAGAAGGTTGCCGCCATCCGCAAGTCCAGCGCCGAACACGAACACGGCTGGACTGCCAAGGAACTGCTGGAGATCAGGTAGACATACTGTTGTAGCGACAGCGATCCGCAACGGATCGCAAGATCAGCGCTTGATTCAAACCACCCACGCCACAATTCGGCTCGCGAGTACGCTCGCCCCACCGTGGTTGGAACCCTAGACTCCGCGCGAACATGGATCAGCACATCGCAGCGGGAGTCACACGACTGGGCACGGAGACGGCGTTCAAGGTATTGGCCAAGGCCAAGCAACTGGAGGCCGCGGGGAAATCGATCATCCACCTGGAGATTGGTCAGCCGGACTTTCCCACGCCGGCGAACATCTGCGCCGCGGGTAAACAGGCGATTGACGACGGGTTGACCGGCTATGGTCCGACCTGCGGTCTGCCGGAGTTTCGTGAATTGATTGCCGCCCACATCGCCGAGTCCCGCGGCATTGATGCGAACGCCTCACAAGTTGTGGTAACTCCGGGAGGCAAGCCGGTCATGTTCTTCACGCTCCTGGCCCTGGTGGAAGCAGGAGATGAGGTGATCTATCCCGATCCGGGCTTTCCGATCTATCGCTCGCTGATCAACTACCTTGGGGCCAAGGGAGTGCCGATGCCGTTGGTGGAAGCCAATGACTTCTCCTTCGAAGTGGACCATCTGAAGACCATCGTTTCCGATCGTACCAAGCTGCTCATTCTGAATTCCCCGCAGAACCCGACTGGCGGCGTCTTGAGTCGTGACGATCTCAAGGAAGTCGCCGAACTTTGCGTGAAGCACGACGTGATGATCCTGACAGACGAGATCTACAGTCGATTGCTCTACGAGGATCGTTTCGTATCGATCACCCAGTTTGATGGCATCCTGGAGCGCGCCGTCATTCTCGATGGCTTCTCCAAGACCTATTCGATGACCGGCTGGCGGTTGGGGTACGGCATTTATCCCGAGTGGCTGGTCGACTCGATCGAGCGCCTGATGGTGAACAGCAATTCCTGCACGGCCACGTTTACGCAGAAGGCAGGCATGGAGGCGCTGACCGGTCCACAGGATCCTGTGGACGACATGCGTGAAGCGTTTCGTGAACGGCGCGACTTCATCGTGAAGGGATTGAACGCGGTTCCCGGGATCTCCTGTCGCGCATCCAATGGTGCTTTCTATGCCTTCGCCAATGTCAGCGAGTTGCCGCTCTCATCCAAGGAGTTGGAAAGTCGTCTGCTCGAGGATGCCGGCGTGGCCTGCCTTGCCGGGGATGGCTTCGGAGAGAATGGCAGGGGATTCCTGCGCTTCTCGTATGCCAACAGCGTCGAGAACATTGGCGAGGCATTGCGGCGCATTGAGGAATGCGTGAAGCTGCTGTGAGGACTTCTCTGCGTCTCGGGAGATGTGATATTTTCCGAAACTCGAACTCCACAAGGTCGGAATTTCTTGCGAATTCCGCTGCGTCGAAGGGGAGCTGACTGTCTGGAATCTAGGCCGTGTTTTCGGGGCGCGGTGTCTTGAGAGCCGGATCCTGTGGATGACGACCGACGTCGCCGCGATACTGGGTGACGCGGCTGAAGGACAGATCGGCATTTCGGGAATCATCGCCATCCGCGGAGGTTGCCTGGATGGGAAGATCGTATTGTCCGTCCGGAAGCGCGAAGCGATAGCTGAAAGTGCCGTCCTTACGGAGATCGATGCGACGTTCGCCAATGGTGACGGTGGCATCGGGTTCGGTTGCGCCGTAGATGATCAGTTCGGCGTTCACATTGACCCAGAAGTCCTTCTCGCCAGCTTCTCCCATCGCTCCAAACGGGCTGGAGAGGCTGGAAACGCCGGCACTGGACACGGCCCGGGCGCCTCCGGCCGCCGCGGCTTGGGAGGCGAGTTCGCGGACGAGCTGTTTCTTCACCAGTTCGGTGATTTCATGAGAGTCCACCCAGACACGCCGCACTTCATCCATGGTGATGACTTCGGCAAGTGCCTGTTTCTGCTCCCCAGTCAGGTCGACCACGGGCGGTTTCTTACCACTCATGATCTGTCTGAAATAATCGGGACCGGGCAGCGCCTCGTGACCTTCGATGCGCAATTGTTCGAGAGCCTCCAGCAACGGCACGTTCTCGGAAACCACCTGTCGCACGGTGGCGGTCAGTTGTTCGAAAGGGACCTCCACCGGGAGCGTGGCAAAATCCGCGCTGGTGTCGTCGGCCAGGGAGTCCGGCGGCGTTGCGACCACACGGGATTCTGAGATGGCCTGCCAGACGTCCTTGGCATCGAAATAACCTAGTTCAACCGAGTACTTCTGACCGGCGTGCGGAACGGGAATGAACCAGTTGCGCGATTCGGGATGCACATCCGTTTCGGAGATGACCTGTCCCGGCTGTCGCGTGCCGAAAAGTCGAAGGGTGAGATGTCCGTCTCGCGCGGCCTTGATGTGTTTGGCCTGTTGCACGTCGGTCAGGTCCCAGAAAACGTAGAGCCAATGCGGGTCGCGGGCCGTGACCACCAACAGACCGGTGCCATAGGATTCTGGCAATTCGCCCAGTTCGTCCTCCGCCGCGATTCGCGCCGACTCGGGACCGAGTTGGTAGCGCGCACCCGGTCCGCTGCGTCGTGGTGTCGGCGCACTGTCGCCCTCCAGCAGGATTGCGGGAATGGTCTTTTGCTTGGAAACCGTCGCCGCCTTCCGGGTTACAGCTTTTTTCTTCGTCGTTTTCTTCTGCGCGAATTTCCTTGCAGGCGCCTTTTGGGCGGCGGTCTTTTTCTTGGGAGCCGAACTCTTGGAGGCCACCTTCTTCTTCGCCGACGCGGAGGTTGACGATTTCTCGGCGGCTTTCTTGGGCGCGCTCTTTTTGGCGGCTTTCTTCTTGGAAGCGGCCTTGGGCTTGGCGGTGGTGGCCGCGGTCTTCTTTTTGGCGGTGGTGGCGGCCTTTTGGGGGGTCGCCTTCTTTTTGGCTGCCTTCATGGCATGGACTTTCAGTTCGGGTTTCCAGACTAATCGGGGGGGGGGGAGCAGGGAGCGGGGCGGAAGCGCGCCCGGTCCCCAGGCGCGGG
>JAYPXF010000170.1:12841-15594 GCA_038154405.1 Verrucomicrobiales bacterium | reverse complement strand
GTGGAAAACAGTGCGCCAGGCCGGCCGGATGCGTATTCAGCGTGGTGCCGGTCTTGGGGTCGAGCGATGATACCTGCACCGGCAGCCGCTTCATGTTCGCGCGGTCCACGTAGTTGGTCTTGCCACCATGGAGGATCCAGAGCTTGTCGTTCAGATACATCGCCCGCGCCTGACGCCGATGGTTCATGCCCGGTGGATAGGCCTTGTTCCACATGGGCTCACCGGTCTGTGACGACACGATCTTCAGTTCGTTCCCAAGGTCGTTGTCGCTCAGTGAAGAGAGCTCGAAGGCAAGTTGATCCTGATGCAGAACCGTGCGGGTCACCTTGCCGAGGAAGTCGAAGGAATCGTTCTGCCACTTCATCTTGCCGCTGAGGAGGTCGACGGCGACGGCGGCCAGCTTTTCACCCCGCTTTGGGCGGCCGTGAATGAAGGTGACCACACCGTATCCTGCCACGACATTGTTGATTTCCCCACCGTTGAAAACCCAAAGTTCCTTGCCGGACTCGGTGTCGTAGGCACGCAACGCATTGGCATCCGCAGCGATCACAGTGCTCTTGTGATGCAGAAGTTCGGTGGGACGAGCGAGTCCGCCAAATTCGCGAACTTTCTCACCGGTGATTGCATCGAGTGCGACGAGTTTGGATTGCACGATGGCGAAGATGTATTTTTTCGATGCGATCGGCCGGGCGAGACTTGAGGAGAGTCGAGGGAGATCGAAGTCGCCGGAGTTGTGTTTGTTCTTGCCGATGTCGTAGTGCCAGAGGCGGAGACCGTTGAAACTGTCCCGCGCCAGGAGGCTGCCGTAGTAGTTCCGTCCCCCGGCCGTGACCATGCCCTCCACCTCATGTCGGGCGGCGGCGACCCAGCGGATGCGACGGGGAGGACCGACGGCGGTGTCGGTGGAAACCGCATTGCCATCCGCTCCATGTCGTGGATGAGACCAGGTGTCGATGTTGGCCGGACGTGGTTTGGCGGCGATGAAGATGCCCTTGCCGGGATGGATCGAGTCAAAGCCCTTGGCTTTCAACAGTTTTACGCCGATCCCCTTGGTATCCGTGATCACCACGAAACCGTCCGGTGTCAGCACACGAAGAACTTCTTCCAGGGGAACTCCCGAGGATTGGACGAGGACGGCGTTCACGAGGTTTTCGGAGTAAGGAAGTTTGGATGGATTCAGAAGCTGCTCCACCGAGGCCGGGCCGTAGACTCCGGCTTTGCTCAAACTGCCGCGGGCTGTCTTCACGGTGTCCGCATCGGTGTCGAGGACGTTGACAATGAATCGTCCGCTTTTCCCGAGCAAGGCGGCGTCAGTGGTGTCGTCAGCGCCAATCTGTACGACCAGACCACCCTGGAGTCCGAGTGCGTTCAGGGTATGGGCCGGGCCTTCGGCGGTGGCAGATTGGGCGGTCAGCAACAAGCCGAGGGCGAAAAGAGGAACGAGAAGGCGTTTCATAAGTCGATGAATCAGGGGATGAGGTGAGCAGACGGGACGAGTCAATTCCGGGATTTAATCAATGCCCACCCTGCGAACGCCAACACGATCAAGACGGGGATGAGCATGAGGGACTTTGAACGGGGTGGAGTTGCAGTCGGAGTGGTGGCATCGGCGGGCGTGGCAGAGCTGCCGGAGAACGTGACCGTTTCGGGAGCCGTTTGCGGGGCAGGCGCGGTGGGAACATTGGTGGTGCTGTTGTTCACAACTGCCGTCGCCTGTTTCCGCAGCAGGCCGACCCAGTCGGCGCTCATGAGCAGGTCTACCCCTGGATTCTGTTCCTTGACCTCGCATGAGCAACTGCCGGTGAGAAAGATGGCGGCGTTGTCGATGGTTTCACTGCTGATCCCTTTTCCCACCAGGGCATAGAGAGCTCGGCCTTGACCAAAAATGGGGAACACCATGGGCTCCTTCAGGTCCTTCAGATCGGTTTCGCTGTTGAGCAAAGATTCTACGAACCAACGCTCCTTGGGATCATTGCGAGAAACTCGGATGCTGGAAAACTCCAGACGAAGATCTGCGGCTCCGATGGAAATCAAACCATTGGCGATGTCGGCTTCGCTCAGTTCTGGCAGTTTGAGAACGGATTGAAGATACTTCAGGCGGTCAGTCAATCGTGTCTCTGCTTCCGCATCGGCGGTCTCATTCCCCGAATCGAGCATGACCCAAACCGTGCTCTGACCGGCTTCCAGGCGTTTCGCAATCGCCTGCCGGGTTGGAGAATCAATGAGAGACTGCAGGCTTGGTTCGTTGAAAGGGAGCGAGAAATGAATCCAATTGAGACCGGTCTTCGGCTCCGCTCGAACCAACAACCAAGGCAGCTCTTTCTGGTTGAGGCTTTCCCAGACCGGCAGCCACTGCTCTGACTCGGCTTCGTCGAGGTTCACGGCTCGAAGCCTTAGATTGGCAGGGGCGCGATTCGTCTCTGAGCCGTCATGGCGTTTGAGGAGCGCCTGGTTTTCGGTAGAGAGCTCGCCGCGGTGAAATACCAGGCCTTGGTAAACGTCCGGCGCCCAGTGCTCCAAGGCATACCGAAACACGGGAACGGAGCAGGCGCAGATTTCTCGCGGCAGCAGCAGAAGCGTGCAGACAATCAAAGAGGCGATTCGTGGAAACATCGACGCCTGCCTGTGTCGGGTACAATCGTGGCGTGGTCAAGCTCTGCTGATGCGGTCAGGCAAACAGCGGCGTCAGTTCGTTCAGATTGCTCACCACCTTCCACGCGCTATCGGGTTCAAAGGACGAGTCGCCGTTGTCC
>JAYPXF010000170.1:8606-12831 GCA_038154405.1 Verrucomicrobiales bacterium | reverse complement strand
ATGGTCGGCGGCATCCTGATCCGTTCTGCCGTCGCCGATGAAGATCGATTCCTCCGCGCTCAGGTCATTCCATGCCAGCAACTCGCCCACAATCTGACGTTTGGTGTCCGGACTGCCACGGACGACGTCGAAGTATCGATCCAGATCGTGGTATGCCGAGGTCTTGAGGATGAAATCCTCAGGTGTTCCAGTGACGACGGCCGTGAAGCGCCCTTCATGCACGGCTTTGATGAATTCCAAACTCCCGGGCAGGTATTCCATTTTCTCACGGGCGGCATCGTCCATTTCATTGAACCGATGGAGAGCGGAATCAAAGACGGATGGCGGAATCTTTTCGCCGACCAGTTCTTCGTAGAGTTTCACGATGATCTTGCGCCGGGATTGCCCCATGAACTCGCGCATGATCCCGTCCACGTCAGTGCGAGCCAGATTGTATTCGCTGAGGCACTCGCAGTACGCGTCGAGCTTGAGCGTCATCGAATCCATGATGACGCCGTCGAAATCAAAAAAGATCGCTTTGACCATGTGTTGAGCGTGGCTGGACAGGCACGGCGGGCATTGCCTTAGCCGGTATATTCGGTTAGTTCAAACCCAATGAAGTCACGATTCCTCTTCGCACTGGCATTTTGTGCCCTCGGTTTGGGATTGGCGGATGCCGCCAAGGCCAAACGTCCCAATATCCTGTTTGCCTTCGCTGATGACTGGGGACGCTATGCCAGTGCCTATGCCGGACTTGATGGGCGGCCGACGGCGAGTGATGTGGTTAAGACTCCCAACTTTGATCGGGTCGCGAAGAACGGGGTGCTCTTCAAGAACGCGTTTGTGAATGCGCCGTCCTGCACGCCGTGTCGTAGTGCGATCCTGTCAGGTCAATACTTCTTCCGGACGGGGCGGGCGGCCATCCTGCAGGGTGCCGTCTGGGAACATGAAAAGGTTCCCAGCTTTCCCAAATTGCTGGAAGCCTCCGGTTATCACATCGGCGAAACGTACAAGGTTTGGTCGCCGGGTTCACCCAAGGACGCGCAATTCGGCCCGGCGAATGCGTACGAAAAGGCCGGGGGCAGATTCAACCAATTCTCCCAGCACGTAAGTCGTATGGTGGAGCAGGGCAAGACGGTTGAGGCCGCCAAGGAAGTCCTCTACGACGAAGTGCGAAAGAATTTTCAATCTTTTCTCGATGCGCGGGAAAAAGGTCAGCCGTTCTGCTACTGGTTCGGCCCGACCGAAGTGCACCGGAAATGGATCAAGGGTTCCGGCAAGAAACTGTGGGGCATCGATCCGGACGACCTGAAAGGCAAGCTGCCCAAGTTCATGCCGGATGTTCACGAAGTGCGGCAGGATATCGCGGATTACCTCGGCGAAGTTCAGTCCTTTGACGATGCCTTCGGATTGTTGCTCAATAAGCTCGAAGAGATTGGTGAATTGGAGAACACGGTGGTCTTCGTGAGCGGAGATCACGGGCCACCTGGATTCCCTGGCGGCAAATGCAATCTCTACGACTACGGCGTGGGCGTGCCGCTGGCGGCTTGGTGGCCAGGTAAACCCGGTGGACGTGTGTTGGATGATTTCGTGAACCTGATGGATCTGGCCCCAACTTTTCTGGAGTTGGGCGGCGTTGATGCTCCCAAGGTGATGACCGGGCGCAGTCTCGTGAGCGTGCTCGAATCCAAGAAGTCCGGCATGGTGGACAAGCAACGCAACTTTGTGATCACCGGTCGTGAACGTCACGTGGCGATGTCCCGCCCCGGCTTCACGCCGTATCCGCAGCGTGCCCTGCGGACCAAGGAGCATCTCTACATCATCAACTTCGAGCCGAATCGCTGGCCGATGGGAGATCCTTTCAATCTGACCGATGACAAGGCACCCGATTGGAACACCCTCGAGAACTCGACCTTCGTGACGTTCGCTGATTTTGACGCCAGCCCGACCAAGGCGTGGCTCGTGGAGAATCGCAAGGATCCGAAGTGGAAATGGCACTATGACTACGCGTTCGGGAAACGTCCGCACGAAGAGCTGTACCTACTGAAAGATGATCCCGATCAGATCAAGAACTTGGCGGGCGATGCGAAATTCGCTCAGGTGAAGAAGAAGCTCAATCGGCGCCTGATGTCGCAGTTGAAGAAGCTGAAGGACCCCCGCGTGTCAGGCGATGGAAGGACTTTCGAAAAAGCCCCATTCACCGGCGAGTGGAAACGGCCTGCCCGCGGGAAGAAAGCTCCGAAGAAGAAAAAGTAAACGGCACGTTGCGGTTCGTAAAAGTCTGTTAAGCGCGCGTTAGTCGTGTTGCAACGTGGCGCTGCGCTTGGTTGATTGGGCGGCCTCACAGCCATGAACAACCAGATCAAGACGATCGTATTCCTCTTGGGCGCGCTTTCTTTGAGTCCCACAATAGCCTTGGCGCAGAGGCCCGGGCCATCTCCATTGCCCGCCAAGGTCGGGCTGATCAAGAACACGGACAAAGCCTTCAAGGGGTATAATCTCATTGCCCCACTTCCGTTGGGCACGACCTGGTTGGTTGATATGAAGGGGCGTATTGTGCATTCGTGGAAAACCGAGTATCAGCCGGGAAACTCGGTCTACCTGCTGCCGAATGGAAATCTGCTGCGTTCGGTGAAGCCGCCGAACGTGTGGGGTTTTGGCCAAGGCGGCGCGGGCGGTGGAATTCAGATTCTGGATTGGGAGGGTAACACGATCTGGGAGCATCTCTACGCGAATGAAAAGCACCGTCAGCATCACGACATTCAGCCGTTGCCCAACGGCAATGTCCTGACAATTGCCTGGGAGAATAAAACCCGGGCCGAAGCCGTCCAGGCCGGACGCAATCCGGCGTGGCTGGAGGGCAACGAACTGTGGCCGGACAAAATCGTGGAACTCAAGCCGAAGGGGAAATGGGACGCGGAGACAGTCTGGGAATGGCACGTGTGGGATCACCTGATCCAAGATCACGACAAGACCAAGGACAACTACGGCGTGGTGAAAGACCATCCGGAGTTGATTGACGTGAATTTCACTTCGAGAGGACAGGCGGATTGGAATCATCTCAATTCCGTTCACTACAACGCCCAGCTGGACCAGATCGTGGTCAGCAGCCACAACCAACATGAATTCTGGGTGATCGATCACAGCACGACGACCGAGGAGGCGGCCGGGCACACCGGCGGCAAATCTGGTAAGGGTGGGGACATTCTTTACCGCTGGGGCAATCCGTATGTCTACTTTGGCGGGGAACGGAACGATCAACAACTGTTCGCGCAGCACGATGCGCGATGGATTCCCAAAGGCTATCCGGGTGCGGGCAACTTTCTCGTGTTCAACAACGGTTCGCGTCGTGTCGGTCGCAACTACAGTTCCGTGGACGAGATCGCCTCGCCGGTCTCTGCGGACGGAGCCTATCCACTGACCGGTAAGGCATACGGCCCGGCCAGACCGGTTTGGAGTTACGCGGCACCAAACAAGGCGGACTTCAACGCCCACAACATCTCTGGTGCCCACCGTCTGCCCAACGGCAACACGCTGATCTGTTCCGGACCGAACGGCCGGTTGTTTGAAGTGACGAAGGAGAAGGAGGAAATCGTGTGGGAATATATCCTGCCGGGCGTCGGGCGAGTTCCGCGCGGTGCGACCTCCATGTTTCGGGTGACGAGGGTGCCGCTGGATCATCCGGGCATCAAGGGACGAGACTTGAAGCCTGGTGAAACGCTGGTTGAGGCGTTCAAGAGGGAACAGGGGCGAAGAGGTATGGGTGGAGGGGGCGGCGGTCGTCCGCCGTTTTGATTAGACTAGATTCAGCTCGCTTCAGTTCGGATCTGATATCCGAGTTCCTGAATGTCCAGTGCTCCGGTCTTGAGCGAACGAATGGTCGCAGTTACGGGATGAACCTCCGCCCGGCGTTCTTGTCCGGAGTCCAGAGTCGATTTCGTTGCATGAGAATGAGAAGCGCGTGTTCATCACCAAGAGCGGCGAACTCCTTGCCGCTGTTGCGGTAGACGCCCATGCCAATCTCGCTTGCGTAGAGAATGTCGGCCGGTGTGAATTTCCCGTCCGCTGCATTTGGAAGATCATGCCGCGCGATCTACTCGAGAATGTTGCCGGCCGGATCTTGGAAGAACACGGAATGAGCGTTCCACGATGAAAAGTGAATGACTTCCGAACTCCCGCGTTTCAGCAGGAGGGGCTTGCCTTATGCCATTGCCGCACCGCCTCGAGCTTGTTTTCCGGGATGTTG